>JBFHGX010000159.1:0-8491 GCA_041582875.1 Bacteroidales bacterium | reverse complement strand
CCTGAAATCATAGTCTCACTGATTTAATTATTCATATCGCAACCCTTCTGCAGGATTCCTCGAAGCTGCTTTCCAACTCAGGAAACTCACAGTTAATAATGCAACTCCTAATGCCAATATGCCAGCTATCGCAAATATCCATAGGCTTAATTCAGTTTTATAGGCAAAATTATCAAGCCATTCATGCATAGCATACCAAGCTATTGGACAGGCAATTACAAATGCAATCACAATCCATTTTATAATATTTTTATTGAGCAGTATCAAAATTTCTGATATTTTAGCTCCGTTTATTTTGCGAATGCTGATTTCTTTCACACGTTGCTGAGTGCTGTTTAAAGCCAATCCAAACAAACCAAGACAAGCTATAATAATTGCAATTACAGAAAAGATGGTAAATATCTTTTGTAAATTTTCCTCGGACTTGTATAACTGACCATAAATTTTGTCCAGAAATTCGTATTCAAATGGTGTTTGTGGCGAGAGCTCATTCCATATATTTTCAATATGTTTTAAAGACTCTACTGTATTTTGATTATTCATTTTAACGTGAATATGTGAATTCCAATCGGCATACCACAAAGCAGATGGCTTCATTGTTTGGCGGAAAGAATTATAAAAAAAGTCTTTGGTCACCCCAATAATTTTCACCTTCTCTTCAGAAAGTACAAATTCAGCATTCGCGACTGACTTTAATCCTAACTCTTTAGCCAAGGTTTCATTAATAATAATTGCCCCTTGCTTATCGCCTTGAATCTCCCATGAAAAATTTCTACCATCGAGCATCTCAATATCCATCGTTGGAATAAAATCAGGATCGACCGTTGTAACAGTAAATGTTTTCTTTGTTCCATTATACTCGCATGTTACAGTCATAGGAAGATCTTTCGCTAGTCCGTTATTCGATCGTGTTACCGATATAATATTTGGATTATTTAAAAGCCTTTGTTTAAATACATCATACTCCTTTCCAATTTGTTTACTCTGATTAAAATCGATAATATTCGCTGTATTTAATCCCAGTGATTTATTCTTCACAAAATCAATTTGTTTGGATATTATTACCGTACTTATAATCAGAGAAATTGAAATAACAAACTGAAAAACAAAAAGTCCAAATTGTAAAGAGGTCTTCTTTTTTCCTTTGGTGACCTCTCCTTTCAATAGCGAAATTATTTTGAAAGATGATAGATAAAATGCAGGATAAATGCCCGCAATAAGACCTATTACAAGGATACCTATTGCAAAGTATACCAGCAGTAATGGTTGATGGATAAAATCAAATGAAATCTGAGTATGAGTGATATTATTAAAATAAGGCCCACTTAGCGAGACTATTAGCAATGAAACCGGTGCAACTAAAATACTGATAAGTACGGATTCAAAAAGAAATTGTTTGATAAGTTCAAATCGTGACGAACCATTAACCTTTCTGACAGCAATTTCTCTGGCACGTAATGAGGATCTGGCAATAGTAAGGTTAACAAAATTAACCAATGCTAAGATTAAAATAAATATTCCCACAAGCTGAATAAGGAAAATTAATTGTCGTTTGTTATTGTTATGAAATGGAATATCCGACAACGAAACGACACCTATTTCCTGATGCTCATCTTCAGCAAAATGTATTGACTCCAATTCCTTCCATAATTTACTTATTTTCTCTTCAACGATTTCACTGTTGTTATTATCTAATAAAGCAAAGGTACTATACAACCAGTTTGCCCAGTCTGAATCCATATCCCTTCCTGTTGGTTTAATGGATATTAATGTTGCGAAAGATGCTACGGCATTAAAGGTAACCGATGAATTGTCTGGAATATTTTCAATAACCGCTGTTACCGTCATATGCATTTGGGGCATGTTAGATCTGTCTCCATTATAATAGATGGATTTACCTACTGAATTATCAGTTCCAAACAAAAGCTGCGACGTATTACGGGTTAACACAATTGAATATGGATCATTTAAAGCAGTGGTTAGATTACCATAAATCACCTTAAAACTAAACATGTCGAAAAAAGTATGGTCGGCAAAAGCAACATTTTTAACTTTCACTTTTTTTGATGATCCACCATTTTCATCAACCTCCATAAAAGGAGCCTGACCACTACCCGGATAAATCCGGGTAACAGACCGTAATTCCGGTATGCTTTCCTTCATTAAATTTGCAAGTGGAGCGGCTGTGTAAAATGCTTTACCGATATTAACCTGATAGATATCTTTATAATTACTATTGAATTTATCATAGCTCAATTCGTGGTTGGAGTACAAAGAAATTAAGAAAAAGACGGCAATACCAATGGCCAATCCGCCCATGTTAATAAAAGCATCAACCTTATTTTTAAATAGATTTCGTAATGCAAATTCCAGTTTCATAATATCTTATTTGATTTAAAACGAATTTTACATATTCAAATACAATGCCGCAACTATAATCTACTCATATTCTATGCTTTATGGTTATATCTTGTAAAAGACGTTGTAAATTTATCTTACACAAGTGTTCATAATTTACATGACTCATTTTTGAAATTGATTATATTTCAAATTATCTTATGCATTTTTTAATAGAAATATTGGGTATAAAAAACAACTTTTTTGCTCCCGAAAATTTTCGTGATTGGCTTGCAGTATTGACATACAGCGGCTTGCAAATGTGTTGTTTAGTTTGAAGCAAAATAAACATCCTTGCTACCTTTCCAAAAGTGCTTACAAAATAAGGAAGGAATTCAACATGGGCTCCATGCCGGGGCATACCAATCGCTTAGAACCTATTCTGTAATTAGAACCTATTCTGTAATAAGTAGTTTTTGCTCAATATTATTTATTGATTCACAGGCAAAGTAAATTTGAAATCGCTTCCCTTGCCTTCTTCACTTTCTACCCAAATTTTGCCACCATTTTTTTCAACAAATTCTTTGCAAAGAACCAAACCCAGACCAGTTCCTTTTTCGTTATTTGTACCTTTGGTTGAATAATTCTTGTCGATCTGAAAAAGCTTATGGATGCTGTTTTTAGGTATCCCAACACCATCATCATGTACCGAAATCCTGAGTACGCTTTGACTATTTTTCTCAACTAAAATGGCTATTTCGCCCCCCGGATAGGTGAATTTTATTGCATTCGAGATCAGGTTTCTTAAAACTGTACTGATCATGGCCTTATCTGCTACAACAAAAGCATTGGGAGGTAAGAATCGTTTAATGACAATTGATTTTTGCCCGGCAATATTGTCAAACAAAAGAGTAATTTCATTAATTAATTGAACCATCTCCAGCTTCTCAGGTGCGAATTCCATATGCCCGGTTTGTGATTGTGACCACTCCATCAAATTCATTAACAAATCCATAGCTCGTTCGGAAGATTGCTTTATTATATGGGCATATTTGTCAATTCCAGTATAATTCTTTTCTCTCATCTGCTCAACCAAAACATTACTAAAACCCAAAATTCCATTAAATGGGCTTTTCAAGTCGTGGGCAATGATGCCGAAAAATCTGTCTTTTTCGGCATTGAGCTTATGAAGTTCTGTATTTTGTGTGGCGAGCCGTTCTTCGTATTGTATACGCTCTGTAATGTCCAGAGAAATACCAATAATCCCAATGACACTACCCTGCTCATCATAAAAAGGCAGCTTACTGGTATTCAACCACTTTTTTCCATCTGGAGTGTCCCATTGTTCCTCAAAATTTAGGAGGGGAATACCTGAATTTATCACCCTCAAATCATCATCATGATACATCCGGGCTATTTCATGTGGATATAATTCAGATAAATGGAGACCCTCAAATTCAGATTTATCCTTTTGGTAAGAATCCGCAAAAAATTTATTTACACGGATAAAAGTATTCGAAGAGTCCTTGTAAAAAACCAGACCTGGGATATGATCCAGTATAGCTTCCAACTCATAAGATAATCCTTTATAATTTTCTTCACTCTGAGCGAGTTGGATTTTATATTGTTTACTTTCATGAACATCAAGACAAAAGCCCAGATAGCCAATAAATTCACCTTCGGTATTGTATCTGGGGGCTCCATCATCCTGCAACCAGCGATATACCCCATCATAACGTCGCAATCGATATTCCATGCTGAATTTTTCACGGTTATCAAAGGCCGTCACATATGTTTTAATACATCTGTCTAAATCGTCGGGATGTACTCCTTCCGCCCAACCATTACCCATTTCCATTTCTAATGTATGGCCAGTAAATTCGAGCCAAACATCATTGAAGTAATAGCATAATTTGTCTGTACCCGATGCCCAGATCAATGCCTGTCCACCATTGGCAAGGGTGCGGTAATTAAATTCACTTTCCTGCAAAGATGCTTCAATCTGTTTCTCCTGTGTAATATCATTGATAATAATAAAGAGTTTTTGTTCCTGACTTTCGCCTTTTTTAAATGGAGCATTACCCGAAATCAAGCTACCAGTAATTCTGACAAAGAAAGGGCTGCCTTTTTTTTTGATCATTTTCAACTCCATTTTCTTTCCCTCAGGCTTTTTAAAAAAAGCTTTATATCTGCTTAGAAAAATTTTTTGCTGGTCAAAAGCCATAAAATCTGTAAAGCTTGAATTCAAGACATCCTGCATGTCATGGCGAACCATATCCAAAAAGGTTTGATTGGCTTGCAAAATCATGCCGTTGTTGCTGAGGGTGACATATCCAGCAGGAGCACGATTGTATAATTGCGCATAGCTATTTCTGGACTCCTCCAATGATTTTTGCGCTTGGCGCAATTCTTCATTCTGAAGCTCCAGCTCAATCTGATAAACCCTTAATTCCTGTATAATCCTGTTAAAATCATCTATGCGAATATCAGAATCCTGATTTTCATCTTTATTTAAAATTAATTCAGCTTTTTCCCTTAATCGCTTTAGCCTCTCATCCATTTTTAGTTTTCTAGTAAAAAATATGATACTTGAAATACATCCAATTAATCCTGGTTCCTATATTCAGTAATATCGTGAAAAATAACGGCAAACTGTATACTAGATAGTCGGATAGCCCTTACTTCATAATATTTTTCAAACTCCTTGCTATATTGAGCAAAACTTATCGGTTCACCATTCCTTACAACGTCTCCGTATCGCTTTATCCAGGTTTCCTCCAGGTTTGGAATTACCTCAAGTACTGTTTTCCCAATAACATCAGCTGCTTTCAACCCAGTCTGATTTTCAAAAGCATTGTTCACTTTAAGAAATCTATAATCAATAGCTTCGCCTTTATCGTCAAAAATCATCTCGTGCACAGCAATTCCACTGTTAATTTCGCTAAACAGCAAGCGGTATTGTTCTTCATTTTTTACAAGATCCAATTGCGCTTGCTTGTGCCCGGTAATATCCTTAAAAGTAGCATACACCTGAAAAGGTTTTTTTGCCCCTTTCTTAAACATGGGAACTGCTGAAACATTGATCCATGTGGTTCCGTTTTTTTTCGGGTTGAATACTCCCATCACAACATCAAGCACCTTTTCACCAGTTTTAAGCGCAATCATGGAAGGGTGTTCTTCACCCGGAAATGGAGAACCATCCTCATGTATTGATTTCCAGTGTGGATCCACTGATTTTTTACCCTGCATCTGTTCGATGGACAGGCCTAAAATATTTTCAGCTGAGGGGTTGGCGGAAATAATTGATCCATCGGCATTTTGATATACAACACCTAAATCCATGGTTTCGAACAACTTTAAAAACCTGTCTTCAGAAGTTTCAAGGGCTGATTTTGAGGTTTTCTGTTCTGTAATATCTATAAATGATGCCACAATGCCTGAATACGATTTTGGACCAATAACATATGGTTCAACGCGCATAAGGTAAACCCGGCCATCTTCAGTACAAATCTCATTTTCAGAAGAAGTGTTGCTGGATTGCACCTGGCTCAATACTTTAATCGGGTCAATGTCCTTAATAAAATGAGAAATATGCGTAATAGGTCTACCGACATCATTTGACAGCAAACTGAATATTTTTGTGATGTTCGGCGAATACCTTTTTACTTCAAGATTTTCATCCAGAAGGATCAGGCTGATTTGAGAAATACTCAAAATGTTTTCGACGTCGTTGTATAGTTCGGTAAGCTCTATAATTTTATTCTGATACTCAGCATTTACCGTAAACAATTCTTCATTAGTGGATTGTAATTCCTCGTTGGTAGACTGTAACTCCTCGTTGCTTGCCAATAATTCTTCGTTGGTGGCTTGCAGTTCCTCGTTTGAGGTTTCCAGTTCTTCGATGGTAGCCTGCAAATTTTCACGGGTAAATTGCAAATCCAGCTCCAAGTTATGAAGATGCTCTTCAGCCTCTTTCGTTAGGTCATACGACTGTATGTTCTGGGCCTTGTCGAGGATATCTATTTTTTTGGTTTCACCAATAATAACAACAACCAGATCTTCATTTCCTTTTTTTTGCCACATGGGCATAATACGGATATCGACTAAAGTATGATTAGCATTATTTCGTAACCGAATATTAGAAATGCGGATCTCCTGATGGGTGCGAAAAACCTTTTGAATGCCTGTACTCAATGGCACAGACAACTCCTTTATAGCCATCTTAGATATATCGTTCACCAGCTTTCCACTGGGCACTTTAAGATACTGGTTTGGGTCACCAATGGTGTGAAGCACCTCCATGTGTTCGTTTACTATAAGCGAAACCGGTAAATATTCTTCGGCAATGGTTTGAAAAAAGCGCTCTAGCACCCGTTCTTCTTCTGTTGCTCTTAACCCTCTTCTAACCCCGGCATATTGTTCACGGATACTGCGAGCGCGGGTGTCGGTATACTTAAGCAAATGGCCTGTGTCAGAAATTGGCTTCGACAATCCTTTTGACCGATAAATTTTATATTTGGTATCCAGTGGTTCAAAAAAATCACTCATCTCGCCTGTCGATTCGCTGGTACCAAGCAGTAGAATGCCGTTTTTTTTGAGCGAAAAATTGAAAAACTCAAACACTTTTCTCTGCAGCACAGGTTGCAAGTATATTAATAGGTTGCGACAACTCAACATCGACACATTGGTAAATGGAGGATCTTTAATGATATTGTGTTGTGCAAAAACAACCATCTCGCGGATGCTCCTGGTTATTTGATAATTGTCGTCTTTTTTAAAAAAATACTTTGACAATAGTCGGGGTGATAAATCAGCGGCAACACTTTCAGGATAAATGCCTGTGGCTGCAAAATGGATAGCATCCCGATCAATATCTGTAGCAAATATTTTAATGTCAAAAGTTTTGCCCATTTCTTCCATGCATTCCCGTGCAACCATGGCCATGCTGTATGCCTCCTCACCGGTGGAACAACCCGCAACCCAAAAACGAAGCTCCCGGTTTTCAGAAGCATTAAAAATTAAAGGCAAATATTTTTCCTGAAGTAAATTGAAAGCTTCCTGATCTCTAAAAAAACTGGTAACACCAATTAATAATTCCCGATAAAGGGAAATTACTTCACCAGGATTTTTAACGAGTTGTCGTGCATATTCTTTAATGTCTTCGGTTTGGTTGATGGCCATCCGTCGCTCTATGCGCCGGGTGATAGTACTTGGCTTGTAAAATGTAAAATCCACTTTACATTTTTCTCGAAGCAGAGAAAAAATACGTGTTAACCCCTCCTCATCATTGATGAGCATATCTGAACTCAAAATCTTGGTTGCATATGGGTGCTTCGCGAAAGAAATAAGCTGCCCGGGCATTTCATCAGGTGGAAGAATATAATCTGCCAACCCCGTTGAAATGGCTGCTCGTGGCATGCCATCAAATTTGGCCGAATCTTCCTTTTGCACCATGATCATGCCGGCATATTCTTTTATTACACGCAATCCACGGGTTCCATCACTTCCTGTACCAGAAAGAATAACTCCGATCGATTTTTCAGCCTGATCTTCGGCCAACGACTTAAAAAAAACATCAATGGGCAGGTTTACTCCTCTACTGTGGTCTTGTTCGTTGAGAAATAACTTACCATGGAAAATGGTCAGGTTTTTTTTGGGTGGAATCAAATACACATTATTCGGCAAAACCAGCATATTATCTTCGGCCCGATGAACCGGCATGATGGTTTTTTTGGAAAGGAGTTCAACCATCAGGCTCTTATAATCAGGCGAAAGATGTTGAACAACAATAAAAGCCAATCCGCTTGTAGAGGGCATATTCGAAAAAAAAGTATCAATAGCCTCAAGTCCCCCTGCCGAAGCCCCAATAGCCACATAGTAAACCGGTTGGTTAATTATTAACTCATCAGCAGTTTTTTTTGCGGTTTTCTTTTTGTCGATGGGTTTTTTCATAAACGAAATCTTTTGTGGGGCAAGAAATTTTATTTACTTAACGATATTAGCTTTGATTATTCAAAACCAAGTTTCTACAAAAATGCAAAAAAAACTTTTTTAAAACAACTATCAAACTAGTTTTTAACATTTTGCACTTAAAATGAAGACGCATTAAAAATATAAATTATTAATAACCATATGTTTTTCATCTCCTTTTTTT
>JBFHGX010000158.1:0-8597 GCA_041582875.1 Bacteroidales bacterium | reverse complement strand
TGATTATATTGTGGGCGTGTGGGTTGGCAATGCCGATGGGGAAGGACGTACCGGTCTCTCAGGTACCTCGTCGGCCGCTCCCATTATGTTTGATGTGTTTCAGCAATTGGAAACCCATCAGGATTTTTATCCGCCATATGACGAATTGATTGATATGGTAGTATGTCATCAAAGTGGGTGCAAAGCGGGAGACTATTGTCCTGATAAAGATACTGTTCAGGTATATGTTGCCGGAGCGAAGAGTGGGCTTTGTACTTATCATCAAAGGATTTTTACGGATAGTTTACATTCCCAACGACTGAGCGTGAATTGTGCGGCTCATGTCGATATGTATCCTTATGATTGTTTTGTGTTGCCACCTGTTCAGGAATGGTATTACAGCAAAGATCATCCGTTATATAGGGGATTACCCCCATGGAAACCGGGTTGCGCTCTCGAGAAAGAAACCGATCGGATGGAGTTTATCTATCCGGTTCCCGGTGCGGCTATTATGTTGCCAAGAGGTATGGACGGAAAATTGGAGAAAGTTGTGGTGCAAATTAGTCATCGCGAGCCAGGAAGCCAAGTGTTCTGGCATTTGGATGATACCTTTGTGGGAATAACTAAAAACATGCATCAACAGGCTTTGAGTCCCCAACCTGGTCAGCATCGGCTTACTGTGGTAGACGAAACAGGAGCTACAGCCAGTATTGGATTTAAGGTTGTTGAAAGGTAAATAGGCTAACATTAGTCAGCTATGTTAATTCAGCCCTTCTGATATAAGCCTTTTGCTGATGAGAGATCCCCAAAACACCACCCTGGGATTTCGAGTAAAAAGTCTCCGCCTATGGCGGACGCCCATAGTATGATGACAATGGGACTGAATATCGAATGTCGATTAACGAATAATGAATGGACATTGGGTTAGTGGGTTGATTCGCCCTTCTCCCTAACTTCTGAAATCGGTTCGGTGTTCGATATTCAAAATTCAACATATGACTACTATTCATATTATTACAAGAAGTTTTCATTGGTAAGGAGGCACGACTGAGAGGTCCCCTGAGCATCCGACCCTTACTCGGGGGATTTCTCGTCACTTCCTACGGTCGTTTCCCTCGAAATGATAGGGTGGCATTTCATTTAATCCGTTAAAAGTATTTCTTCACTAACACTTTGATTGATGACGAATAAAACCAAATGGTTGAGAAACGCCTGCGCGACAATGTAGGTTTGTTGTGCGAATAGGTATGGTCTTAATAAAACACCGCCTAGTATTAAAACAGCACGGAAGGGTTTTAATGCGACACT
Source organism: Bacteroidales bacterium (assembly GCA_041582875.1). GTDB lineage: Bacteria > Bacteroidota > Bacteroidia > Bacteroidales > F082 > UBA6244. The sequence goes on along the minus strand of JBFHGX010000158.1, from coordinate 7,310 downwards.
GAGTAGTTTCAAGGCAACAATAAGAAGTTTCAAGGCGACAGTAAGAAGTTTTAGCGCGACATGGTGAAGCAATAGGCCGATGGTATACGTTTTTTGGAAATCTTTGAAAAGTTTTAACTAATTGGTGCGTGGTTTTAAGAAGATAATTGATGATATCAAGAAGACAATGAGTAGTTTTAAGTTTCCCTGGTAGAGTCCTAATGTATCTGTTATTGAAAAGGCGAATTGTAATGTGATATTTGGTAATCTGCCATACTCCTTGTTTGTAACGCGGAGGTATTTATATCAGCATTTATAATGCGATTACACAATAATGGTGAATTAAAAATAATGGTAAAGAAATGAGATTAAGTCCGTGTTTCAAACACGGACAAGACAGAGCATGAATCGATTTATTTAACCAATATTTTCTTTACTTTACCAAATTTAGCTGATCCCAGACGAATGATATAAGCACCAGGTTGTGCATAGGATAAATCAAGGCGATACACATATTTTCCATTCACATTTTCCACGCGGTTTTCAACCAGTTTCTGTCCCATTACATTGTGCAAATTGATGATGAGGGTTTCGTTGTAAGAAGAGCTTTCCATCGAAATTTCATATAGATTTTCTCCTAAAGTTTTAATGATTAACTCACTATTGTTTAGCGGAGTATCGTCAATGCCAATGTGGAGAACGATGTTGACAGTATAATCTTCTGTTTCCCCCAAAGGTGTTCCCTGACATGCTTCATCAGGAACCGGACTGTCGCGGTTGGTCTTGGCCCGCAAAATGTGCTCTCCCAATGGTACGCCATTAGGAATGGTAAGGGGCATGGTTTCTTCGTAATAGCCACTGGTCATGCCGGGAGCCATTTCATAATTATCCACTACTACTTCGTCAGCCTCAAAAACAAAATTGTCGTTGAAGTCAATCCAAACTTTAACATATTGGCTTCCATAATAGGATACCATGGTTAGATCGTTTACGCTGTTGTTTTCCAGTTCAGTAGATAAGTTGGTATAATCGCCATAACCTTTGGCCGAGCATTCAGTAACATTTTCAATAGTTCCTAACTGAAAACTGAATATGCCTGAACCGCTAAAGCAATAGGATTCTGGCTGACACAATGTGTTGATGACTTCTGCTGTTGTGGTATCGTTTTCAAGGTCAGCATCTCCCGTAAGGGAAGTGAAGGCTGTGAGTTGATAAGTTCCCAATGCTAGCATATCTCCTGTTTGAGAGAAGGTGTAATCCAATGGTTCTTCATTTGTCAATGGTCCGGCAACCTGTTCAGTCACCGTCATGTCGTTCAGTACGTAACTAACATCAAACCCCGATTGTTCAGCTGTTCCAAAATTATGAAGGGTAACGGTAATTTCTTCTTCGGGGGTTAATCCGCTTCCTGAAACGGGCGCTGCAATGGCCGTAACCCCAATATCGTTGGCAAACAGATGGACAACACTTTTTGTAATGGTGTCATTGTCACGGAACTCATCATTTACCAAATCCGTAAAGGCTACAATTTCGTATGAAGCACCTTCCTCGCTCATGTCAGCTGTTTCGAAAAAGGTATACTGAAAGGAGGTTCCGGTAGGGACAATTCCTGAAGTTACTTCGCTCACCACATTTCCTCCGTTAACCTGATAACTAACAGGCATATAAACTTGTTCGTCTTCGCCATAGTTAAAGATGGTAACAGTAATCGGTGTTGCATCACTTAAAGCGCCATCCACAGGCTCGTCAATGCTGATGACCCCGATATCCTGTGCGAAGTTAGAAGCAATTTGAAACACGCCCACCACATCAGTCCGTTGGTTGTTTTTAAAATATTCAGCAATATGCCAAAAGGTTTTATCGTTGGCCGGATCGAGCGACAATTGCACATAATCGGCCAGTCGCGTGGAAGGATTGTTGGAGGTACTTTGTGCAATAAGTGTTTCATCAATTGTCATTTGCCCCAAAGGATCGGAGGCATATCGCCCGGTGTAATAAATGGCGATTTTTTCCTGAGAACTTACCGTAGTATATCCCATACCGATGTTTCCTTGTCCGTCCATCGCCATACTTCCCGAAAAGGCATGTTTGTCGTTGTAAGGTGAAAGGTAGGTACCTTCCTGATAGATAGTCCATGGTTCGCCATCCGCATCCTGGCGCAATTCAAACCACCTGATTCCGGCCAATTCAGCCGAGGATCCATCTGTATCAACCACAAAGTTAAAAATAGCTGAATTGTATCCTGGAAAACGGCGATATTGTGCCTGATTCATAATGGTAGCCTGTAATACATCCTGATCAGGACCACTGGGTTGTGGAACGTTGTTAAAGGCACCTCCATCAAAAACAGAAATAAATGGTGTGGTGGGTATTTCAACGGGATCTGAAATGGCAGAGTTGGCCAGATCTGTCCAATCGACATTTACCGTCCATAACTTCAGATGGTCGGTAGCGATTCCACTCCAGGCATCATCCTGCAAATAAACTACTGTAGCTCCTCCTGCAGGAGGTAAGTCATTGTTGGTCACATTAAAAAACTGTGGGCTGTAAAACCCTGAAGTTGCTATTCCGGGTAATGGAAAAGCAACAAATTGCGCATCATTTCCTTGTAGCATTTCTTCTCGTTCAACTACAAAAACCTTGTTACTTCCGCCAATGTTGGCAGTAACATAGTAACCATCCGACCATACAGAAAACTTGGTGTAATCAGGAAACTGACCTGTTCCAAACCCGGTAGTATAAATGTACCATCCATCGTTCACCGGATCAGGACCTTGACAAACAGCCACATTAAATCCGTTGGGTGAATGATCGAATTCTGTAATAACGAATCGATCTGCTTCAGCGTCATAAAAAACGATGGGGTCGCCGGCATTATTTCCAGGGAATAATGTGCTTAATGAAGCTGGTTCTGTGAGCGGATTGCCCTCTTTATCGAAAATTCGAAATCCTACGTTCCATGCACCAATAAAGTGGTTAGGACCGACAGCTCCGGTAGGGTCTGAGGGGGTATAAATGGCGGTATTGGCATCAAAAACCAACATAGGTTCTTTTCCATCACGTTTGCTCGACTTCAATTGATTTTGCACGAGGGCATCATTGCCATGAGGCAATCCTTTACCTGGGACAGTGATGTTGGCTCCCCGTCTTTTAGGTGGACCTAATTTGGGGGATTCGTTGGCATCAATTCCTATGAACGTACCATCTAGCATCTGCTGAGCCAAACTGGGAATCGTTAAAGGCTTTTGAAGTTTACCAAAGTCGCCAGGTTTTTTATCACCAAAAACTTGCGCTGAAACTATATTTGAAAATAGTAATGAGAAGATGAGGAGTGTTGTAACTGGATTTATTTTCATTTTAAGCAATTAAAAGTAATTATTCGGAATGTCATTTGATTCAATCAGAGGCGGCTAAAATAGGAATAATTGAGGCACTGTCATCAAATTGTATGGCACTGTTAACCAATAATTAACAAAAATAGCTCAATGATCCATTTGGTGGTTCAAATCAGTTACTGAACTACTTTCGTATGCAAATAGTATTATATTTGTATAGAAGTTCAACAGAAGTGCTTTCTGTATTTTACGATTTCATGATCGTGTTGACCGTTTGTAAAATTTAATCTTCTACAGAATTTCTATCAGGTTGAAAATGTTTAAACCCATTGCTAAGAGATACAATCATCCATGAAAAGTAAAATATTGAGATTAAAATGCTTAGCACTATTGTACTTCATAGTACTTTCTCTGTCATCTCAATCACAGAGTTTTGGATTCTTTGATTTGGAAAACCGATCCAATATTAATACCGAACATTTTTTCAAACCTCAGATTAATATTTATTCCAATAAAATCAATCCACAAGCAAAGGTTGGGGCTTATTATTTTGCATTGGCCAATGAGCATTGGGGACAAGCCTATGGGGGTGTTATTTATAAGCCTGTTGACTGGCTATTGTTGAGTGTGGGGGCTGGTATGGAGGTAAATAAAAATCCTTATCGATTTAATGTCAGAATTCATGTATTAAAAGATAATTTTCGTTTTCTTCAGATTTATGAATACGGAGGATCAGGATTTTGGTATCATATTGAAGTTGGTTATCAGTACCTTAACAATCAATCATTGGGTGTTTTGACCAAGCGATATTATGGTACGGGACCTGTCTATGAATACAAAGTCAATGCTATTTCACTAGGTCTGATGGCTGCCCCTCTATACGATTTTGAGGACAACAATTATAAACTTCTTCTTGCCCTTAGGTATTATATGTAAAATTCAGTATTCAATGAATAATTCAACCATCATACGGTTTTTAAAGCAGTTAACCCCTTTGTTTATTGCAATGGTTTCTTTTTTTATTTTGGTCTTTGGTACACTCAGTTACCTGAATTATCAAAAAGATATTTGGGAAAAGGATTTGAAAACCAGGCTTTATCAAATTCTAATGACAAAAAAAACGAATTTGGAGAAAACCCTGTATTCAAGGATCTATTATACACGAAGTCTGGCTGCTTTTGTATCTCAAAATCCTCAAATAACAAATCTGGAGTTTAGTCAGCTTACTGAAGAATTAATCCATGAAGATAGTATCATCAGTACCATGTCGTTGTCAAGAAATTGTGTGATAAGCGCCATTTATCCTGAAAAGGGACACGAGGCTGCCATTGGGTTGGATTTGCTTAGCCATCCGGAGCGCCGTGAAATTGTGGAGAAAACAATTGAAACACACAAAACTTTTATCGCCGGACCAGTAGAATTGGTGGAAGGTGGAATCGCTTTCATTAGTTATACCCCAATATTTGACAAAATTACCCGCCAGGAAGAAACATTTTGGGGTGTTACGGATATTGTAATATATCAGGATCGGCTTCTTGAACAAGCTTCTTTACAGACACTTGAATCCGGTTTCAAGTTTGCATTAAGAGGATTTAATGGGCAGGGAAATAAAGGCGCCATTTGGTGGGGTGATCCCGATGTGTTTGACCAGAACCCGGTAACTGTAAATATTGATCTTCCTGATGGCAGTTGGGTATTGGCGGCAGTTCCCGAAATTGGCTGGTCATCATATTATAATCAGGACAATGTATTGTTGGTTTTGCTGATTAGTAGCTCATTCATTATTAGTATTTTAATTTGGCTTTTCAGTAATTCAATGGTGAAAATTCGCAAGAATGAACAGGAACTGAATGCAATTTTTAAATCGATGAATAGCCTAATTATCGAGTTTGATCATGAAGGCAGGTACAAGAAAATACCACCTGTAAATGCCGCTTTACTGGTAAGGCCGAGAGAACAATTGCTCAATAAAACCGTATTTGAAGTTTTCCCTCCTGAGATGGCACGACTTTTTCATCAAAAAATACTGGAGTGTCTGAAGTCAACAAAATTAGTTGAATTTGAGTATCCACTTCAAATTGAGGGTCGGGATATCTGGTTTTCAGCTCGAATATCTTGGAAATCAGAATATAGAGTAATTTATCATGCGTTTGATATTACTGATCAGAAAAATGCCAGAGAAAGAATTATTCAGTCGGAACGCAATCTGAAAGATCTTAATGCGACTAAGGATAAATTTTTCTCCATAGTAGCCCATGATCTGAAGAGTCCGTTTAACGTGATACTGGGATTTGGTGAATTACTCCGACTGCAATACGATCATTACGATGAAATAGAAAAAAAAGAATTGATTCGTGACATTAATGATGCAGCAAAAAGTGCATTCAATTTGCTGGAAAACTTATTGCTTTGGGCCAATGCCCAAAGCAATAAAGTAAGGATGATAAATGAGTCAGTAAATTTACATGAGTTGGTTACTGAATCTATCGTTGTGTATTCACCCGGTGCTGAAAATAAGCTGATTACCACTGAAGTTACTATTCCTAGTAATCTAAGCGTTTTTGTTGATAAATTCACCATCCAAACAGTAATTGGCAACTTGTATAACAATGCGGTTAAGTTCACCCACAAAGGTGGGTTAATTAAAATTGATGCTTATCAAACCGAGAATAGTGAGTTTGTTGAAGTTTGTATTGCAGATAATGGGGTGGGAATCCCTTCTGAATTGCTACCTCAACTTTTTTTAATTGAAGCAAGTAAATCGACCGCAGGTACTGAAAACGAAAAGGGAACCGGGTTAGGTCTCTTACTTTGTAAAGAGTTTGTCGAAAAACACGGAGGTACCATATGGGCTGAAAGCAAAACCGATGGTAGCCCTAATGACAGAGGGAGTAAGTTTCATTTTACCATACCAAAGGGGTAAAAGAGTGAGCCAGTGATTTCAGAAATGAAGTGAACTGGAATTACAAAGTTTTCCGCTAGGTTTCAAGCCGATCCAGAGCGATAGTCGAGGGATCTGTGGGTCATACTCCTCCAAGCTTGTTTTGAGGTAGCATTTGGTATCTGTATACAAAATTGAAGAACATAGGGATTACTCACCAACTGCTATAGTAAAACCATCAAATGCATACACTATAACTATTTCGAAACTCTTGGTCTTTCTAAATATCGGATTGTTTTTTTATCTCATTCACATAAAAACAATGATTATCTTACTTATTCATCAATCTAAATCCTTTGCCCATGAAAAATAAGCTAAATCTACTTTTAACCTGGGCTATCCGGTGGCATTGGATGGTTTAAACGAAGCAGGATTGTTCTTGTTTGAATGCTAAATTAATTAAATTAGCGCAATAAATTTAACCCCATGAAAACGAAATTATTCATTACCTTAAGTTTTGTGCTTTTTGTCGGCGTGCTTTCAAGTAGGGCACAGGACGTAAAACTGCCCCAAAATCTAAAAGACAGTTCCGACATACTTCCTGTAAAAGGTCGTTATGGAAAGCAATTCAATCAGGTGATCACTTTTGGTGATTATACTACGTCAAAAATTAAAAAAGGTTGGACAAAAAACTCCACCTTCACTTCAGGAGCTAAAAGTGTGAGCAAGTCGAGCCAGAAGTTTAGCTTTACCCAGTTTGGCCCAAATAGTGCAGAAGCCGAAGTGTCTTGTTTGGGAGAGTTATCAAAAGCTGATATCGAGATCATTAAAAACTTGTTTGCTGTAGGAATGGATTTTAAAAACTGCTTTACGGGCAGTATTCAATTAATCAACGATTCAGTACCTTGGGAGTTTATTATCCTTGATCCAGACTCAAAACCAGATACTGAGTCCTCCAAAGGTTTCATCCGGAAAGGAAATGAACCCATGATTGAATTGTTTGGTATCACTGAATTGGAAGGAAAAAAAATCCCCAAAATGTTACAAACGCTAATTGGGTGGGAATATAGACTCAACGGAGAACCCATAGCTGTAGTTTCGTTATACAACAAAGG
>JBFHGX010000157.1:0-8830 GCA_041582875.1 Bacteroidales bacterium | reverse complement strand
TATCACCAAATAGGGACTATGCCCATCGGTATGATACTTTTTAACGATTGAAATAACTTCTTTATATGGTAGATTCATATTCAACCCTTTATAATGACATCAAATTTCACTCGCAACTTGTGTTGAAATGCCCTGATCTTATCACAATATTTAAGCGACACTCGATTCATTTCAATCATTGACTCATATTAAAATATGCATCTTATAGTACAACATCCCAGGATGCACAATTTAAGACACCACCATTTTTTGCCAACTCAGTTGCATTTATCCGTTCAATTTTATGATTTGGAAAATATTCCTTCATCTTTTCAAGTGCAAGATTGTTTTTATTTGGATGATCAAAAATAGGTACAATTATCAAATTACCTAAATGCAAGTAATTGATGTATATTCCTATTGCATCATGATTACCAGAATCAAAAACAGGAAGCTCCTTATATTCAAGCTGATGTTCCTTTAGGACAGTTAAAAAATCTTTTTCCCACTGTTCATCTCCCTCAAAACCAAGCTCATTGATTAATACAGTATTCTCATTAATAAACCGAATCATGCCATCGGCATGGCCAGTTTTATCCTCCTTTAAGGCCGGTATAATAATAACTTCAACACCTAATAATCGCTCAAGTTCATCAAGGATCTCACTATCCTTCATTTGATAGCGATTATCTGTAAATACCTTATCGGTGATGATGGCTTTGCCCTTGCCTTTTACCACATTGCCACCATCAAGTATAAGTCGTGAATATACGGGCTGTATCAAATTATTATCAAGTTGGATTCTTACAGGATTTGCAATGTAAGCAAAGTCCTTTTTATCAAAATATGAAATTGGATTAAAAACGAATTGAACAAACTCGTTTTTAGCAACTTGAACAGGCATATAATCCCGGCAATAATAATCTTTGGTGCTCTTTAAAAAATCAAATTCAATATTGTTTTCCGTTAGTATAGCAGTGATCTGTTCGTAAAACTCCGGAAGGTAATCTTTAGTTTGCTTTGAAAAATAGACCTTGTACTCATCATTCGTTGCCTTGGGGTTCATAAAAAACCAATAAGTGTTCTTAGTTTTTCGCTCTGCCCTTAGTGATGGAATTAGCCTAAATACAACGCCTTCTTTATCTAATTCCCGCAACAAATCCCTAAGTGGTATCCCTTCGCGGTGATCTGAATTGAATACCCCTTTTGAAATTAAACATGCCATCAAATTCTTGGGTTTGCATTCTTCATGGTGTTTATTTTCACAAAAGTATTCTTCTATAGATTCATTTATTAATTCAATTTTTGAGCGTAAATCCATTGTATATATTTTAATTACACTTTGTGGGCGCTTTGTCAAGTTCATTCTGCGGCTCATATGACCAAAAATTAATCGGATTAGTCGGTTTAGGCGTCCAAAGTCTTTTTTTCGTCTTTATACTTACTCCCAATTTTTGATTTTGACATTTATTAATAAAATGTTTTAAACAAGTAAGCCGTTCTTTATCAGAATTAGACAACATGAAATTTTCGCTGTTGTCAAAAAATTGCAATTGGGGTGATTTTTCCTCAATCCATTGCAAATATTTTCTAAATGAATTAATTGAATAAACTGCCATTCCTGAGAATAGATCACTAATTTGAATGAGTTGATGCTCTTTTGAGTTTAAATCTTCGAAGTCAATTATATCATAGTTCCGCGAGATTAAACTCAAGTCCTCTAAGGGATAATATATTACCTTAGTCAAGTCGCCAACACTTTTTAAACTTTCCTTGAGAGTGCCCCAATCCATAATAGTATTTTCATCGGCATATATATTCCACCTTGAATTCACTTCTCTGTTTTTCATTACAAACTTAAGCAAATGAAAATACATCCTAGCGAAATTTGCTGAATCATTTCTGTTTTTTATACTATGCCTACTATCATAAGTGTCCCATATTATAATGTCCAAACGAATAGAATATCTATTAATATTGTCAACAATGAAATCAACTATTTTGATACAACCCAATCTATGCTTGGCGCTTGCAAGTTTATGCCATTTCAATTCACTAATATTTGAAGATGCTAAAATAAAGGCGACCGCTTGCTCAATTTCTGTCCTATGTTCAGTTGGAAAGGTCAGGCAAGCAATACTTCTGTATCGTGATGCTGTAATATGACTTTCATCTGAAAACAAAGTGTATTCAATGCCTTTTTTCGTATTAATCTTAATATTCATTACAAAAAAATCAAGGTGCGATTCTAAATAAAAGTACAAGCACCGTATTTATCCCATTCCTATTACAATATCTTTTTCAAGTCAACCCTAAAAAAATCTTTATTCAATTCAGTATCATAAACCGTACAATGAGGAATATTCGTTTTCACATATTCAATTAACTCAAATTTGATTTTAACATCCATTTTCACTCCGAGAACAAGCTCTTTAATACAAGATTTGTCCAAATAGAATTTTTTATTGGCAGCAAGGTGCTTTATAAGTCGATATTCATCCTCATACTCCCAGACATTAGATTTAGTTGCTAGTTGCTTTCTGGAAAATTCAGTAATATCTTCATCAAATAAAAATTTGGGTAGATCATCTCTATAGTCAACAGGAACCAATCCCCCCTTAACTGTCTTAAAAAGCATCATTGAGTCAAACCCGATGCAAAACCCTTTATGTGAATTTGCATAATGCGACCACATCAAAAAATTATTCTTCTTGGTTGTTAGGGTAAAGATCCCAAAGGTATTTTCTATTTCTCTTTTATATTCCTCATGTTGCCGCTGTTTATGTGATTCATCAAATACTAATCCTTTCACCTGTCCTTGGTACGCTAGTTCATGTATCCTGGCATCATCCCAATCTGGATGCCGTTGCTTAGCCATATTAATTAATTTAATGAATATTTTGTCAGGCTTCAGTTCCTCTTCGTCATATTCAAATGGTATTGAGGCTTCGTAAGGGTCATTAAATTTTTTAGGTGAAGGCAAATAAATTTCAAAATCATATAAAATTCTTTTATGATTTTCATTATCCCAATCCCTGTATTTATACAGAATCTCTGGAACCTCTCTAACTTTATTCATCTTAACAAACTATTATAACATGACCTTACTCCCCCCAAACCTTCGCCATCCGATCCTTTATCCGCTGCTCAAACAACTCAATCAACTGCTTGTTGGCATTTACCAGCGCCTGTTCTTTTTCGATTTTAGCAACGATTTGACGTTGGGTATCCGAATCTGGAAGTGGAATTTGGAGTTGCTTCAATTTCACAATCGTCAATGCTTTATAAGCTGCCCCAGCAGATAGAACATGAATTTGTTTGGGAATGAAAACATCCAAAACCTGTTTAATATATACAGGGTTTGCATCATTCTTTATGTCTTTTATCCAAACAAGATTACCATCTTTAAAATAGAATGGATTTTCATGATTCACAATCCATGATACACCAAGAGTACCAACTGCAGAGACGAGAATGTCTCCTTGTTTTGGAATGTCAAAATTCTCTTTTATCTCTTGGTATCTTTCATTGGGAATAAATAGTTCAAGTGAGGGATTCAGCCCATTTGAAAGCTCAACGATTTCCTTTGTGCGATAAAATGGAACTCCTGACTCAACATATTCTTCCTTAAAGATTCTTTTACTTGAAGTTATATTACAAACCTCTCCCAACTCCACCATCTCCCAATCCGGGTCAATATCAATGCGGGGTTTGTAGTTATTTACCACCTGCCGTGCACCATCAATAATCTGCTGGTAACTCTCAATCTCGAACACAATCTCCTCCTGTATGGAAAGCGGGGGTATGGGGATTTTTAGAGAAGATACGTCTGACTGATTAATACTGGGATATGCTCCTTTTCCCATCACGGAAGTCATCTGGTCAATAATACCACTTGTGAATAGGTTGTAAAATAAAAATTTAGAATTAAGCATCTCCTTGGTTCGCAATACAGCAAAACCAGTTGAAGAAATTGTATTCAACGGAGGATTTTCAATAAATCCAAATGCTTTAAGATTAGGTCTAACTGTTGATAGGAGAACGTCATGTTGCTTAACTAGCCTCCTTGCCCGAGAAGGAGCATTATTACTTTTTATAATATTGCTGTAATCTATCTTGCCTGTACCATTTTCTACTGAGGAAATATCAACATATACAAATTCATCATCTTTCAAATTAGTAGGATCAATGCTTTCTGGATTAATTTCACATACATCAGACAACTTAACGAACGGATAGTCAGAACTTATCTTAATAAGTTTTTTGTACCTCTCTCCACCCAAATTATAATCCCCAGTGCCCTCAATCTCCTTTTTTGAAACCACACTTACCATGGAATCGTCTGTAAAGTCAATGGGTTCTCCGTTTCGTAAAGCGTTTTTATAAGCAGTTATCTTTTTAAAAGCATCCGGCAGGTCGTTTTGCTTGATGGGTCGGCGCTGGGCACCCAAATCAAAACCGTCGTTTTCAATTTTCACAAACAGGATGTTGTTTGTTTTACGTGCCAGGGTTTTGTCCAACCAAAGTATGGAAGTCTTTACCCCACTGTAAGGGTTAAACATGCCAGCCGGCAAGGAGATAACGCCCACCAGAAAATGCTCGTCCACCAGCATCTTGCGCAAACTTTTGTAGGCCGTGCCACTTTGAAAGATAACGCCTTCGGGTACAATGATAGCCGCCCGTCCGTTGGCGGTAAGGTGCTCAGCCATATAATCCACAAATAATACTTCGCTGCGCTTTGATTGCACCGAGAAACGCTTGTGTGGCCTGATGCCGCCCTTTGGTGACATAAAAGGTGGATTGGCCAGGATCACATCATAGTATTCGTTCCAGCGGTCTTCGCTGGTCAGGGTGTCGTACTCGTATATGTGTGGTTCCTTAAAGCCATGAAAATATAAGTTCACCAGCGAGAGCCGTACCATATCAGGAGAAATATCGTACCCTTTTATTTGAGTGGTCATGCGGTTGCGCTCGTCGGGGGTCAACAAATCGCCTTTGTAATGCTTGCCATTCACCGTGAGTTCATCCAGCTTAACGCCGTGTTGTTCAAAGGCATGTTTGTCGGTTTCGGGGTCAAAATTACCCGAGTTGGCTTTCAGGATGTGTTTAAAAGCCGAAATCAAGAAACCTGCCGTGCCACAGGCAGGGTCAAGAATGGTTTCTGTTTTAGTGGGTTCCATCATCGAAGCCATAAAGTCGATGATGTGCCGAGGCGTGCGGAATTGTCCTGCATCGCCCTGGCTGCCCAAAATCGACAACAGGTATTCAAAGGCATCACCCAGTTTTTCACTGTGGTCGTAGGTAAAATCGTTAATATATTTCAGAAAATCGCGTAGGGTTTCCGGATCACGGTAGGGCAAATAGGCGTTCTTGAAAATATTGCGAAACAAGGGTGGAATGTAGGGGTTTATCTCCATGCGCTCCACGGCTTCATCATACAATTTCACCCGGTCGATGCCACTCAGGCCGCTATCGAACAAATTACGCCAGGCAAAGCGCTCATATTCTCCTGAAAAAAATTCGCGCACACCACCCAGCTCGACCGCTTCCATGTCCATGTCGTCCATAAACTTGTAGATCAGTGCAATGGTAATCTGCTCTATTTGCGATTTGGGGTCAGGTACTTTTCCCACCAGGATATCGCGGCAATCGTCAATACGTTTTTTTGTTATGCTATCTAACATTTATTATCTCTCTCTATTATGCAACAAATTTATCCCTTGGAATATACCGATCCACATACTCGGGTATCAGACTGCGGTATTTGGGAGGTACTGATTTATAATCTTCCATGCTGATGGAAGGCAGGTTGTAAAACTCCTGAAATTTCTTTTTCACCACTATTTCCTTTACTTTGCTATCAACCACATAGGCTTTAAAAAACAATCGCAAAGCACTGACATTTTCATTTCCTGTAGGTGGATAGATGGAAACAAATTTCTGGAACTCAGTCTCCAGTAATTCATCTTTTGATTTGAATTTGGGGATGATACCAAACACCTTCTCAATAATTTCACGTACGCTAATCTTACGGTCAACTTTATAGGCCTGCTGAAGTTTTTCAAGCGTATATCCTTCCTCTGGTTGATCGAATATCTTGGTGCGCACATAATGAATCACCTGATCCCAATTGCCAGCCTCCATTTCGGTACGTATATATTCATCTTTGCGGATTCGTGATTCAAAGTTACTTCCATACATCTCACGATCGATACGCATACCATCAGGGCCAATAAAAGTTTCGGTGAACAATTGAATGGGGTCGGGCAAATTTTCGATGTATGACTTGGGTTTAGCTCCACCACCGCCACCACCGCCTTTACCTAGTGGTACTACTACTTTTATTTTTTCCTGATAATCGAATTTCTCTTCAAAATATTCACAGTTGGCAAAGAAATCGAAGAGTTTAAAGGTTTCCTTTTTCTTTTGTACTGCCAATTCTTTGCCCCATTCATCCTTTTGTTTAAATTCAAAGATAAAAGTACGTGTTCCCCTGCCTTTCATTTGAATAAAGTCGGTGGGCGAAAAAATGGGACGTAATAAACCAATATTGAGTAAATCCTGACAATCATAACCTGTGGTCATCATGCCAACCGTAACACAAACCCTGGTTTTACTGGTACGATAGCCTTCGAGCCAACGCGAATGCCCGTTCAGGTTGTTGTTGGTGAAATTGATGGTCATTTGCTGTGCATCAGCAACCAGTGAGGTTACTTGTACAGCGAAATCAGAATTATACATGCCCGGAAAACGCTCTTCGGCTAATTGGTTCAATATTTCAGTGATCTTTCGTGCATGATTCTGACTGACGCAAAACAAAAGCGACTTACCCAATTCCCCTGTAATGGGATCATTTATGGCATGATCCATAAATGCCAGTGCGAAAGCCTGGTTGGTTTTTGCTGAGAAAAATTTCTTTTCAAAATCACGGTGAACAAAAGTCTGGGTTTCTTCCTTGCCATCCACATCGGTTGTCACTACATCGTATCCTTTATCACTCAAAAGTTGGGTCGTAATATCGGTTCTGGCATCAACTGTTGTAGGATTAACCAAGTATTCATCACGCACTCCGTCTAGAAGGGAATAACGAAAAGTGGGATTCCCATCCTCGCAACCAAAGGTGAGGTAGGTATCTTTCAACAGGCGAATTTCCATTTCGCGTGGATGAACAAAATCTTCTTCGGTCGCCTCAACACCTTTCAGATAATCCTTTGGTGTAGCCGTTAAACCCAATTTATAGCCATGGAAATATTCAAACACCGCACGGGCATTACCGCCAATGGAGCGGTGGGCTTCATCGGAAATAATTAGGTCAAAATCAGTAGGGTTAAAGATGTTCAGGTACTTGTCATTGATCTGTAAAGTTTGAACTGTGGACACCACGATTTCTGCCTTTCGCCATTCATCTCGGTTGTATTTAAAGATCACCGTTTGGAAATCATGCTTCAGATAATTCTTGAAATTTCTATATGCCTGTTCTTCCAATTCAAGACGATCGACCAAAAACAAAACACGCCTGGCATTTCCTGTTCGTAAAAACAGCTTAATAATAGCTGCTGAGGTCATGGTTTTGCCTGTCCCGGTGGCCATTTCAAATAGGAAACGGTTTTCTCCTGCCAACACTGCCTTTTGTATGGCCTTCACCGCATTCGTTTGGTAATACCGCAGAAAACGAAGGCCGGTTCTCTCAATAAACAGGGGGCGTGTAAGCTCGTTTACATAATCCGGACTTTTGTCATAGTTAGGAACCTGTGTAAGTGCAATATAGTCGTTTTCAACTACATCGTTAATCAACTTATTCTTGTCGGGTTGAAAAGATTCAAAAGCAGTAAATGAATCCGGCGAAGGAAATCTACTAATAATTTGCGGGTTACCCTCTTCGAGGTTCCACAAATAGTGAAGGTTCCCATTGCTGAGAATAATATACTTAATACCTTCTGCTTTAGCATATTTACGAGCCTGTTCCTTTGCATTTAACGGATGAATGCTCTCTCTCTTTGCCTCTATTACAGCGATTGGGAATCCATCATGGCTAATAAGCAAATAGTCGATATAGCCTTTTTTCGTTTTTTCAAAATCATCCCCAAACTCATCCATGTATTCCCGGGTGAGGGTAATACCACCTTCAAGTACAATGTTAGCTTTCCCGTATTCATCATTAAAAAACCGCCAACCTGCTTCTTCAAGTAACTTATTGATTTTAATCCTTGCTTGGGCTTCTTTTTTCATTAGGTTAAAAATAAAGAGCGCAAGTTAGAAATAATATTTGATGCCTTAGCAATAAGAAATGAGAAAAAGAACTCTATGTTTCTTGGGCCATACTAACCCCCATACTCGTACTCCTTTGAGTGCAGCAGTAACTTTCTACACAGGCCAACAAAATAGCCATCCATTCACTTATATTCACGATCATATTCTGATCAAAAAGTCAGCAACATTACCAAGATAACCTTCCCAACACCCTTCCCTTCGTTGTTTATTTCTGTCACACTTTTTGCAAGGCCACCACACAATTGCCCATTACTTCACTCAATCCTTCGTGAAAGCAAAGCGCAAGCCAACGCTATCAAGCAAAAAGACCACTCCGTTCCAACCACCTCCACCACTTCGTTTGTGCCAGAAATAAAACAACACACCCCCGCTAAATAACATAACGCATAGTTATAGCAGCAATACCTTTTATCTGATTTTTTACTTTTATGTATTGCGGTCTATAAGCGGTCGTTATGTTAAATAGCTCGCGCAAGCCTTCCCGCCCCTAAATACAACCCAGAGACTTCTAATGAAATCCTGAAAACAACATCCTCCACAAAACCCGTTCACTTCTCCGCCCTGCTCATTCCACCTGCAT
>JBFHGX010000156.1:0-8947 GCA_041582875.1 Bacteroidales bacterium | reverse complement strand
TTTTGCCATTTAAAAGTGGAAAATAAGGCTGAGAAATACCCCAAAAGTAAAATTGATCAATTACCCAAAAAATATCCAGCTTATTCAGATTGCGTTTTACTAACTCACCGGGAAAACATCATGGTTTTCTTGCGGGCACTAATTATAAACATGTCTTGTGGTTTATTTGGTACGGTCGGGTTAGTTCTTTGAGAAAAAATTTGTGCTTAAAGTGTTGTGTTTATAAATACTACTCAGAATTTGCAACCAAGTTCAAGTAAGTAGTTTTACTGAAAATCTAGGTGGCTTGACTGTTTGCCTTATAGTTCTGTACTGTTTCAAAAGTTTAACGGAGTAAAGAAGCCATTCCAGATGACTTTCTGTTCACCGGAAATTAGTATTTGTTGTATCTCTTCCCAAAGCTAAAACTGAGGTAAATTCCAGGAAATGCAAATTGATCTCCCTGCGACGCCATAATGGTTAAGCCTGTGGGCAGGATGTCTACACATGCCCCGATCTCCAACGATTTTATTGAAGTACTACGCACGCCAAATTCAAAATTCAGCCCACTTTTAAAATAGACTCCAGGGTGCAATGATATTTCGTCTAACCCTTTGGAAAAAGGAGCTTTTCCATAAATAATTGAATTGGTGTGCTGTTCCGGATCGTATTTCTCCATCACCAAAACTCCATTGGTTCCAGTTCCTGAAAGATCCTCGATTACATATAAATAGTAAGGTTTAGCTATTCCGAGTGCAAAGCCTCCTCCATAAATAAATCGTACTTCCACTCCTCCCCAATAAGGTTTTCTGTTAAGTAGTTTTTTCCAAATTACCCCAGCACGTAAAAAGAAAGCATCATTGCTCTTACCATAAACATAGCGACGGGCATTGGCATAGTATGAGTTGACGAGTTTTATCTGTTTGTATGACTTCATGCTCACAAATTCCAGCTCTAGCATCCTTGTTCTGAAAATGGAGAGCCGTTTCCCTGTTCTATAATTCACACCAAGTCCCAAATTATGTGCTGTGATTCCATACGTGGTTTGTTTGTTATACAGAATTAGATTTTCAAGTGTATCTACTTCTTCAGTATCAAACTGCGCCATCATATACAAACCCGAAAATATAAGTACAATCGTAAGCGATATTTTCCGCGGTAAATACATAATTTAATAAGATTCTATTTGATGAAGTCACCAAATATCAACAAAAGGCTTGCCAAAACCAGAAAAAACCTAATATCTGGTTTCTTTTTGATACTTTTGAGTCTCGCCATATGCTGCACATTTGTTGGATGATTTACATGAACTAGCGAATAAGGCGATAAGTATAACGGTTGATATCAGGACGATAATTTTTTTCATAACTTTACTGAATAAACATAGTTAGCTTTCGACAAAGAAAAGCAGAATTTGATTAAATAACAACATTTTTGTTGTTTTATTATTACCATCAATTATTATTTCATATGACAAATATCAAGGTTGTATTAGAGGAAACTTGGAAAGAGGCGCTTCTTGATGAGTTCAATAAGCCTTACTTTAGTACTTTGACCCAATTTTTAAAGGAAGAAAAACAGCGTCACATTATCTATCCACCCGGAAATAAGATATTTGCAGCTTTTAATTATTCACCACTTGCTCGTGTAAAAGTGGTTATTTTGGGTCAGGATCCTTATCATGGTGAAGGTCAGGCAGAGGGATTGTGTTTTTCTGTTCCCGATGGAATAAAGTTGCCTCCCTCACTCAGGAATATTTATAAGGAGCTTAATGAAGATCTTGGCATTCTTCCACCGACCTCAGGCAGCTTGACTGGTTGGGCTAAACAAGGGGTGTTGTTGCTCAACACCACTTTGACCGTTAGGAAATCTGAAGCATTTTCTCATGCTGGAAAAGGATGGGAGACTTTTACCGATGAGGTAATAAAGGTCATTTCAAAATACCGTGCAGGAATTGTTTTTATGCTTTGGGGTAAACATGCTCAGCAAAAAAAGAGCCTGATAGATACGCGTAAACATTTTGTTTTAATGGCGGCTCATCCTTCTCCACTTTCGGCCTATACTGGTTTTTTTGGTTGTAAACACTTTTCGAAAACCAACGAAATACTGCAAAATAATGGGTTAGAAACAATTAACTGGCAATTATTTTAATTGTGAAAAGTTAACGGTTAAATTATTTTTGTAGTTTTACCCGGCATAACTTTAAACAAATTTGTATGAGAAAGATTACATTGTTATTGCTGTCATCAATTTTACTTTCAATGACAGTATTTGCAGGTGGCTATCAGGTGCGCTTGCAGGGAAACAAACAGAATGGAATGGGACTTGTCGGGACTTCTTTAAACATGGGATCCAGTTCTATATTCTATAATCCGGGTGCTTTGTCGCTGATGAAAGACAGATTGCATTTTGAACTCGGCGCCAGTGGAGTCATGGCAAATATTGACTTTCAAAAAGCAGGAACCAATAGCAATTGGCAAACTGAAAATCCTGTATCAACTCCTTTTTATGTGTATGGTGCCGGTAAAGTGAACGACATGATTACTGTTGGGGTTGGTGTATATACTCCTTATGGCAGTACTGCTAAATGGGCAGACGATTGGGCTGGAAATCTTTTAATTCAGAATATTTCTCTTTCAGCTATATTTATTCAGCCAACTATTTCATTCAATTTTAGTGACAAGTTT
Source organism: Bacteroidales bacterium (assembly GCA_041582875.1). Lineage (GTDB taxonomy): Bacteria > Bacteroidota > Bacteroidia > Bacteroidales > F082 > UBA6244. Next base: position 6,281 of record JBFHGX010000156.1, on the reverse strand, counting down.
GGTATAGGAGCTGGCTTTATAATGGCCATTGGTAATGTGGAAATCAACAAGGGGTTAAATTACGGTGCCAATTCAAGTGCAAAATTAAACGGGTCAACCACCAGTTATGGTTTTAATATCGGAGCTTTTTATAAAGCCACAGAAAAGCTTTCTTTAGGAATCGATTATCGTTCGAAGATTATGATGAAGATGGAAGGCGGTGACGCTACATTTACTATTCCTAGTGCGTTATCAACAACCATTCCTCCTTCTAATAAGTTTGATGCAGAATTGCCTTTGCCAGCTAATCTTGATTTCAGTATTGCCTATCAGGCAACTGATAAGTTGTTGCTTGCTTTTGAACTTGATTGGGTCATGTGGGGAACATATGAGAAACTTGAGTTTACATTTGAAGAACAAGGTGCTTTGTTAAACTCATCAAATCCACGTAATTATAAGGATACTTTTATCCCTAGAATAGGAGCACAATATGCGCTTAACGAAAAATTTAATCTTCGTGCGGGAATGTATTACGATCAGTCACCTACCGATGAAATGTACTTTACTCCAGAAACAGTTAGTCTGAATACTTTTGCTTACACATTAGGATTGTCTTTTATGCCTAACCAGAAACTGAGCATCGACGCGTCATTTTTACAGTTATTTGGGCAAAAATCCGAAAAGGAATATATACCTGATAATTTTAGTGGAACTTACCAGGCCATCACTTATATTCCTGGCATTGGTGTAAGCTATAAATTTTAATTTTAAAAAGAAAGAATCATGAAAATTAGATATATTTTTTATTTGGCGGTGTTTGTATTCTTGGCTTCATGTAAACCTGAAGTCGATGATTTTACCCCCAGTAATGGAGGTGCCGATTTTACTACTTATGTGGCTGTAGGTAATTCTCTTACAGCTGGGTATGCTGATGGAGCTCTGTATAAAACGAGTCAAATGTACGGATGGGCTAATATTTTGGGTCAACAATTAACTACCGTAGGAGGTGGTGAGTTTGTCTATCCTGCTGTGACTAGCGAATTTGGTGTGTTACCAGGAAAATTGAAACTGGGATTTAGCACAGATTGCTTAGGTGTTACCAGTTTAGGTCCTGTTTCTGATTCAGGTCAGCTGGATTCATATACCAATCACATCGATTATGCAGTAAACAATGTGGGTGTTCCAGGTGCCAAAGTGTTTCATTTGTTGGCCAATGGTTATGGAAACCCTGCTTATGTGACATTGGGTTTAGCCAACCCCTATTTTGCTAAATTTTCTTCAACGACCAATCCTGATATCTCAGTTTTGGAGCAAGCCTTATCCATGTCTCCAACTTTCTTTTCTTTATGGATAGGAAATAACGATGTGTTGGGCTATGCTACTTCAGGTGGAGTAGGTGATAGCATTACAGGTGTAACTACTTTTGGTGCTGCATACAATGCTTTGGTTACAAATTTAACTTTGGGAAATGCAAAGGGTGTTATAGCCAATATTCCAAGTGTAACCTCTGCAGCTTTCTTTACAACCATTCCTTATAACATTATCGATATTCCTGAAGATGGCCAATGGATGGTAGATATGTTGACTACTGCATATGGTCCTTATAATGCAGCTATGGAAGCCTATAATCTGCCTTATCGTATTGAATTTAAATTGGGACCTAATCCAATGGTTATTCAAGATGCTGATATGGCTGCACTGGGGTTGCCTGCTCAATTGCAAATTCGCCAGATGACTGAGAATGAATTGGCTTTGCTTACTTTGCCTCAGGATTCGATTAAATGTGCTACATGGGGTAGCGCTGTTCCGGTTCCAAGCCAATACATCTTGACCACAACTGAAATTGAAAAGATTGATGCTGCCACTACAACTTTTAACGATATTATCAAGGCTGCAGCCGTAGATAAAGGACTTGCCTTTGTTGATGTAAATTCAATTATGAAAGAAGTTTCCGCTACAGGATTAACATTTGATGGAATAACTTTTTCTCCTGCATTTGTAACGGGTAACTTGTTTTCTTTGGATGGTATTCACTTAACTCCGCAAGGGAATGCGGTAATAGCCAATTATTTTATTGATGCTATCAATGGACAATATGGCGCCAACATTCCTCAAGTGGCTGTTTCTGATTATCCAGCCATTCCAATGCCATAATTGATATAGGTATTACATAAAAAAACGAGCCCAGTGGGCTCGTTTTTTTTATGGTTATTTTTTTTACCAATTGTAATCGCATTCGTTCCAAAGTGCTTTTTCTTCCTCTGCTGTAATGTCGTTGGCTTCTTCAGGAGTGTATTTCTCAGCAGTTTTTTCGAACATACAGTCGCAGAAATCTGTGGCATTTTTTTGTTCCACTCCTTTTTCTGTCATAAATGTCATGCATTTCGACTTCCATTCTGTTTGTTGATCTGCACTCCAGCTATCTGCTTTTGAGTCGGGACAATTACAGGCTCCCGCCAAAAAAACAATGCTGGTGAGCAATAGTAAGGTTCTAACGATTTTCATGGATTTTTTATTTTAATGATTGATATCAGACTCGGTATTTTTTGTTGAAAATCAAAAGTAGAAAATTAATCAACATAAAACTGTTTACTTTTGCCAAATAACCATCTACAAGAGATATGAGGAAAATTGTATTTGCTACAAACAATCAACACAAGTTAAAAGAAATAAACGAGATTCTTAAGGATAAAATTGTTGTGCTCAGTCTGGCTGACATTCATTTTAATGAAGATATTCCAGAAACTGGACTTACTCTTGAGGAGAATGCATCCCAAAAGTCACATGCCATTTATAATAGGTACCATATTGATTGCTTTTCGGATGATACCGGACTTGAAGTGAATGCTCTGGATGGTCGTCCAGGGGTATATTCAGCGCGATATGCTGGCGAAGGGTGTAGTTTCCATGACAATGTGGTTAAGCTTTTAGACGAGATGAAGGGGCAGGAAAACAGAAGGGCTAGGTTTCGGACGGTGGTTTCACTTATGCTGGATAGTAAAGAATATTTTTTTGAGGGAGTTGTTGAAGGTGAAATTACGACCGAGGAAACGGGTGTTGGCGGTTTTGGTTACGATCCGGTGTTTAAACCCATTGGTTTTGAGACTACGTTTGCTGAAATGACTGATGCCGAAAAAAATGCAATCAGTCATCGTGGACGAGCTGTAGCGCACCTAACTGAATTCCTGAAACAAATCGACCATTAGTTTGTTTACTCAAACATGGCATCAGTAACGATGGAGAAGAGTTCTTCAATTTCCATACCCATTGCCCTGGCTTGTTGTGGAAGAATACTTGCGTCAGATATTCCAGGAACCGTATTAATTTCAATAAAGTAAATGCCTCGGTCAGTTAGCATGAAATCAACCCGAATAAATCCTTTGCAATTCAGTTGTTTGTATAAAAAGGCCGAGAGCGCTTTGATGTCAATTTCTGCTCTAGGATCCAGGTTTTGGGGTGGCGTAATTTCATCAGCCATTCCTTTGGTGTACTTGGCTTCGTAGTCGAAAAACTCTTTTTTGCTAATGATTTCCGTGAGCGGGAATACCAATAATTCGTCTTTTTTCATGATTACTCCACAGGCCATTTCTCGTCCATCTAAAAACTCTTCGATGATAATGCGTTGATCCTCCTTGTAGGCCATGTCAATGGCTGCGGACAAAGCCTCGGCGGTTTTGACTTTCGAAATGCCAACACTCGATCCACTGCAAGCGGGTTTTACAAAAAGTGGTAACCCCAGCAATTTTATGACTTCTTCCTGATCAATGGTTTCTCCTTGAATAAACGACATCGATTTGGCAAGATTAATTCCGTAGGCATCTATAAATTTGTTGCACAAGAATTTATTAAAGGTCAATGCGGAAACGTCAGCACTACATGATGTATAGGGGAGATTAAGCATGTCAAAATAGCCAAGAAGTTTGCCGTCTTCACCCGGCGTACCATGTATCGCATTAAAAATTCCATCAAAAATTACCTTGGATCCATCTGAAAGCGCCAGTGAAAAATCCTGCCGGTTTATCTCGAGTTTTTCACCATCCGGATTTTCATAATACCATCGGTCCCGAGTAATCACAACAAGAAAACTTCTATAACGCGACTTATCAAGATTGTTGGCTACAACCTGTGCACTACTGATCGAAATAGCGTATTCACCTGAATACCCTCCGCAAACAATGGCAATATTTTTCATGAAACAGTGTTTTAACATCTTTTTAACCGGGCATCAAAGGTAGAAGCTTTTTGGATTTGGTTTGCATATCCCAACTTTTTTTGTGCCATAATAGTGCGATGATTTTGAAGTATTAAAAGGGAATTCGTATTCATTATTATTAAGCAATTTGTATTTTAAAAGGTAAGAGACATGAATCAGTATGTTGCCAATTCAATTGAAATGGTATTAACTTGAAAAGGTGGGTTGTTTTTTTATTGTGACTTTAAAATTACGTCGTTTGTTAAACCCAACTACTTGATAGTTAATTTGGTGCTAATTTAATTGTTAACGAGATTTGCAAATGACTATTTAATGAGGTCGCTTTTCATGCAAGCACTAATTATTGTTACCTTTGCCAGTTCAACAATAAAAACCTGTGAACGAAGTTTATGGGTATATGGGTTTTGTGAAAATTCAATAGATAATTTCGGGATGGGCTTTTTTATTTTTCTGAAGAAACCAAAGTTTTATCTTCATTTGTTAATCGCTATCGGTTTGGCAGGTGTTCTTATGTGGCTGGTTCTCATGTCACTTGACCTGTTTACTCGTCATGGAAATGTTTATTTGGTTCCTGATTTTACCGGGCAATCTATAAACGATGTTAAAGGTGACGATTACGAAGATTATTTTTCATTTAAAGTGATTGACTCGGTGTATGATAAAAACCGGGAAAAGGGCACTATAATTATGCAAAACCCACTTCCCGGAGCGAAGGTTAAAATGGGTAGACATATCTACCTTACTATAGTAGCTCAGCTTCCCGAGAAAGTGATGATGCCGAATTTAAAAAATTTAAGCCTTCGTCAGGCATTGGTTACACTTGACTCAAAAGGATTGGTGGTGGGTGACCTGGAGTATGTGGAATATTTTGCCCGAAATGCAGTAATTGATCAACTGGTAGACAACGAACCTATTGAACCTGAAACTGAAATCGTTGTTGGGTCGCAAATTACACTGGTTATGGGAAAAGGGGATGCGTTAATCAAAGTTCCTATGCCCATGCTGATAGGATTGACCAAACACGAAGCGAATGCTTTGCTGCACTACAATTCTTTGAATGTAGGTCAGGAATATTTTTTGGAGAATTTCGACCCGATTCACTCACGGGTTTTTAAAACCGATCCTCCTGTAATTACTGTACAAATGCTTGTGATGGGTGAAAAAGTAAATTTATGGTACCGCTCAGATGAGTTTTTTAACTTCGAGGAGTATAAAAAGCAGTTTCAAATCGACTCATTACGGAACGATACGATTATTTTAAAAAATTATTTGATTGAAGATGAACGTTAAATACTTCATAGGAATAGCTGTTTTGTTTATGAGTTCCCTAGCTTGGGGTCAAGAGGTGGTTGTTGGTTTGCAAACCAATGAATCTGTGAGGGTTGAAGCCGAAAAGTTGAAGCAAAATCAAAATGATTGCCAATGCAGAGCACTGGAATCTCCCTCCCTTAATTTGCCTTTTTTTGATGACTTCGCCACAACTATGGTATATCCTAATGCCGCGCTGTGGATTGATCGCGATGCTTTTGTAAACAAGTCATTTTCTTATATGCCTCCAAATCAAGGTGTAGCAACACTTGATGCCATCGATGAGTATGGTAATGTTTACGAAGATCTCGTATGGTATCCTCCACTTGTTGCTGATAGGCTTACTTCCCAGCCCATTCGGCTCGATAGCGTGCTTTCCATTGAACGGAAGCTTACTCCGGCTGATTCAGTTTATCTGAGCTTTTATTATCAACCTCAGGGTGTCGGTTTTGATCCGGAGCCATGGGATACATTGGTGCTTGAATTTGGAGTTCCTTCAGGTGATTCTATTTTTGTTAGAATGGATTCTGTAAAGGTCTTGTCCGATATAATCATGAAAGACGGTCAGGATCGTTTTCAGATGTTTGATACATTGTGGTCTCCTGCCTCTGAGGGATGTAATCCATTGGTTTATATGATAAATTATGATTCTGAACCTATTTTGAGAGGTCAAATGATCACTGTTTTATGCGATTCGGTGTACGAACCGGTAACCAATTGGGAAAAAGTATGGTATGCCGAAGGTAGCACGTTAGCCGACTTTTACGAACTGCATGGTCGT
>JBFHGX010000155.1:0-8963 GCA_041582875.1 Bacteroidales bacterium | reverse complement strand
GGGTGAAAGAGATGGGCACAGATTGTTTTGGTTGCGGATTATTTTAGACGCAGATAAATATGATTTATTATGATGGGACTGGCGCGTGAGGGGTTGGAACACGAATGACACGGGTGAAAGAGATGGGCACAGATTGTTTTGATTGCGGATTATTTTAGACGCAGATAAATATGATTTATTATGATGGGACTGGCGCGTGAAAGGGATGGACGCGGATTTTTTTGGTCGCGAAAGAGAATTGAACGTGGACTAATTTTGAAAAGCTGAAGCTATTAGGAGTGAATAATTTTTGACTCTGATTGGGTTAACAAATTATTTTCCAACGCCTACAGAGGCCGGGACAGAAAGGTGGGCCTGAACGAGAAGCCACTGATCATCAATTTTTTGGACAACACCTGTAAACCTCAAGCCATCATATGTGCGGGCCTGTCCTTTATAGATAAAATTATAATTTAGGGTTTCGGCGAACCATCCGGTATTACCGGTACAATTTACTTTGATGTATTGATCGGAAACCGCTATATAGGTTTCACTAATCTGTCCGAATTGCTCTTTAACAGCATTTTTAATGTTGATCCATCCCATGAGACGGTCATCACTATCAGTACCATAAAGAATAATATCAGTATCAGGAGCCCAGATTTTTTGGATCAGACCAAAATCCTGTTTCTCATTGGCAATGATATATTGTTCTAATAAATTTTCGATAGCGAGTTTATCATCCCTTCGGTTGGTTTGTTGCTCACAATCCTGACAGGCTGAGAAAAACAAAACGGCGATCAATAAGAGTATAAAATTAGTTTTCATAGCGAGTTTATTTGGTTATTGAATTATAGCTGTGAAGATACGAAAAAACCACCTAAAAAGTCAAGAATAGAGTTATTTAGATCCATTCCACGAAAGCATAAACATCCATCATAAAGATCAGTAAATAAATAAATTAAAAAAACTGCTTTGTATTTTCGGCAAATAGTTGTAAAATTGCAACCATTTTAAACCAATGATTTTCCATCGTAAATGAGTGATCGACTAAGACAAATAAAAGTACTGAAAAAAATAGGTCTTTTGTTACTTATTTTATTCAGTTTGAGCAATCTAACTTTTGCTCAGCATGGCCACGAACAAGAGGTTAACGGCATGGAAAAGTGGCAAGATGAAGTTGCCGTTGAAGATTTTAAGGCCGGCGACATGATTATCGAGCATATTACCGATGCCTATGAGTGGCATATCATTACAGTAGGTCACACGCATGTTTCGGTACCTCTTCCGGTGATGCTATACGACGAAGGAAAGTTTATCTTTTTCATGTCATCGAAGTTACATCATGGTCACGAAGCCTATCAGGGATACTACATCTCGGACAAGGACATGAATGCGGGCAAATTGGTAAGAAAAGATGCTTCAGGAGAAGAAGTCCGGCCAACGCTTGATTTTTCTTTCACCAAAAACGTACTGGCTATTTTTATAAGCCTCTTTTTTCTAATTTTCATATTTACATCGGTAGCAAAGAGCTACAAAAAACGTGAGGGCAAGGCTCCTAAGGGGATTCAGTCGTTACTTGAGCCCATTATTTTATTTGTTCGCGACGATATTGCCAAAGCCTCCATTGGAGAAAAACGTTACGAAAGATACACTCCCTTTTTACTGACCATTTTCTTCTTCATACTCATCAACAACATGTTGGGAATTGTACCTTTTTTTCCAGGTGGAGCTAACGTTACCGGAAATATCGGGGTGACCGGAGTTTTGGCAGCATTTACTTTTATCATCACCACTTTTAGTGGAAACAAAGCCTATTGGGTTCACATTGTGAATGCACCAGGTGTGCCATGGTGGTTAAAGTTACCCATACCATTGATGCCAATAGTGGAGCTTATTGGCGTATTTACGAAACCCTTTGTACTTATGGTTCGTCTCTTTGCCAACATCAGTGCGGGGCACATCATCATTTTGGGATTTGTAAGTTTGATTTTTATTTTCGGCGAAATTGCCACCGGACTTGGCTATGGAGTATCTGTTGTATCCATTGCTTTTTCCGTCTTTATGGACGTCCTTGAAATTTTGGTCGCTTTTATCCAGGCCTACGTGTTCACTTTGTTGTCGGCATTATATTTTGGCATGGCCACAGAGGAAGCACATCATTAAAAAGAAACCATTAATCACTAAATAAACTAGAAATTATGGATTTATTAGCAATTTTACTTCAGGTAGCAGCCGATTTAGCTCCTTACGCGAAAATGGGTGCTGGTTTAGGTGCTGGTATTGCAGCCATTGGTGCTGGTATTGGTATCGGACAAATCGGTCGTGGTGCTGTTGAAGCTATTGCCCGTCAGCCCGAGGCTGTTGGCGATATTCGCTCCAACATGATTATTGCAGCTGCGCTGATTGAAGGTGTTGCCTTCTTTGCAATTGTTGTTTGTTTGTTGGTTGTATTTTTGTAGTCGACACAGCAACGTAAGTTAACGAATTGCAGCGGTTGGCTGCAATTCGTTAACCTTAATTAAAAGGAAATAAATTAAAAAAGATAGACTATGTCGTTGATCAATCCCGGATTCGGACTGGTTATTTGGATGACCCTAGCGTTTGGCATATTGTTGTTCATTTTGGCGAAATTTGCATGGAAACCCATTTTAGCTTCGTTAAAAGAGCGAGAAGATTCCATTGAAAATGCGTTGAATGCAGCCGAAAAGGCACAGGAAGCCATGGAAGAGTTAAAACTCGGTAATGAGAAGCTTCTTCAGGAAGCCAAAGAAGAGCGCGATACCATTCTGAAAGAAGCCCGAAAGCTCAAGGAAGCCATTGTTAACGAAGCCCGTGAAAAGGCAGGTAGCGAAGCCAAAAACATCATTCAGGGTGCACGTGAGCAAATTAACAGTGAAAAAAACGCGGCTTTGGCTGAAATTAAAAACACCATAGCCTCCTATTCCATTGATATTGCGGAGAAAATACTTCGTGAAGAGCTCAAGGACAAAAAGACTCAAATGGCTTACGCCGAAAAGCTACTCAAGGAGGCCAGCTTAAACTAAGAAATTATCCAGCATGAGAATCAATTTGTTGTCAAGAAGATATGCTCAGGCAGTATTCGAATTAGCTACAGAATACAAGCTGGTGGATCGTGTAAATACTGATCTCTTGTATGTGTTGAAGGTTTTTACGGAAAATCGTCCTTTGAAGTCACTCATAAAGAATCCAGTAATCGATTCCTCAAAAAAGGTGAAAATCCTTCAATTGATATTCAGTAAAGATTTGTGTGAGCTCAGTATGAAATTTTTATCACTGATCACCCGGAAAGGTCGTGAGGCCTATATCCCATTTATTTGCGACGCCTACCATCACGCCTATCAGGAACACAAAAACATTCTGAATGTTAATCTGACAACAGCTATTACCGCCGACGCAGATTTAAAGAAGGATGTTATTTTTAAAATGACAGAAGCGACCAAAATGAATATCGAACTCCACGAGAAAATAGATGAAAAACTCGTTGGAGGATTTGTACTTCATTTTGAGGATTACCAGTACGACGTGAGCATACTCAGTGAACTAAATAAATTAAGATCTGCGTTTTCGCATGAACATTACATTAAGAAATACTAATAAAGAAAATAGATAAGCTATGGCAGACATTAAACCGGCTGAAGTATCAGCCATTCTTCGTAAAGAACTAGCAGGATACGAATCGGAAGCGGTACTCGAAGAAGTGGGTTCCATTCTCCAGATTGGGGACGGAATTGCCCGTGTTTACGGCCTATCAAATGTAGAAGCCGGTGAGTTGGTCGAATTTGAAAAAAACGGACTTAAAGGCATCGTGCTGAACCTGGAAGAAGATAACGTGGGGATTGTGTTACTGGGTGAAACTGAAAACCTTAACGAAGGTGATACGGTAAAACGCACCGGGTTAATTGCCTCGGTTAATGTAGGAGAAGGTTTATTAGGTCGTGTAGTAAACACCTTGGGCGAACCCATCGACGGAAAAGGACCTATACAGGGTAAGACATACGAAATGCCTTTGGAGCGCAAGGCTCCTGGAGTTATATATCGTCAGCCGGTAAACGAACCATTACAAACTGGTATCAAAGCCATCGATGCTATGATACCAATTGGTCGTGGACAGCGTGAGTTGATTATTGGTGACCGTCAGACGGGAAAAACTGCTATTGCCATTGACACTATCATCAACCAAAAAGAATTTTACGAAAAAGGTGAGCCTGTATTTTGCATTTATGTAGCTTCCGGACAAAAAGGTTCAACCGTTGCCAATATCCAGCAAATTCTGGAAGATAACGGCGCCATGGCATACACCACTATTGTGATGGCTTCAGCATCTGATCCTGCCGCCATGCAATTCTACGCTCCGTTTACCGGTGCTGCCATTGGCGAATTTTTCCGTGATACAGGTCGTCCTGCTTTGGTTGTATTTGATGACTTGAGTAAACAAGCTGTAGCTTACCGCGAGGTATCGTTGTTACTTCGTCGACCACCGGGACGTGAAGCATATCCAGGTGATGTTTTTTATCTTCACTCACGGTTGCTCGAAAGAGCTGCTAAGATCATCAACGCTGATGATATTGCGCGTAACATGAACGACGTACCTGACAGCATTAAAGACATCATAAAAGGTGGAGGATCGCTTACGGCACTTCCCATTATCGAAACACAGGCAGGAGACGTAAGTGCGTATATTCCTACGAACGTAATTTCAATTACTGACGGACAGATATTTTTGGATGTCGACCTGTTTAACTCAGGTATTCGTCCGGCCATTAACGTAGGTATTTCCGTATCGCGTGTTGGTGGTAATGCACAGATCAAGTCGATGAAAAAAGTAGCCGGAACCCTTAAACTCGACCAAGCCCAATACCGTGAATTGGAAGCGTTTGCAAAATTTGGATCCGACCTGGATCCTGCTACCATGGCAGTTCTTAATAAAGGTAAGCGCAATGTTGAGATTTTGAAACAGCCTCAGTATTCACCTATGCGTGTTGAGCAGCAGGTAGCTATAATTTATTGCGGATCACAAAATTTACTATCTAAGGTACCTGTGGAAAAAATTATCGATTTCCAAGCGCAGTATTTACTGCACCTTGAAGATCATCACAAGGATGTTTTAAAAGAACTGGCAGCTGGGAAATTCACCGATGAACTCACAGGTAAACTAACCAAAGCTGCGGCCGAAGTAGCTCGTCAGTACGCAAAATAATAATCCACTCAAGAAACTATGGCCAGTCTTAAAGAAGTACGAGTAAGAATTGCCTCGGTAAACAGTACCCGACAGATAACGAGTGCCATGAAGATGGTGGCCGCTTCGAAGTTGAGGCGCGCACAAAATGCCATCCAGAACATGCGCCCTTATGCCCAAAAACTGCGTGAAATCATGCAGGATTTAAGTAATGATCTGGAAGGCGCCGATGAGGGCAAATTTTCGGTCAACCGCGGCGAATCAACCATCCTGATCGTACCTGTTACTTCAAACCGTGGGCTTTGCGGAGCATTCAACACTTCCATCGTAAAAGACTGCTTGTCGCTGGTGCACAACCAATTTGAAAGTCAGTTTAAAAACGGAAAAGTGGATTTTTACTGCATTGGCAAAAAAGGTGCTGACGGATTGGTATCTGCCGGGATTAAACCCATGGAAATAAATACCGAGATCTTTGATCACCTTAACTTTGGCGATACCATTGTAATTGCAGAAGAAATGATGCAAATGTTTCTGGATAAAAAGTACGACAAGGTAATTTTGGTTTACAATCAGTTTAAAAATGCTGCATCACAAATTCTGCAGGTTGAGCAATTGCTTCCTGTAGGTGAAGTCAGTAAGGACGAAAAACCAACCGCCACTGAAACCAAAGCCAACTACATTTTTGAGCCCAGCAAACACGAAATTTTGGAAGCTATGGTTCCAAAAACCATCAAGGTTCAGTTATACAAAGCGTTGTTAGACAGTTTTGCTTCGGAGCATGGAGCACGTATGACAGCCATGCATAAAGCCACTGAAAACGCAGATGAAATGCTTAAAAGTCTTAAACTTACCTACAACAAAGCACGTCAGGCATCCATCACCAATGAAATTTTGGAAATTGTTGGAGGTGCTGAAGCGCTTAAGGGATAAATCAAAGAGTACAATAAAAAGCGGGTAAAGATGGTTTTCTTTACCCGCTTTTTTTAATGCACCTAGTTTTATCAATGATTTATTCGAACCACGTATGTTAAAACAGGAATTAGAATTGACGATATGGAACAGCTGAATTCACAATTCAACTATATTCAAACACCAGTACATGAAATGAATTTAATTATCCGTATTTGGACCAAAAATTAAAATCATGAGTATAGAATCATTATTAGAGAAAGGTTTAAAAAAACAACTTCAGCAATTAGAAACCAAAAGAAAGTCCATTTTGGTTTATTATGTCATAGCGATTGTTTTATTTGTGGGTGCAGTTGCTTCTGTGGTGTATTTCTTTGGAACCTACAAAGGATTGGAAGCAAAAGCGCATGCAAGTAGCCTTATTTATTCATTTATTGCACCTGTAATTCTAGGGATTTACCTTATTTCATTTGGGAATAAAAGGATTCCGGCTTATAGAAAGGTATATAAAAAAGAAGTAGTTGAAAAGATAGCCCAATCCATTGATTCAAGTTGGGAATATGATTCCAAAGGACATGTGGCAGAGCGAGCATATATTGACAGTAAATTGTTCACTAAAAGTTACGAAAAATTCACTGGCGACGACAAAGTAAGCGGACGAGTAGGGAAAACTGCATTTGAAAGTTCGGAGTTAAATGTGGGTAGTTATCGCAATTATACCGATAATGACGGAAATACCAAAACCAAATGGGTAGCCGTTTATAAAGGCTATTTCTTTCACGCCGATTTCAACAAAAAACTCGAAGGTGAAACCTATGTGGTAAATGGAGATTTAGAGGCTGCAGCCGACACCTTTCGATCAACTTCCTCAAATACCAATGGGAAAAGGAAAGGCAGCATGGTAGCGCTAGAGAATAAGGAATTCGCCAATACCTTTTTGGTTCGTTCCACAAGTCAAATCGAAGCTCGCTACATTCTCACCCCCAAGCTGATGGAATCATTATTAAGTATTTATCAGGTATTTAAACAACCGATGCACATGAGTTTTTTGAATGGGAAAGTGTATTTGGCCATCTTGTTTTCACATGAGCTCTTCGAACCTACCATTTGGAAATCTGGAATGAATAACCAAGAGCTCAACAAACTCTATCAGCTATTAATGCTCAATAAAACCATTATAGAAGAACTGGACTTAAATACCCGAATTTGGACTAAGGACTAAGGTTTCAAAATAACACACCTGCTTTGCGCTAAACGCTAAACTATAGATTTCAAGAAAACCTTTGATATAAACATATCTGTTAAATTATTAACACCAAATGCACTTAGAAAGCTAATGGAAAACAAAGATTTAAAATATGTCTACGAAGAAAGCCTAAAGCCACACCTTCAAAGTGTAGAGAAAGACCGGTTGTGGATTAAGAAGCGGGCAATTTTAGCCCTTGTAATTGCGCTGTTACTGCTATTTGGCGTGGCATTTATCCCCAGTGTATCAGCCATGTGGATTGCCATCGCATTATTGCTTTTAGCCCTGTTGTGGACGGCAGGTACGGGTATCGTAAAGTACTTTACCTATCGACATGCGTTTAAAGAGAAGGTGGTAAGAGAAGTTGTTAAATTCATAAATAAGGAATATCAATACGATGCATATCAGCATATTGGGGTTTCCGATTTTAATGCATCAAACTTATTTAAAAAAGCTAGTATGTGTCGTGGCGATGATTACGTGAGTGGTCGGGTGAAAAAAACTCCCTTTCACTACAGTGAAATCAATGCAGGTAGCGTACCTGGAAATAATCAAAACACGAAAATTAATTCAGTTTTTAAAGGACTGTTTTTTTATGCCGATTTTAATAAGGAGTTAAAGGGAGAAACCTATGTTTTACCTGACAAAGCTGAGAAGTTGCTTGGCAAGATGGGACAACAATTTCAATTTGGAAATAAAAAGGGGACCTTGGTAAAACTCGAAAACAATGCATTTGAAAAGGAATTCGTGGTATATAGTTCCAGTCAAATAGAAGCCCGATATGTGCTCACACCAGTTATTATGGAAGCCATGGTGAAAATCAAGAAAAAGTACAAGTTACGTCTTCATTTTTCGTTTTTGGCAAATCGAATATACTGTGCCATAAAATTCAACAAAAACCTTTTTGAACCACGTGTAATGCGTAGTGGCGTATTGTTTGATGATGTTGAATACATGTACGAACTATTTGGCCTAATAGAAACAATAATTAACGATATGAATTTAAATACCCGTATTTGGACTAAAATATAAGGAATCACATGAAGTTTAAAAACCGAATAATATTGAATAGTAAGCCATTACACCTGATACTTGCATTGGCAATGCTATTGGTAGTATGTATTTCATCATGTAAATACACCAACCAGCAAAATGAAATGTTTGATCTACTTGAAGAAAGTGGAGTAGAAGTACCTCCTGAATTGCGCGAAGATGCAGGACTAAACTGGGCTAATGTCATTTTTCCTGTAAGTATCGTGTTGGGTTTTGGCTTCATCGGGTTTTTTATTTTCAGAAAGGCAAAACGTACAATAAATGAAATTGGCTATTCGATGGGTGAGATGAAAGGCAAATTGGACGCAACAGTAAAAGACAAACAATTATACGACAAGATGAGCCAAGAAGAAAGAGAACAATTCGACGCAATACAAAGACTATTTAATAAAAAATCAGGGCAATAATTACAGTTTTAGTAACATTTAAAAAATAATCAAATGAAAAAGTTAATGCGCATTCAATCGATCGCCTTGGCGGCGATAATAGGAACCATGGTGTTTTTTTCCTCCTGTGAAAAGGATAGTGATCCTGCAACAGAGATGGAAACCTTTACGGATGTCAGGGATGGCAAAG
>JBFHGX010000154.1:0-8979 GCA_041582875.1 Bacteroidales bacterium | reverse complement strand
TGAGTTCAGCAGTTTTGATGTGATGGTGGGATTAAACATCCCCTTCACGCAGCAATACCGCATGAAGATCATGTACAGCTACGAGATGAACATCAATGCCCGGCAGAATTTTACCGGTCCCAGTCATGAAATCAGTTTGATTTTTGAGCTGGATGACATTGGACTAATCAACAAGGATAAAAACGCCTTCATGGCGCCCAGATCAAGAAGCTTTAGTCCGGTGGAGTGTTCGCCGTTTTAGGTTTTAATTCAAGATAGGGTTTAAAAATTCTTTTCAGAGATAAAATTATATATCGTTTATAACAAGTGTCTTATCCATTTTAAAACGTTTATACACGTTTATATACGTAAGTAAATGATTAACAACCGACTAATTGCATTGGACCAATGTAGTTTTGCTCCATCAATTGTTCATCGAAACTTTTAATCATTTAATACTTACTATCATGACAACTTTAAGAAATTCTGTTCACCTGATTGGACGCCTGGGCACCAATCCAACAACAACAAACTTTAACAACGACAAATCCATTACTGTGTTTAGTATGGCTACTTCTGAAACCTACAAGAACAAAGCGGGTGAACGTATAACCGATACCCAATGGCACCGGGTGGTAGCTCGCAACAACCAAGCACGTATCGCCGAAAAATACCTTCAAAAAGGTCAGGAAGTTGCCATTACAGGCAAACTGATTAACCGCTCGTGGGAAGACAAAGAAGGTAAAATGCATTATGTAACGGAAGTAGAAGTCAGAGAATTGGTCATGCTGAGTAAAAAGGCCGCAACGGCTTAATCCCACTATACATCATTAACCTGCTATGTTGTTAAAAAAGTCCGGATGTGAATATTCGGACTTTTTTTATTTGTTGCGCCATATTAAGTTCATACCAAATAGCAACTCAAATAGCAATGGCGACCAAGGCTTTAAGGTTCACAAAGAGCTCATTCACTAATTTTAACCTTTGTGAATTATTTGTATTTTGGAGCTTTAGTGGCAAATAAGACCTAAGGGAGAAGACACAACATTCAAGGTATGGGTTATTTTGCTCAAACCTGACATGACTTAGTTGCAAATGCAATGAAAACTATTATTTCCTACGAAGATCAACTTTCATGCTTTCAGAAAGATAGGGATCGTTCAAAGCCTTCTCAAGCCAATTGGGATTAAGGTCGCCTCCCTTAAAAAGCTGATATACCTGAGCAACTGTAATGGATTTTGAAAGCCCATTTTCCTGTTCCAAAAGATCATCGCCAACAGCGACCCTTCCTTCATGAAGTACCCGAAAATAAACACCGGAAAAATCAGACTGTTGAAATAGCTTTACAATACGTTTGTCATTAAAACGTATAGCCAGCTTATAACAGGGAATTCGGGGCTGGGAAACCTGAATAAGCGCTTCACCCACTTTGTAAACCTGACCAATATAAATTTGCGTTTCGTCAAGACCCTTGATGGTGAGATTTTCACCAAACATACCCAATGGCATTTCCACTTCAGGAAAAGCTACTTTCCAGTGGGCATATGCTTGAAGTCCATAGGTGTAGCAAGCCTTGTCGGCACCTCCGTGATATCTTCTGTCGACCACATGATCATCAATTACACCTTGTTTACCCAGAAAAATTGAGCCCTCCACCGGATATTTATAAATCCCGGTTTCTTCCTCCTTCCCATTGTAAACAATGGTTGTTCTTTTTCCGATATTGACCGAAACAATCCGCAAACTCAATGGTTTTAAAGCAATCCCAACTCCAATTTAGCCTCTTCCGACATCATTTCCTGATCCCATGGGGGTTCGAAGGTAATTTCCAGGTCTACTTCAGTAACGCCTTTTAAGAATTCGATTTCATTTTTCACCTGCAAAGGTAAACTCTCTGCTACCGGACAATTGGGAGCCGTTAAGGTCATCAATACCTTTACAAATCCATCTTCCTTTATATTGATATCATAAATAAGTCCCAATTCATAAATGTTTACCGGAACTTCGGGATCGTATATGTTTTTCAACACGCGAATGATTTTATCATTCAATTCGCGAATTTCATCTTGATTCATCATGCTATTGTCGTAATTTTAGTTGAAACGCCTTGGCGTATAACTGAATTTGTTTTAACATGGAAGCCAGTCCATTGGCGCGTGTTGGCGACAAATGTTCCTGCAAACCTATTTTCTCCAGAAAAGAAAAATCACAAGCCAAAATTTCATCGGGAGTGTGATCAGAAAGCACACGAATCAGCAACGAAACAATGCCTTTGGTAATCACCGCATCGCTATCAGCAGTAAAAACAATGTGTCCATGCTGTTCTTCGGCGTGAAGCCAAACCCGACTCTGACAGCCTGAAATTAAATGATTATTGGTTTTAAATTGTGTATCAATCACCGGCAGCTCTTTTCCCAATTCGATGAGATAGGCATATTTATCCATCCAATCATCAAACATCGAAAACTCTTCAACTACTGCCTGCGCATTTTCATTAATGGTCATTTTTATATTAATTTACTGAATTATTGCAACATAATAATTGCTTTCTTCAGTGATTTAACAAAATATTCTATTTCAGCAACGGTATTGTACAAGCCAAAAGAAGCCCTGATCGTTCCTTTCAGTCCAAGGGATTCAACCAAAGGTTGAGCACAATGATTTCCGGTCCGCACGGCTACGCCCAATTGATCGAGCAATGTTCCCAAATCATAGGGATGTATTCCATCAACCAGAAAAGACAGGACTGCCGTTTTATGTGCCGCTTGTCCGACAATCCGAACTCCAGGAATTTCCAATAAGGCCTTGGTTGCCATATGAAGCAATTGATCTTCATATTGTTGAATTCTGTCAATTCCCAGTTCTTGTATATACCTTAAAGCGGTTTCCATACCCAGTACGTCGGCCACATTGGGAGTTCCTGCCTCAAATTTATAAGGAGCAACATTAAAAGTGGTTTTCTCAAACATAACCTGATCAATCATCTCTCCTCCATATTGATAGGGAGGCAACTTCGCGAGCCACTCCGACTTACCATACAATACCCCTATTCCCATAGGTCCATAGGCTTTGTGAGCCGAGAAAGCATAAAAATCACAGTCCAATACTTGTACGTTTACAGGTACATGTGCAATGGCCTGAGCGCCATCCAACAACACCGGAATGTTGTGTATATGCGCTTCCGCGACGAGTTCCTTTACGGGATTGATGGTTCCAAATACATTACTGATATGGGTGACGGCCAGCATCTTGACTTTATCTGTAAGCAATTTTCTGGCGATATCCATGTCCAATGAACCATCTTCCAAAACCGGAATCACACGCAAGTGTGCTCCTCTTTTTTCGCACAACTGCTGCCAGGGAACCAGATTGCTATGGTGCTCCATGACCGAAATCACGACCTCGTCACCAGGATTGATAAACGAATAAAATCCTGCTGCTACCAAATTAATGGATTCAGTGGTGCCTCGTGTGAAAATAATTTCATCGGAACTCTCGGCATGAATGAATTGGGCAATGAACTTACGGGCATTCTCATAAGCCTGTGTGGCCATATTACTCAGGTGATGAGCTCCGCGATGGACATTGCTGTTTTCGGTTGAATAATATTCAACCAACCGGTTTATCACTTGCTTTGGCTTTTGTGTAGTGGCGCCGTTGTCGAAATACACCAATGGCTTACCATGAACCTGAGTAGATAAAATGGGGAAATCGTTGCGTATTTGATCAATGGGAAACTCCATAACTTATACTTTACTCATGTCAATTTCAAATTCCATAGGGGTATCAGGGTTGGAACAATGCAACACGCATTTTTCGCAAATAGACAACTCTCCGCGCAAGCGCTTTTTCACCATGTCTTCGATGCTTACACGCAATGGGTCGATTTTAATCTTATCGGTTACTTCAGCTGCAAAAGCATACATGAGCAACATGCGGGCATCTTTTTGAGGAATTCCCCGCTGCATCAGGTAAAACAGAGCCTCATTGTCCAACTGACCAACCGTAGCCCCATGACTACATTTTACGTCGTCGGCATAGATTTCCAGAAAGGGCATGGTGTCTACTTTGGCTTCTGCCGTCATGAGAATGTTGTTGTTGCGCTGGAAAGCATTGGTCTGCTGGGCATCTTTATTCACATGTACATATCCATTGAAAATGGCGGAAGATGATTCATCCAATACGCCTTTAAACAGTTCCGAACTATCGCAGTGGGGTTTGGCATGGTTTACATAAACCTGGTTATCTACTTGTTGACTTTTATCCATCAAATAAATACCATTCAAATCAGCATTGGTACCTTCGCCCTGTAAATCCACATTGATTTCGTTGCGAATGACTCCACCATTCAATGTAATTACATTGATTTTCAATCGGCTATCGCGCTGTTGAGTTACGGATGTGCTGTTAATCAAACAGGTTTCATCATTAATATTTTGCAGTTTGTATAGATCCAGACTGGCATTTTCATCGATGAATATCTCGGTAACGGTATTGATTAAACTCGATTGATGGTTCACCGAGTCATCACAATGCATAAACGACAAATGACTGTTTTTACCTAAAATCACCAGATTTCTGGAGTTGATCATCAACTTCTGAGTAGAATTAACCATTTTGATGATCTGGACGGTTTCGTCAACGTGCACATTATCGGGAACATATATAAATAACCCATCCTTAAACAGGGCGGTGTTTACCTGAGAAAACCCATGTTGGTTATGTGTGGCAATTTTTCCAAAATGCTGTTCAAACAACTGTGGATACGCTTTTTGGGCCGATTGAATACTGCCTATCACAACGCCATTTTCCATGGTGCGCAGCGATTCCTCATTGGATGAATAATACCATCCGTTGAGTAAAGCTTCAACTTGTGTGGTAAATCCGTGTATGGAACAGTGAAACATTTCGCTCACCTGTTGAGTATATGCAGGCTTGGGCTCCGTCAAAATAAAAGAATGATCGTGAACTTTGTCGAATTTTGAGTTTCGCCACTTTTCATCAGATCGTTGTGGCAAACCCGATAATTGGTAGGCCTCAAATGCTTTCTGCCGGGCTTCGGCGACCATAACCAATTCGTCGCTATTCCCGTTAAGGAGATCAACAGACGAATCGTTGATGGCGGTCTCGAGCACCGTATATTTCTTATCTACATTCATATCTCTCTCCTATTTTACTTCATTGGCCTCTTTAATCCAATCGTAACCCTTGGCTTCCAGTTCCAGTGCCAACTCTTTACCGCCTGATTTTACGAGGCGCCCATCATACATCACATGTACAAAGTCGGGAACGATAAAATCGAGTAATCTCTGATAGTGAGTAATGACAACAAATCCATTGTCTACTGCTCTTAGGGCATTAACTCCTTTGGCCACCACTTTGAGTGCGTCGATATCCAAACCTGAATCTGTCTCATCGAGAATAGCCAAAGTGGGCTCTAACATGGCCATTTGGAAGATTTCATTTTTCTTTTTTTCACCACCCGAAAAACCTTCGTTTACCGAACGGTTGGTCAGTTTGGAGTGAATTTCAACCAATTTCTTCTTTTCTTCCATCTTTTTCAGAAAAGCGCCGGCACTTATAGGTGCAAGTCCCATATATTCCTGCTTGGCATTCAAAGCCGTACGCATAAAATTGGTCATGCTCACACCCGGAATTTCTACCGGATATTGAAAACTGAGAAACACTCCTTTGTTGGCGCGTTCATCAGGCGACATATCATTGATGAGTTCACCTTTAAACCAGATTTCACCTTGTGTGATTTCATAACCCTCACGACCCGTGATGGCGGCTGCTAATGTACTTTTTCCCGTTCCATTAGGTCCCATAATGGCATGAACTTCACCTTCGTTTACACTCAGATTAAATCCTTTTAAAATTTCTTTTCCATTGATGGAAACATGGAGATCTTTGATATTGAGAAGCATGTGCTAATATTTTTTATTGAATTATTCTTTTTATTTGGTAATTATCCTACACTGCCTTCCAGTGTAATGGCCAGCAATTTTTGTGCCTCCACAGCAAATTCCATGGGCAATTTGTTCAGTACTTCTTTAGCATAACCATTTACAATTAAGCTAATGGCCTTTTCAGTATCGATGCCGCGCTGCTGACAGTAAAACAATTGATCTTCTGATATTTTCGATGTGGTGGCCTCATGTTCCACCACCGAAGTTTCGTTTCCGGTAGTAATATAGGGGAAAGTATGCGCACCACACTTGTCACCAAGCAACAACGAGTCGCATTGCGAAAAATTACGTGAATTGCTGGCTTTTTGGGCCACCTTCACCAATCCCCGGTAACTGTTGTTACTAAATCCTGCTGATATTCCTTTGGAGATAATCGTACTCTTGGTATTTTTTCCCAGATGAATCATTTTGGTCCCGGTATCGGCTTGCTGGTAATTGTTGGTCACTGCCACCGAATAAAACTCACCAATACTGCCATCTCCTCTGAGAATACATGAAGGATATTTCCAGGTAATGGCAGATCCGGTTTCGACTTGGGTCCAACTTATCTTGGAATTGTTCCCACGGCACAGACCTCTCTTGGTAACAAAATTATAGATGCCACCTTTGCCGTTTTTATCACCGGGATACCAGTTTTGAACAGTGGAGTATTTGACCTCCGCATCGTGTTCAGCAATGATTTCCACAATAGCGGCATGCAATTGATTTTCATCACGTTGAGGCGCGGTACATCCTTCAAGATAACTCACATATGAACCTTCATCAGCCACCAGCAAGGTGCGTTCAAATTGTCCGGTATTGGCCGCATTGATGCGGAAATAGGTGGATAGCTCCATCGGACAACGCACTCCTTTGGGGATATAGCAAAACGAACCATCACTAAAAACGGCCGAGTTTAATGCGGCAAAAAAGTTATCGCGATAATGAACTACCTTACCCATGTATTTTTGCACCAATTCAGGATACTCCTGCACGGCTTCGCTGAAAGAGCAAAAAATAATGCCATGCTTTGATAAAGTTTCCCGAAATGTTGTTTTTACAGATACGCTGTCAATTACAGCATCAACAGCAACTCCGGAAAGCACTTTTTGCTCCTCCAATGAAATACCCAACTTGTTAAATGTATCCAACAATTCGGGATCTACCTCATCCAAACTCTCTAACTGAGGCTTCTTCTTGGGCGCCGCGTAATAAATGATATCCTGATAATTAATGGGAGGATGATGCAGGTGCGCCCAATCAGGTTCTTCAATGGTTTGCCAGTGTCGGAAAGCCTTTAGACGGTATTCAAGCAACCACTCAGGCTCGTTCTTTTTGGCCGAAATAAAGTGGATGGTATCTTCTGAAAGCCCAACAGCAGCGGTGTCCATCTCAATATCTGTGTAAAACCCATATTTGTAATCACCCGATGTAACTTCATCTAGTATATTGTTCTTCTCTTTTTCTTCACTCATGCTAATCCTATTTAGAATTGATTTAAATAAGACTGCAAAATTACAAATTATATGTCAATGATGGGTAAATCCGATTCGAACTATTGGTATTTTTGTCACTTGTTTTCTTAAATTCAGAATCAACTCCATGTTCAATGTAATTTCAAGGGTTTCTAAAGTCCGGATTTCCATAGGAATAATAGGGATCCTACTCATTTTTAAAATCAGTACAGGCCATTCACAAACCAACACCTATACTGCGCTTAATTACGACACCAATTATTACCAAAGTTATACGGATAAGTTGACCACTCGCCTATATTCTTCCGTAAAATATACCAATTTTAGTATCCGCGATCAATCACTAAAAAAATCTGTAAATTACGATGTTAACAACCAGGTCATGCTTGGTTTTGGAGCCAATTATTCAGTTTTCGGATTGAATATTGCCTTTAATCTTCCATTCAATAAAAAAGATTTTGATCAATACGGCGAAACAGAATACATCGATCTTCAGTCGCATTTATACCTGCGCAAATATGTTGTTGATTTCTATTTACAACGTTACAAAGGATTTTATCTGAATAATCCCATAGAAATACTGCAGAACTGGATCGTTGCGGACAGCTTCCCTAAACGACCTGACATCAGAATAATAGATGCCGGACTTGCGGTTCAGTATATTTTCAACTCAAAAAAATTTAGTTATCGGGCCGCTTATATACAAAATGAGTGGCAAAAAAAGAGCGCTGGTTCGTTCATTTTAGGTGCTTCGGTTTTTTATGTAATGGTAAAAGGCGATTCATCACTCATCCCTCAAAAGGTTAACCCTACGGATTTTGCCGTAGGCAATAAATACGACAAATCAACTCAGTTTTCGCTGGGGATGAATGCAGGCTATACCCACACTTTTGTCGCATGGAAAAAGTTTTTTCTGGTCATTGGACTTTCTGCCGGACCCGCCGTTGGAAATACATCGGTACATCAAACCAACTTGAACCAAACAACAAAAAGCGATATATCACTCAATTTTAATGCATTAGGTCGGGCTTCCTTTGGATATAACAGCAATAAGTTTTATATGGGCGTTTTCTACCTCAACCAAATCATTGGCAACGAATTACCTCAGGAAGATGTATGGAATTTTGTTAATGTAGGGAATTTTAGGTTCAACCTGGTGTACCGGTTAAACCTCAAAAAACCAATTAAATTACTAAATCCGGACTACTGGAAATTTATACATAAAGAAAAATCGAACTAACTCATCTCGGTTTTCATCACCTCGAGTGCTGCAAATAAATTCTGTCGCAAATCGCGTACCAGTGCGGGTACTTCCTTGTGCTTGATCGAATCTTTACAAAACAACTCAATGGTTCTGATTATTTGCATGGCATATTGCAAATCGAAAACATCCAATGAAGGTTTGATGCGATGAGCCACCGTGGCTACTTGTTCCATTTCCTGAGCAGCTGCATATTCCTGTAAAAAATCGAGTTCAGGAGGAATCGTCTCAATAAACAAGCCGATCATTTCCACAACCTGCTTGGGATCGTCGCCAACAAAACCAGAAAGTTTTTTTAGGCTGTAGGGTTTTGGTA
>JBFHGX010000153.1:0-9035 GCA_041582875.1 Bacteroidales bacterium | reverse complement strand
TTTGTTGTCATCGGCAATCACGACTACAATTCAAATGGCGAGCTAATTTATGATCAGATGTTTGGTAAGCGGAATTTCTCCATTGAATATGCCAACAGTAAATTTGTAATATTCGACGACATAGTTTGGGAAAGCAATACCCCACCTGATTTTGATTGGTTACAACAGGAGCTCTCTTCTGAAAAATTATTCGATCACATTTTTGTAGCTACCCACATGCCGCCCAGTAGTGATCAGTTCACTTCCGTTATGGAGAATAGATATCGGAGTCTCATGGCAAATAATCAGGTTTCTATATCAATTCACGGGCATGAACACCGATTTTCACTTGACAACCATTATGGAGACGGAGTTATGTACCTGGTGGTACCCAGTTTAAAAACTCCTGAGTATTGCACCCTAACGTGCGCCGATTCAGTCATTGAGGTGCAAACAGTTAACACCAACCAGGCTCCATGAAAAAACATACTGCACGAATATTTTTCATTTTTTGTCTAATAACGATCACAACCACGGCACAAGAACCCAATAGTGTACAACCTGCCAAAAAGTGGTATTGCCCACAATTGGCAACCACACAATTTGCCGGAAATATTGGTTTGTTTTCATTGGGTTTAGGAACCCAATTCTTCCATGGCAAGCTACAAACAAGCCTGTTGTATGGCTACGTACCAAAATCCTTTGGTGAAGTTGAAATTCATACGATCTCAATAAAAAACGCCTTCATCCTCGACCACCGATCAGGTTTCGATGTGGATGTTAGTTCCTACATAGGTCATACATTTAGTTTTGAAACAGGCAACAACTCCTTTGTTGAGTTACCTAATAAATATCCTAAAGGATACTATTCATCTAACGCGTTTCATTTCACCTTTTTTATTGGAGGCAAGGTTCATAAAGACCTGAATTCAACTTTAATTATACATGGAATCGATTTGTTTACAGAGATTGGCTCTGTCGACACCTACCTGTGGTACTGGCTTAATTCAAAAGAAGTTCACCTTCCTGAAATAGTAAGTATGGCTGTTGGACTGAATTTGTATTTTTAATGGCATATCGAATTTTAGTAATTTTAGCCCGATTTAAATCTCATTACCATGACAAAACAAAAAATAGCTTTAGTCCTTTCAGGTGGTGGAGCAAGAGGAATCGCCCATATAGGTGTAATTGAAGAACTTGAAAAGCAAGGCCATGAAATCACCTCCATAGCAGGAACATCCATGGGAGCGTTGGTTGGAGGTGTTTATGCTCTTGGTAAAATGGAAGAATTTAAAAATTGGCTTTATTCCCTCGATCGCTCAAAAGTCTTTCGTCTGGTCGACTTCACGTTCAGTAGCCAAGGACTTGTTAAAGGCGATAAGGTCCTGAACAAAATGAAGGAATTTATTCTAGATAAAAATATTGAAGACCTGCCTATCCCCTATGCTGCAGTTGCAGTTGACCTGATCAATAAAAAAGAAATCGTTTTTACAGAAGGTAGTATATACCAGGCCATACGAGCTTCTATTTCCATTCCGACCGTTTTACAACCAGTGAAAACAAAAAAGGGATTACTGGTAGATGGCGGTGTCCTCAACAATATGCCCATAAGTCAGGTAAAACGAACATCTGGAGATCAACTGTTTGCAGTGGATGTGAATGCTGAAATCCCCTTATCGAGACCCCCAATTACCACGGAAGAAAATCAAACCATGCTGAGTCTTTACCAGAATAAGATGAAGGCATTCTACCAGCAGTTTAATTGGAAAACATCCAAAGAAAGTGAGGAGCAATTGGGTTATTTCGATCTGATAAACAAAACCATAGGATTGATGACGCACCACATTGCACGAATCTCCATGGAAAAATATCCACCTGATTTATTAATTGAGATTTCCAGAGATGCCTCCACCATGTTTGATTTTTACAAAGCAGAGGAGCTTGTAGAAATTGGACGCTATGCCGCACAAAAAGCCCTTACCGAATATGCAGCAAAAAATTCTGATTGAAATCTATCAATCGCCTGTGGGGGATCTCCTTTTAGGATCGTTTAACAATCAGTTGTGTTTATGCGATTGGCGTTATCGTCAGCAGAGAACCACCATCGATAAACGCATCCAAAACGGACTTAATGCGGTTTATGAAACAGGGGAATCAAGTATAACCAAAGAAACCAAACTGCAGCTTGATGACTATTTTAACTTAAGAAGAACCAATTTCGAGTTGCCCCTAATATGGATAGGTACTGATTTTCAAAAAAGTGTATGGAAAGTGTTGATAAGCATTCCCTTTGGAAAAACAGAAACCTATCTTGGGCTCTCAAAAACATTAGGTAATGAAAAAGCCATCCGTGCAGTAGCTGCTGCTAACGGAGCTAACGCCATTTCCATCATAGTACCTTGTCATCGAATTATTGGCAGTCGGGGTGAATTGGTTGGTTATGCAGGTGGACTGAGAGCCAAAAAGAAACTGCTTGAACTAGAAAAAGCATCAAAAGAGCAACAATTATCTTTGTTTTAATCGACTTTTGTCAACTTAACTACCTAATTACACCCATTCAAGCCAAACAGAAGCCTATGCTTTCCCAAATCTGGAATACATCCTTATAATGACAATATTAATGTTAATCCGCGTATTCAATAACAGCTTGATTACAAACACATTTTAAATATATTTTTGCTTTGGCATGTCATTTGATATTATCTTTACAGATTCTAAATAAGAAAATATTAAAAAAAAAACAATATGTATAAAGTACTCCTTATCATCTTCGGTTTGATGCTCTTCACCACCGCGTGTAAAAAAGACTCAACTCCTGATCCAAATCCTGTAGTTCCTGAAACCATGGACGATTTAAAAATTACGTCGAATTTTGACTGGAAAACTACCCAGGATATTGTCATTACCATGACCGGAAAAACCAACAACCTTGTGGAAGTTGCTTCTCTTGAAGGCAAAACTTTTCAAAGAGCCTTTTTAAAAGCGAATACTCCTTATACGATGAACTTAACCCTGCCTTCCTATGTTAGTTCTGTTAGGTTGATTTATAGGGGACAGGACATTACTTTGGAAATCGGTAATGGAACATTAAGTTATCAGTTCCAATAAAAAAGTTTACTAATCGACTAAATAGCTTGAATAATGAAATTAAATACAAAGTATAAAAATATCAAATCTGTTTGGGTTTTCGCATTGGCCGCATTTATTCTGGTCTTTTCACTTGAAACTCAAGCACAAGAATACCTTCGGGTTTATACCAGTGCTCCCGGAATGATGGTTTCTAACGTTACGGGTGGCACCTTAACCACTGAAACATTTGAAAGTTTTAATGTACCCCCAAGTGATTTTAATTGGGCTCCTAGCTCAACTGGTTACAACTCATCAGTTGGAACCTATTATCAAACTACGGGACAATCCTATAATAAAGATGACGATCAATATGGCGCAGGTACAGGTCAGTACATGGCCATACGAACAGGTGCCAAAGTACGTTTGGTTTTTGAAAACCCGATGGAATATTTTGGCTTTGCATGGCCTGCTGGTGATGGTCAAAACAACATCAAAATCTACCGCGATGGTGAGATCATTGGAACCTTTGCTACTGCCGATGTCATCGCTTTATTACCTAAAAACATTAACCATTTTATTACGTCGGTCAACGGCACATCCTATTCCACATATAATTACTATGGAAAACCCGGAACCGGTCAAAACTCAGGTGAACCCTATGCTTTTTTGCATTTCGTAGCTACAGAAGGTCTTGCTTTTGATGAAATTGAGTTTGCTATGGGTGCTGGCGGTGAATTTGAAAATGACAACCACACCTTAATTACTGACGGAACACCTATAGTTCAAGGAACCTGGGTAAACCTTATTACCATTGAAACACCCACAGCAAATGATGATAGCGGAAGCGGAATGCCCGGCGACGCTGTTACAATTGACGTATTGGATAATGATGAAGAAGGCGACGGAGCTATTGTTCCTTCCACCGTGCAAATTGCAGGAACAAACGGTCCAGGTGAATCATTGGTTGTTCCCAACGAAGGAACCTGGTCAGTGAATACCACTAGTGGTTTTATCACTTTCACTCCGGATGCCGGATTTATTGGAAGCCCCACTCCCATCCAATACTTCGTTCGCGACGACAACAATTACGCTTCGAATCTGGCTACCGTAACAGTGACTTATCCTGTAGGACCAACGGCTGTAGATGACGATGCATTAACTGAAGTCAATACTCCGGTAAACATCGATGTACTTGATAATGATATTGCAGGAAGCAGCGCCATTAACCCTACGACCGTAACTTTTGTTGCAGGAACAGAACCTAATCCATCTACGGAAGGAACGTTTACCGTGAACGCCGCAACCGGACTCGTGACTTTTACTCCTGTCAACAACTTTGCAGGAACAATAACCATCGAATATCAGGTGTGCGACATGAACGCATTATGCGATATAGCTACCATCACGGTAGATATTGTAGCCGGAACATCCAATCTTTATCCCGCGCTTGGTTTTGGAACCTTAGCATACGAAGATCTATGGCCTGGAAAAGGTGACTATGACTTCAATGATTTAGTTTTGGACTATCAATTTGAAATTACTACCAACACCAGCAATTTTGTTGAAAGTGTAAAAGGAACTTTTGTGATTAAAGCTTTTGGCGCCTCTTTCGAGAATGGTTTTGGATTCCAGTTGTCATCGGCCATCAACCCAACTGATGTTGCAGTAACCGGCTCAAGACTAACCGAAAACATCATCACCCTGAGTGGCAACGGAACTGAATCGGGACAAACCATCCCTACGATCATCGTTTACGACAATGCTTTTGCACAAATGCCGCATCCCGGAATGGGAATTGGAGTGAACACTGAGGAAGATGCTCCTTATGTAACTCCTGTGACAATTGTTATTGACATGGTGTTTACTCCAAATACTTATTCTTACAACGATTTGGATATCGCCAACTTCAATCCGTTTATCTTTGTTAACAAAGACAGATCGGTAGAAGTTCACTTACCTGATTATCCTCCAACAGCTTTGGCTGATCAGGAATTGTTTGGTACTTACGAAGATGATAGCGATCCGGCAACGGGTAGATATTACAAAACCGCCAACAACCTGCCATGGGCCATTAATATTTACGAATCATTTGATTACCCGGTCGAGAAACAACAAATTGTTTGGGCTTACTTGAAGTTTGCCACCTGGGCAACCAGCGGAGGAACAACCTTCGACGATTGGTACAAAGACCTCACCGGATACCGAAATAACGCACTAATTTATACCATTCCGGTAAAATAATAAATAACCAAATCAAGAAGAGCCGCCATCAATGGCGGCTTTTTTTATGTCCGGCATTTTCATGACAATCACTTCACATGCATCAACATTCATTTCACTTAATGATTTCTTAAGTTCACCGTTTTTGTATTTACCAAAGTCGAATCCTACCTTAGATTTGCCATTGAAATACATTTTAAACCAAAAAATAGAAATCATGAAATCAATTGTTTTAACCTTCGCATTGGCACTCATCGCCACCTTTTCATTTGCTCAATTTCCACAATCCAAATCACCCGATTCGTGCTGCTATGTGGCTAACGACCTCAGAGCTGCCATTTTTATGACCAATAACTCGCTCATCAACGTAAAAGTAGCTAAGAAAATGGGAGACAAAGTGAAAATCAGAATCAAAGAAAACAACAAACCTCTTTACATTAAAAGTTACAACAAATACGAGTGGGTTGATTTGCAATATGATATCAGCCGATTCCCTGAAGGAAAATTCACCTTTGAGATTGTTCAGAACAAAGAGGTTGTCTATACGCAAACCATCGACCATCAGTCAATTACAGATCAACTGGTGAACAACTAATCTACTGATAATCCTGACGAGCAAGACAATCCGTTCTTTGAATAACTGTACCGATGATCAGATTTAGTATTTTTGACATGGAATCAATCATAAAATGCTGATTCAACCCGCAAATGGAGAATGGATTTAAAATAAAAACATGGATACGTTGGAGTTACGGCTTCTTTCTGGGGATAATATTCAAATTTATTTTGGATGTTATCTTCGGATTGATTTATACCAACTACAACCTGTTTGAGCCACTCATCAACTATGTGCTATCTATTGTCCTGTTTTATTTGATTACCGAAATTTTGATTCGGGTTAACAGAAAATTCGACAAAAAATATTCCTGGGATCAAAAACCCTATCTGCGTTTTACAATTCAGTTAGCTTTAGATAGCTTCATCGCTTTACTGATCGTTTTTGCAGTACGATGGTCGATCAACCTCGTTTTCGGCATTTCCAATTACATTTCTTTGTGGGATGAACTCACCTTGGCTGCGCTCACTCTATTTGTTGTTTTGGTTTTTGTAATAATAGAACTGAGTATCTTTTTGCTGAACAAATGGAGGTATAGCCTGGCCGAGCTGGAGAAATTCAAAAAAGAAAATGCAGAATACCGTTTCGAGTTGTTGCGATCACAGTTGAATCCACACTTCCTGTTCAACAGCCTAAATACTTTATCGTCATTGGTTTATGAAAATCAGGAAAGTGCGGGCATATTTATCCGGGAACTATCGGATGTGTATCGCTACATTTTGGAGAATCGTGACAAGGATCTGATAACTCTTTCCATGGAAATTGAATTTGTAAGTTCATATATTACGCTAATGAAACTCCGCTTCGGCGACAATTTAATTGTAGAGGTCGACCTTGATCATCTTCAAAAAAACTTTTCCATTGCTCCATTAACACTGCAATTGCTCATCGAAAATGCTATTAAGCACAATGTGGTGTCTCGAAAAAAGCCATTACATATCAACCTATTTCTGGAAGATGATTATCTGGTTGTTTGCAACAATATTCAACCGAAAGTCAACAAAGAATACAGCTCAGAAATGGGACTTAAAAATATCTCCAATCGGTACAGTTATTTATCTGAACGCAAGATTGAAATAATAAAAACCAATGAAGAATTCACAGTAAAAATCCCACTGCTGTGGGAAGAATCCACAAAGGAGTAGCATCATGACTCAAATTAAAGTTTTAATTATTGAAGATGAACCTCTTGCTCAAAGTGAACTCAAACGTTTACTTATTTCAAGTGGTTACGACATACACGTCATCGACTGCATCGACAGTGTGGAAGATGCTGTGGAATGGATTCGCGACAATAAGGCTCCTGACCTCATGTTTTTCGACATACAACTATCTGATGGACTGAGTTTTGAAATTCTGAAACAAGTAAAAACTCCTAGTCCCATTATTTTCACAACCGCTTTTGATGAATATGCGATTCGGGCTTTTAAAGTCAACAGTATTGACTACTTGCTTAAACCGGTGAAACAACATGAACTAAATGCAGCACTTGACAAATTCAGGTCGCTACACACCTCATCTTCTGCACCATCCGCAGGAGGACTCCAGTTATCACAAATCGAAAAACTCCTTGAGCTGAGTCAGCCACGTTATAAATCCAGGTTTATCTCACGCATCGGAGATGTCATTAAACACATCGACATTCAGGAGGTGGCCTATTTTAAAGCCGAAGACAATGAAGTCATGTTGGTTACTCACCAAGGAAAACAGTATTTTATCAACCATACCCTTGATCAATTGGGAAATCTACTCGATCAAACAAATTTCTTCCGTATCAACCGTTCATATCTGGTGTGTTTGTCATCTATCAGCAAAATAAGTAAATACTTCAACAGCCGATTGAAACTTGAACTCAATCCCACCACGCAAGAACCCGTGTTAATCAGCAGGGTGAAAGTACCTGAATTTTTAAATTGGATGGACAAATGAAAAGAATAAACCATATCATGCTATTGGTTATGGCAACCATGTTGCTAATATTAACTTCGTGTAACCAAGTAGTCATCAAAGTTGAATCCATTCCTAAAAACACACCAGCCGATCAACCAATTTATATCACTGGGAATTTTAACAATTGGGATCCCGGCGATGACCGATACCAACTCACCCTTGCTCCCGACAGCAACTACTATATTACGTTACCTCCCGGATTCGGACAGGTGGATTATAAATTTACCCGTGGCGATTGGACTACTGTTGAAACTGGTATTTGTGGAGAAGAAATTTCCAACAGATCTCTGCTCACCAACAGAATAGATACCGCCACACTAACCATCGAAAGCTGGAACGACCTTGATCCCATCGATTGTCCCAAACTCACCATTCTCATTGATAACATTCCGAACAATACACCTGAAAACGACATCATTGCCATGGCCAGCAACATCAACTCATGGGATCCCGATGACGCCTCTATTTCAAAGAAAACAGCCTCCGGCAAACGGTACATTACTATAAATAGACCTCCGGGTATGTCCAAATTAGAATACAAACTCACCAGAGGAGACCTTTCGAGTTCAGAATCAGATGAATTTGGCAATCAGCTTCCAAATCGATCGGTGGAATTTGGCACGGTAGATACCGTAAAAATCTCTGTAAAGGGATGGGCAGATATATCGACGAATAAGTCTGATAAAGTGGTCCTTATACTCCAACTCCCAAAAAACACACCGCCACAAGACCCGGTTTACATGGCCAACAACCTCAATTCATGGACATCCGGAGACAAAAACTATCAGTTTCAGCGGAACAAAAACGGACAACTTTTTTATGCTTTTCCGCGCAAAAACCTACAAATTGATTACAAAATCACACGTGAGGGATGGAATACAGTAGAGGTAGATAAGAATGGATACGATATTTCAAACCGTCAGCTGGATTTATCCATTGCTGACACCGTTTTCCTGGAGGTTGCCCGATGGAAAGACATGGGGCGAACGGGGGACAATGACATCACCATTGTACTTGAAAAACTACCTGAAAACACGCCCTACAAGGCTAAAATCTACATCTCCGGCAGTTTTAACGACTGGAATCCGGGCAGACTACGGTATATGTTTTGGCAGGAAGATAATGGACTGTTTTACATTGACCTTCCCCGAAGAAATGGCGATTTTGAATTCCGAGTCACACGCGGATCGTGGGAATCAGC
>JBFHGX010000152.1:0-9124 GCA_041582875.1 Bacteroidales bacterium | reverse complement strand
ATCAAATGAAAAAGTTAATGCGCATTCAATCGATCGCCTTGGCGGCGATAATAGGAACCATGGTGTTTTTTTCCTCCTGTGAAAAGGATAGTGATCCTGCAACAGAGATGGAAACCTTTACGGATGTCAGGGATGGCAAAGAATATAACATTATTGAAATCGGTAATCAAACCTGGATGGCTGAGAATTTTGCCTACGAACCAGCCAATGGATTTTGGGCCTATAATAATGATGCAGGCCATGTTTCTACCTATGGCTACCTCTACACGCTGGAGACAGCAAAAAGTATTTGTCCGGATGGTTGGCATTTTCCAAGCGAAGATGAATGGAATGAACTTATCGATTATTTAGGAGGCACTGATCAGGCGGGAAATAAAATGAAAGAAGCAGGAGGCGCACATTGGAATAGTGAAGATTATGGCAATCAGGAAATCACAAATAGCAGTGGATTTACAGCACTTCCGGGAGGGTATTATGAAGATGCATTTGAGGAGTTTAATTACTTGGGACTCTATGGATTTTGGTGGACAGCATCAGGCTCACATGTCCTTTTAACTGGAAATTATGTAGATGCTGAAATTCAGAATGGCGGAGGTTCCGGTGGTCGTTCAGTGCGCTACATTCAGGACCAAGAATAGGCTACATGGTTGTCGGGTGTTGGATGGTTTTTGTGATGCTTCGGCAACAATTGTATGGCAATTTTGTTCTACTCCAGAAGTATTTTGATTATTTTTTGATCATTATCTTAAGTCACAATTTTTTCGGGTCAATTCATGTCGATGAGCTCATAAAGGGTATATCCTGAGACATGTTCCAGAGTGGTTTAGAATATAGCAATGTCATTGTTGTTGATTGCTATTTTAGTTCCTTTTCGGCACTCGAAGCTCATCAGCAATGATTTGCTCACCCTTTTACTTCATTTTTCAAAAGCATTGTTTTATAATCAAAAAACATACCTTTGCTGAAACAATACCACTTTCTGTGATCACCAGCGAATTTATACACCAAAAATCGGCACAACTAACTGACGAACTGGTTGGTATCCGCCGACATCTGCATCAGCATCCTGAATTAAGCTTTCAGGAAGAGCACACCGCAAACTATATCAGTCAATTACTCACCAGTTGGGGAGTTGAACATCAGAGAGGTATTGCCGGTCATGGAATCATTGGTTTAATCAAGGGTTGCAATCCTAAGAAGCGTACCATTGCGTTGCGCGCCGACATGGATGCGCTTCCCATTACAGAAACCAGTAAAATACCTTATAAATCGATGAATACAGGTGTGATGCATGCCTGCGGACATGATGTACACATGACATGTTTGTTGGGATCGATAAGACTACTTCACGAACTAAAAGACGAATTTGAGGGCAGTGTGAAATTCCTTTTTCAACCTGCTGAAGAAACCCTTCCGGGAGGCGCCCAGCAAATGATTAAGGAAGGTGTTTTAAAAAACCCTGGTGTGGATATGATTATTGGTCAACATGTATTTCCTGAGATGGAAGCTGGCAAGATGGGATTGCGCGCCGGAATGTACATGGCTTCGGCTGATGAAATTTTCCTTACTATCAAAGGAAAAGGAGGACATGGTGCCATTCCTGACCGACTCAACGACACGGTACTTGGGATGGCTCAAATTATTGTGGCCTTGCAGCAGGTTGTCTCCCGCCGAACACCACCACGCATTCCGGCAGTCCTTTCGTTTGGCCACGTTATTGCGGATGGCAAGACCAACGTAATTCCCTCAGAAGTCAAGGTAGAAGGAACCTTTCGCACCTTTGATGAAACCTGGCGGGCAGAAGCACATCAGTTGATTGAGTCCATCGCTCATCATACTGCAGCAGCCTATGGCGTTACCTGTGAAGTATTTATCAACAAAGGTTACCCTGTGGTAGTCAACGATATGGAAGAAACTGAATTCATTCGCGAGGCCGCCATTGAGTTTCTGGGAAAAGAAAATGTGGTTGATTTGGACATCCGTACCACGGCTGAAGATTTTGGCTACTTTTTGCAAGAAGTCCCCGGTTGTTTTTATCGATTGGGAACCAGAAATGAAGAAAAGAATTTAATATCGAATTTACATACTGACACTTTTGACATTGATGAGAAAGCCATTGAAACAGGCACCGGATTGATGACCTGGCTCACCCTTCAACGTCTTGAAAAATAATATTTACTATGCTTGTTGGCGACAAATCGTATCAAACCGTATGGATGGAAGGGACCTCTGTTTTTATGATCGAACAAAACCTGCTTCCATTTGAGTTTAAAATTCACGAATGCCCCACCTATTGGGATACCTGTATGGCCATTACTGATATGGTGATTCGGGGAGCGGGCGCCATTGGTGCTGCCGCAGGGTTTGCCATGGCACAGGCGTTTGTGATGCAGCGAAACCGAACGCGTGCCATTACCATAAGGGAAGCACGGCTTGATATTGAATCGACGCGTCCGACCGCCAAAAATTTATTTTATGCGGTAGACCGGGTATACCGTGCCGGACTCATATCGCCTGAAAATGCGGTGGTGGAAGCCCAAAAGGTAGCTCGTCAGGATGAGAGCGACTCCAAGCGTATTGGAGAGATCGGGAGTGAGCTCATCGGTAATAAAGCCAATATTCTTACCCATTGCAATGCAGGTTGGCTGGCCTTTGTGGATTACGGAACAGCCCTGGCACCGATATATTTAGCACAGCGCGAAGGAAAAGAGGTGTTTGTGTATGTGGATGAAACACGACCTCGAGGACAAGGAGCGCGCCTTACTGCCTGGGAACTGTATAATGCCAAAGTGCCGCATGCAATTATTGCGGACAATGCGGCGGCATCGTTAATGGCAGAAGGTAAAGTAGATATGGTGATTGTAGGGGCTGATCGCATTGCAGCCAATGGCGATGTGGCCAATAAAATTGGAACTTTTGGTCGAGCTATTCTGGCCAAGGAGTTTGGCATTCCGTTTTATGTGGCTGCGCCCACTTCCACATTTGATATGGATTGTAAAACAGGTAAAAGCATTCCCATTGAGGAGCGAAGTCAGGACGAGATTCTGTATCAGTCGGGAATGGATGCCAATGGTAATTTTTTAAAAGTACGGGTTTGTTCGCCGGGATCGGAAGCGTATAATCCGGCTTTTGATGTTACGCCTGCGAAGTATATTGCGGGGATCATCACCGAAAAAGGGTTGGTTAAGGCGCATCATGCTTCGATAAAAAGATTGTTTTAGGGAAAGGGATTAACCGCAAAGGCGCAGAGACGCAAAGATTTCATTTGGGGAATGGGATTAACTGCAAAGGTGCAGAGATTTCTTTTGGGAAAAAGGATTAGCCGCGGAGAAACATAGGTGCAGAGGCAAGAAGTATTTTAATGATGTCTGGGGTATTTTCATGGGGTTTTTGTATATTAGTTGTGTTATAACCCAAACTGCTAAAACATGAGTAGAGAACAATTAAACAATTTAT
Organism: Bacteroidales bacterium; assembly: GCA_041582875.1. Lineage (GTDB taxonomy): Bacteria > Bacteroidota > Bacteroidia > Bacteroidales > F082 > UBA6244. Next base: position 5,668 of record JBFHGX010000152.1, on the reverse strand, counting down.
CCGCTGAAATTCTCGATGCATCTATTGAAGTTCATCGGGAGATGGGCCCTGGACTGCTTGAATCAGTTTACGGGTATTGCCTTATTGAAGAATTACAACTGCGAGGTATTTGTCTTGAGAGTCAGGTTCCTCTTCCTCTAAACTACAAGGGAAAATTACTTCAAAAAGAATTTAGGATTGATATGCTTATCGAAAATGAAATTGTTGTCGAAATCAAAGCTGTAGAAGCGCTCCTAACTGTGCACACAGCGCAAATAATATCTTATCTAAAACTGGCAAATAAACGTCTGGGCTTTTTGATTAATTTTAACGTTCCATTGTTAAAGCTCGGTTTTAGAAGGGTAGTAAATAATTTTTAATTTACCTCTTTTTTGTTGGTCGCAAGTGATTTTAATTAAGCATGGTAAATAATATTCTTTGCGCCTTAGTGCCTCTGCAGTAAAAAAAAGATTCATTTATAAAAACACCTTATGACCTACGAATATAAATATCCCCGACCAGCACTCACGGTAGATGCATTGATTTTGGCAAGCACTCCGGAGGGGAACTATCTGTTACTTATTCAACGTAAGAACCCGCCTTTTCAGGATTTGTGGGCGTTACCAGGTGGATTTATGGACATGGATGAAACTCTCGAAGATGCTGCCAAAAGGGAATTGCTGGAAGAAACAGGTTTGGTTTGCCACCAGCTGCAACAGTTTAAAAGCTATAGTGCGGTAGATCGTGATCCACGGGGTAGAACAGTATCCGTGGTATTTTGGGAGGAACTGTCAGCAATTCCTGAAACGCAGGCAGGAGATGATGCCAAAGAAGCACAATGGTTTTTGGTAGATCAGCTCCCGGAGTTGGCTTTTGATCATCAAAATATTTTGGACGAGTTTAAATCGTTTTGGGTCAGCCATCTTGACAAAAAGAAGAATTGCTAAATCAATTCCATATCTATAGGAAATGAATCCTCTGGCTCATGGAGCACAACAACTTCGTGCGCCATACATGTTTATGATTTTGTAGTTGTTTCATGTATTTAGAAGTCATTTTTCATTTTCAAATTCCCTGGATTGAAATCCAGGTTTACCATGTCGGTCGTGCCTATGGCACTGGGGAAGTGCTAAACCTGACATGGGAGGAAAAAGGTAGGTTTCAGACTACCCAAAAAGGGTAGGGATATTTGCGGATAATTTTGTTGTTTTGTTGTTTTTGTGTCATTTACAATATTGTCGGACTGAACACTCTTTGAATATTTAAATGTTGAATCCACTCCGAAAAGTTGTGCAAATGGCTTATGCCACGAGAACACCAAGACTAAAAGATGCACAAAGAGTGCATTGATAACAATTTGATTTTGTATGTTCTTTGTGCTTTTGAGCAAATCCAACTTTATTAAGTTATCTTATGTCATACTCCTGAAATAGGATTACAAAAAAAGCCTGTCTTCCTTTCCTCTCCCTTTCAATCCATTTTATTACTTTTGCCACTTAACTTTAGCTGAAACCACCTATGAAGCAATTATTTTTTGTAATCACCTTATTTTTAAGTACTCAACTGATGGCACAGACAGAAAAACCAGAAACTTTGATTATTATCCACACCACGATGGGGGATATCACTGCCAAATTATACAACGACACTCCGCTACATCGCGATAATTTTATCAAACTGATCAACGAAGGTTGGTACGAGGGATCTCCTTTTCACCGCGTAATCAAGAATTTTATGATTCAGGGTGGCGGCAATGCCGATGGCAAACAAGATCCGGGATACACCGTTCCTGCTGAGTTCAGAACCAATCATTACCACAAAAAAGGCGCTTTGTCGGCTGCCCGCATGGGTGATCAGGTAAACCCCAAGAAAGCCTCTTCGGGTTCTCAATTCTATATTGTTCAGGGACAAGTGGTTCCTCCAACCTATTTGGATCGTTTTGCAGCTCAATCGGGTATCACCTACACAGAAGAGCAGAAAACAACCTATGGAACATTGGGCGGAACTCCTCATTTGGATGGTGGATATACCGTTTTTGGTGAAGTAGTAGACGGGATGGACGTAATTGACAAAATTGCTGCCGTTGAAACCGGACGTGGAGATGTGCCCACAGTTCCAGTTACTATGACCATTGAAATTTTGGAGTAATTCCAACCTTTTTTATTTAGTAAGATCCTTTCAAAATGAAAGAAAAAATAGCGGCATTATTGTCCGACATCAACGCATTTAAAGCCTCCAACCTGGATGAATTGGAGGCTTTTCGAATTAAATATTTGAGCAAAAAAGGCTTAATACCTGCGCTTTTTGCTGACTTTAAAAATGTGGCAGCGGAAGAGCGAAAAGAAATGGGGCAACTGCTCAATGAGCTTAAAAACCAAACACAAGAGCGCATCATTGTTTTGCGCGAAAGTCTGGAAGTGGCCACTGACGATGGTAAATCGGATCAGGACCTTACCTTGCCAGCTTTGTCCAGTTTGGGATCGCGACATCCACTTTCAATTGTCAGGAGTGAGATTATCGACATCTTTGCCCGTATTGGGTTCACCATCTCTGAAGGGCCAGAAATTGAAGATGACTTCCACAACTTTACCGCTTTGAATTTCCCGGAAGAACATCCGGCACGTGATATGCAGGACACTTTCTTTATCGAAAAAAATCCTGATTTGGCCTTGCGCACCCATACCTCTTCGGTGCAAGTTCGGGTAATGGAAAACAGTCAACCTCCCATTCGTACCATCTCTCCCGGAAGGGTTTTCCGCAACGAAGCCATCTCTGCAAGAGCACATTGCATCTTCCATCAGGTGGAAGGATTGTATGTGGACACCAATGTTTCGTTTGCCGATTTGAAACAGACTTTATACTATTTTGCCAAGGAATTATTTGGTGAAAGTACGCAAATCCGTTTCCGCCCCTCCTATTTTCCGTTTACGGAGCCCTCTGCCGAGATGGATATTTCGTGTAATATCTGTGGAGGTTCTGGATGTAATATTTGTAAGTATACCGGTTGGGTTGAAATTTTAGGCTGTGGCATGGTAGATCCTGCTGTATTAGAATCTTGCAAGATAGATAGTGAAAAATATACTGGATTTGCATTTGGAATGGGTATTGAGCGGATCACCATGCTGAAATACCAGATCAATGACTTAAGGTTGTTTTTCGAAAATGATGTTCGGTTTTTAGAGCAGTTTAAGAGGGCTTTTTAGCTGTTGGCTGTTGGCTGTTGGCTGTTGGCTGGCTGACGCGTGATTTTTGGGACGCGGGAATAATGGGACGCTGATGACGCAGATTGAACTGATTAGCGCAGTTTTTTAAAGCTGAAGCTTTTTGCTGGAAAATGGGCTGACGCACAAATAGTTTTTACCGCTAAGGCGGGGAGACGCTAAGGTGAAAATATTTTTTTGGTGATAAACAATTCAGTATGCTACAACGAACCAAAGGCATCGTTATTAAAACCATCACCTATGGTGAATCGGGCTTGGTGGTGAAGATGTTCACTGAAGAGTTGGGGATGCAATCGTATTTGGTGAAAGGAGTTGGAGGCAAGCGTACGAAAAATAAATCTGCTTTTTACCAACCCTTGAATTTACTCGATTTGGTGGTCTATCACAAGGAAAATAAGAGTCTGAATCATATCAAAGAAATCCAGCCCGACTATGTATTTCAGCATTTGCACAGCGATATGGTAAAACGATCGTTGCTCATGTTTGTCAACGAATTGCTGTACAAGTCGCTGCACGAGGAACTACCCAATAAACCGTTGTTTCATTGGTTACATCATGCGCTTATTTGGCTCGATTTGGCTGACAAGCATGTTGCTGATTATCATTTGATGGTGATGATTCAGTTGAGTCAGTATTTGGGCTTTTATCCCAAAAAATCAGACAATCGGATTTATTCCGTATTCGACATGCAGGAAGGGATTTTCGGGAATCAGTTGCCCATTCACCCCTATTATCTTACTGGTGAAGCGGTCGATCTACTAGCCAAGCTCATGGAGGCTTCGTTTGAGCATGACTCTCCCCTGTTGCTGACCAATGTTCAAAGGCGTGATTTGCTGGAGGCGTTGCTCACCTATTACAAGTTACATTTACCGGGGTTTACAGGACTGAAATCCTTGGAAATACTTAAAATGGTTTTGGGTTAGGAGAAAGAGGCTTTTGCTGGCGTGTGATTTTTTTAACCGCAGAGGTGCGGAGACGCAAAGCGGAAGGAGATTTCTCCGCTCCTCGTCGGGACCATGACAGTTTTTTGTAACAATATGATTTAATGTAATTTGGAGAATTGGGAATGTCGAACACCGAACACCGAACACCGATTTTAGAAGTAAGGGAGAAGGACGAATCAGCGCACTAATCCAACTTCATCATTCATTATACCACGACTAAGTCGGGCACGCGATAATCGACAATGGAATTGTCATTCATAGCATAGATTATTTAATAAAAGCATATTCTATTATATTTGCTGGACTTTTTAGATGAGGATCGCTCGGAACCCCCTATAATTCCACTTCACTAGAAAGGTTTTATATTATTGATTAGGAAGAATATATGTTACCTAACGTGAAGAAATTTCACCTTTCGGGGTGGGCAATATTATGGATATGTCTGTTTGTTGCTGTGGGTACTTTTGCCCAAGCTCCCACTGGCTATTACGATCCTGCTATTGGTAAGACAGGTGAAAATTTAAAGAATTCACTCCATTCAATCATCAAAAATCACACGCGCTATCCGTATAGTTCGAGCGGCACCGATGTTTGGGACATTTTGATGGATGCAGATGAAGACCCCAACAACACCAACAATGTCATCCTATTGTATACCAACAGATCACAAGCTAAATCTGACAATGCCAGTGTAGATCCTTATACAGGCGACCGCTGGAACCGCGAACATGTGTGGGCCAAATCGCATGGATTTCCCAGTGAATCGGACACCGCTTATACTGACTGCCATCACTTAAGGGCTGCTGATGAATCGGTAAACACATTGCGCAGCAATCAGGATTTTAATGTGGGAGGAGTTGCTGTAGCCGAAGCACCCGGTTGCTATGACGACAATGCCAATTCCAGTTGGGAACCCCGAGATGCTGTTAAAGGGGATATTGCCCGTGCCCTTTTTTACATGGCCGTTCGATATGATCCGGGGTACCACAGTGATGGAAGCACTTATGATTTGGAATTGGTAGATTACACTGATACAGATCCGAACAACGATGGAAATCCCTTGTTTGGGAAGCTTTCGACGTTACTTATCTGGCATACCAACGATCCGGTAGATGATGCTGAGCGGGCGCGCCATGAAGTTGTTTATGGGTATCAGCACAACCGGAATCCGTTTATCGATCATCCGGAATATGTGGATGCTATTTGGAATCCGGGGATTATCAAGGATGAGCCCAGTAATCACCCCACGAACCTGGTTTCATCAGCGGGAATACCTTCGAGTAGAAGCATCCAATTGGATTGGACAGATGCTATTGGCACCATCCTCCCCGATGGATATTTAATCAAAGGAAGTTCGGTGAGCTATGTCGACATTTCTGACCCTACAGATGGCATTGCTGTTGCTGATGGTGGATTGAATAAAAACGTGGCCTTGGGTTCACTGAGCTATTCCTTTACAGATTTATCACCTACCACCACATACTACTTCAAAATGTACTCCTATACCAATTCGGGAACGGATAT
>JBFHGX010000151.1:0-9331 GCA_041582875.1 Bacteroidales bacterium | reverse complement strand
TCATGGCGCTTACCCCTCCGCGCAACTTTGCGGTTCAAAAATCATGCGTCAGCCCTTCGTCATTCAACATTCAGTGTTCGATATTCGATATTCTTCCCCTTTCAACCTTTCTTCCATTCCATCATGACGATAGTCCGGTGGAACCCTACAAACATCACACAAATAATCCCCAACAAAACATTGCGAAACATGGCGCTTTTCCCCTCTGCGCAACTTTGCGGTTCAAAAAATCCTGCGTCAGCCCTTCGTCATTCGACATTCAGTGTTCAATATTCGATATTCTCCCCCTTTCAACCTTTTAACCCTTTTCTACCTTTCCCCCCTATTTCTTCCCTATACAAAATCATGCCCTCTTTTGCCAATCCATTAATCGTAGGGTTCAGCATAAACGACGAAACATGCCAGTCAAATCCAAATCGATCACTAATCTCCGCTTCCAGCGTTACCGCTGCCAATGAATCAATGCCATAATTCAGAATGTTAACCTCCGGATCAATATCTTCCAACCGAAACTGCTGATTGCGCACAATCCATTGAATGAGCCATTGTTTCAATCTCTCCTCGGTAGGAACTTCTTTTTCGCGAGGTGATATAACTTCTGTCTCCTTTTTCTTCCATTCAGCCACCACCTGAAGTTCACCATTGAGGTACTCATAGCGCGATTGTCGGCGTTGAATTTTCCCGCTGGACGTTAACGGAATACTGCCTGTTTTAATGAGAATCACCGCAAAGACTTCAATTTCATGCTCTTCGGCTATAGCTTTGCGGATGGTTGTAATAATTTCGTCGTGGTTGGTATTTCTCATGGCCGTTCGTTCCAGTTCCTGAACTACCACCAATACTTCTTCGTTGTTGTGGGTAATGGGGAATGCAGCCCCGCTGTTTTCACGCAAATCACTGTGCGCCTTCTGCATGGTGAATTCAATATCGCTGGGATAAAAGTTGGCACCACGAATGATGATCAAGTCCTTAAGTCTTCCGGTAACAAAAAGCTCATTTTCGTATAGGAATCCCAGATCTCCGGTACGTAAAAAGGGCCCTTTTCCCTCAGTGGTATAGGCTTGAAAGGTTCTTTCCGTTTCTTCCTGCTTATTCCAGTATCCTTTGGCTACGGTAGGACCGGATACCCATATTTCTCCCACTTCGTGGGGCAGACTGGGCGAAAAAGTATCAGGATTTATGATTTCAACCTTGGTCTCCATCCAGGTATGACCACATCCGGCAATGGCGGTGGAGTTTTTTCCATTGCTGCTAATCACTACTTTGTTAAACGAAAGTGCTTCAGTGTCGACAGACAAAAATTGGGCTTCCGATCCCGGATCGATCCCGGTAACAATGAGTGTGGTCTCCGCCATGCCGTAACATGAGTACAATTGATTGGGAGTAACCTGTGCATCTTTGAAATGGTTTTCAAAGGTGCGGTATGTCGACTTGCGAATGGGCTCTGCTCCACAATAAAAAACGGTCATGCTACTCAAGTCCAGTTTGTTATTTTCCTGTGTATTTGTCTTTTGCACGCAATAGTCGAATGAAAAGTTGGGGCCTCCTCCTGTTGTTGCCTTATACTTTTGAATGGCTTCAAGCCAATGCGACGGGTTTTTCAGGAAAGCCATGGGAGGCATACCAATATTGATAGCGCCAAGATAAGCAGCCTGCAATACGCCACCAATGAGCCCCATATCATGAAAAACGGGTAACCAATTTAATCCTACAGAAGCTTTCCCAAGTCCAAACGATCGCCTGATGTATTCCGAATTGTAAAGTAAGTTGAGTTGGGTAATCATTACTCCTTTCGGATGACCGGTCGACCCGGAGGTGTATTGCAATAACGCAATGTCTTCCGGATTAATTTGAGTGGGTACAAATTCAGTGGACTGTTGTTCATCAATATCGTCATATATAATCCACTGCATGTGATTCAGCAGGGGCTCATCTTTGAAATTCCGTTCGATATCGTTGTATATCTGGCGGGTAACCAACCCTATTTTTGCATTGGCATCTGCAATAATCGATAACAATCGGCCAATTCCCCGGTTCCTTCGTGGTGGATAGGCCGGTACGGCAATAAACCCTCCGTAAAAACATCCGAATAATGAGGCCACATACGACAAGCCCGGAGGATACAGCATCAACACGCGGTCGCCTTTTTCTCCCATCCGCTGCAAAGCGACTGCCACCGACTTTGCAACTTTTTCAAGTCTTGCATAGGTCATGATGTCCGATTCGTTGATGCCATCTTCTAAAAAACGGTAAACCACATGATCGGGTGTTGCTTGAGCGCGTTTTTGAATGACTTCTACGTAAGTGGAAGAGGTTTGTATAATGGGGTCGTTATTGTCTTTTAAAAAGTCGTGCATCATGATTTTTGTTGTTAAAAAGTACAAAAGTAGGTTTTTGTAGGTACATTTTATCCTAAGCTTCTTTGATTTCCAATTATCTTTGTACAAAATATGGGTTTCATGGAGAAAAATATTTCTTTTGGCGATAAGCAAATTTCCTATCAGGTGGAGGGTTCGGGCAAGACCCTCGTTTTTATCCATGGTTTTTTGGAAAACAGAATGATTTGGTCCAGTTTTTCAAGGGATTTATCTTCTGTATATCAGGTAATTGCCATTGATATGCCGGGGTTTGGAAAATCGGATTGTATTGGTGAAGTGCATACCATGGAGTTAATGGCAGAAATAGTCAAGCAAGTACTCGATACTGAACGGGTTAGCTCCTGTCTCTTTATCGGTCATTCCATGGGCGGATACGTGGGTGCTGCTTTCGCAGAAATGTATCCTGAATGTGTCTCCGGACTGGTTTTCTTCCATTCACATGCTGCCGCTGATAGCGAAGAGACAAAAGTAAACCGAACAAAAACCATCGAATTGGTCAAAAAAGATGCCTTACGCTTTATTATTTCGTTTATTCCCTTGTTGTTTGCTGAGGAGAATGTGGAGCGATATCAAGAAAAAATTGCCCAATTACAACAAATGGCATCATCCATTTCGGCTCAGGCCGTGGTGGCAGCCTTGGCAGGCATGCGTCAACGAAACGATCACCGCGATTTATTATCAACCCTGGCAGTCCCGGTGTTGTTCCTCATCGGAAAACAAGATTCACGAATTACCCTGGAAAGCATCCTGCCGCAAATTCAGTTGCCTAAACATGCTGAGGCATTGATTCTGGATGGCGTTGGTCACATGGGATTTGTGGAGGCCGAAAATATAACAAGAGAAGTAATTAAAGGATTTGCTCAACGTGTTTTGAACGATTAACCATCATGGGAAAGACCAAAAAAAAGGCCACAGCGGTTTTGGCTGATCAAGTAACCGCACAGCATAAACAACAGCTTATTTTTAAATGGGTTTTGGTGGCTCTAACGGTAGTGCTGTATTATAATACCATTTTCAACTATTTCTCGCTCGACGATAACTACATCAATACCTCCAATGAACAAAATGTTCAGGGGTTGAAAGCGTTGCCCGAGATTTTCACAACCTTGTATTCCGACGATGGTACGCAGGCTTATGGCTATCGGGCCCTGACCCGGGCAACCTTTGCTTTGGAATATCAATTTACTGCCGATAGTGCTTATAATCCGTATGTTAGTCACGCCATCAACCTCATTTTGTATGCGCTTTTGGCCTTGTTATTGTTCAAGGTGCTTAACCGGTTGTTTCGGGGCTATAATCCCTGGTTTGCCTTTTTGGTGGCGGTGATTTTTATCGCCCATCCAACACATACCGAAGTCGTTGCCAGCATCAAAAACCGCGATGTACTATTACATTTTCTGTTCTCATTTTTGGCCATCTGGCAGTTTATTCGCTGGGCCGATGTCAATAAAACGGGTCATCTGTTCCTTGGGCTATTCTATTACTTACTTGCGCTCATGTCAAAGGAAACGGCAATTGTTCAGTTGGCGGTCTTCCCGTTGGTGTTGTATTTCTTTACGGATATCAAACCAACCAAATTGCTGATTTTTGTGGGTGTTTCTGTCGGATTAATGCTCTTGTTTTTTGGCGCCCGAATGATGTTCCTGCCGTCTACCAACCGGGTTTACGCGTTAATGGAAAATCCTTTGGTTTTCGAAGATAGTTTTGTAAGACGTATTGCCACAGGCTTTTACGGATTGGGTTTTTATTTAAAACTGTTGGTTTTTCCATTTCCCTTGCTTTATTATTATGGATACAACATGATTCCTGTGGTTGGCTTTGGAAATGTCTGGGTGATCCTTTCTGCCATTGCGTATGTGGGTATGTTTGTGGTGGCTTTGATGAATGTCAAAGAAAAGAAACTCATCTCGTTTGTGATCTTGTTTTATCTGATTCACATGTCGATGTATGCCAACTTTGTAAAGCCTGTTCCGGGAATTGTTGGTGATCGTTTTGTGTTTTTCTCTTCTTTGTCGTTCGCCATGGCCTTAGTGTGGTTGTTGTTCGTGATTTTTAAGGTGGGACTTCATCAGAAAGTGATCGCCACATCTAGATTAGCTGGTATTGTAGGTGTGGTTGTGCTCATTACGCTCCCTTATGGTTACTATGTACATGCCCGAAATAAACAATGGAAAACGACTTATTCATTGTTCAAATCCGACATGGATCGACTCGAAAACTCAGTGAAAGCCAATAATCTGTACGCTTCTGAAATTGTAAATCAGGTAAATGCTGAATTGGCCAAACCGGTTAATCCCTATAAATTTGTTGTCAATTTATTGAAAAGGGCCGAAAAGCATTATAGCAAAGCCATCGAACTCGATTCGTCGCATGTGGCATCGTTGAATAGCATGGGGGTAATTAATTCGCGAATTCATGGTAACCAGGCGCTTATACGTTATAAAGCCTATCTGAAACAAGACCGTCCTGAAGATGCTGAAACTGCCCTGAAAGAAAGTGTGCAGTATTTCGACAAAGCCATGCAGTATTTTAGGGAGGCATTAAAATACGATCCGGACAACGGGAGTTCTTTTTATAATATGGGCAATACTTACGAACTGCAACAAAATTGGGATTCGGCGGTTGTTTATTACCAAAAGGAGATTCAATCCGATGGCCCCGCAGCTGTTAGTTTATCACGATTATCCAATGCGGAATACAAAAGTGGAGATATCGCCGCTGCTGTGCGCGAAAATGAGCGCATAATATCGTTATTTCCTGAAAGTCATTTGCCATATATTAACCTGGGAAATTATGCCTTTATGGCGCAGGATACTGCCAACATGCTATTCAATTTTGAGCAGGCAGTAAAGCTTGGGGCAGGACCGGAGGTAAGTCAATTTTTGGCTTCCTACTTCAATGGAGTAGGCAACCAGGAAAGGGCTAGCTATTATAGCGACAAAGCGGCTGCCATGAGTAAAAAAAATAAATAGGATGAACCACAGTTTTATAGAACATATCTCATGTTATTACCCTGAAAAACAATTGTCGAATGCCGAGTTGGGCAATCTGTTTCCGGGATTTAAAATTCAGGAGCTTACACGCCTTACCGGAGTGCATAGTCGACACATTACAGCCAACGACGAAACTTCTGTGGATATGGGAGTGAAGGCGGTAATGCAGCTTCTCAACGACACAAATGTCAATCGTAGTGAGATAGGTTATTTGCTTTTTTGCTCAGCAGGTGGGGATTATATCACACCTCCTTCAGCTTGTATTCTTCACCATAGGGTAGGGTTGCCATCAAATTGTGGTGCCATGGATTTTAATCAGGGCTGTACGGGTTTTTTGTACGGATTAAGTCTGGCCGACAGCCTCATTGGTACGGGTCAGACAAAGAAGGTGTTGTTGGTTACGGCTGAAGCCATTACCAAAACCATTCATCCCAATGACAAAGCCAATCGGTCGATTTTTGGCGATGCGGCAGCAGCAACCTTGTTGTCGGCTCGTGAAGATGCCTCCATGGCCCGCGATTTTGTGTTTGGCACCGATGGCAGTAAACATGAGCAAATTATCATTCGCCAAGGACGCGAAAGATTTCCTTCGCTGGGTTTCCCTGAAGGTGATTTTATTGATGTTCAGGGCAATGTACGCAATCACGCAAACTTTTACATGAATGGTGCTGAGGTGTTTAACTTTTCTGTAGCCAAAGCCCCCGAATTGGTAAACGAACTACTGAATCGCTATCAACTCTCCTTCGATCAGGTGGATTTGTTCATCTTTCACCAGGCCAATCAAATTATCCTCGAAACCATCGGTCGTAAGCTGAAAATCCCTCGACAAAAACTAATCATCGAAATTGAACAGACCGGAAATACCGTTTCCTCCACCATCCCTATCGCCCTAAAGCAGTTGGAACAAAAAGGCATCCTAAAAAGGGGCATGACCTTGTTACTTGGCGGGTTTGGAGTAGGTTTTTCGTGGGGTGGAACCTTGTTGAAATATTAGGAGAGGAAGTTGGGAGAGCGAAGACAGAAGACCAGAGTGGAGGATTAGTACCGTAGGTACGGCCGATATGGTAGACCTGGAATTTATTCCGGGGTATTTGGTAATGCCTCCAAGGAGTCTGGTGAATCAACGACATCTCGTTTTTTCAGCCAACAGCCAAAGGCCAACAGCCAAAGGCAAATAGCCAACAGCCAACAGCCAACAGCCAACAGCCAAAGGCAAAAAGCCAACACCCCTTCCCCCATAGCCCGTAGGGCTTCAATATCAATAGCAATACAAACAACCATCCCAGATTGTCCATAGGACATCAACATACATCCCTGGTTTATCCCCTACGGGAAACCAAAAAATCGCAATAATCATGACTATTAATATAAATGCCCTACGGGCAAAATCTCACCCCCGCTTCCAGCGTCCACGCTTGAAATATCCATCCCCTTTTAACCATCCACCTCTGAGCGAAGTGCTTTTTTTGCGTTTAGCTCTGAGCGAGGCACGAGCGCGAGAGCCTCGTGAATCAACGCCATCTGGCCAACAGCCAATAGCCAACAGCCAACAGCCAACCTCAAACAGCCAACAGCCTACAGTCCCCTACATCGCCGCAATCCTATTCAGCATCTCACCAATCAAATGCCGCATACTTTGTTTGTAGTTGGGATTAAACTCACTATTCACCCGGTTCGCAATAATATCACAAACCGTAAGCGCCTTGTGACCAAGCATCGCCGACAATACATACAAGGCCGAAGTTTCCATCTCAAAATTCGAAACCTTATGCCCATTCCAGCTGAATTTACTGGCCCGTTCAATAAAAGTTTTGTCTTTTACCGCCAACCGCAGCTCTCTCCCCTGAGGAGCATAAAACCCGGGAGCAGTCAATGTAACTCCTTGTCGCCATCCATATCCCAACTTCAAAAGCAATTCCGGAGAAGCTTCTATGCCATAGGGTTTCGGAAAGTTGGGGTCTGTTTTTACCTGACTCAAAAATCGGATGGTCATGCCTTGATTGATTACCTTTTCGCCATCTGCATAAAAATAAGCCAATCCATCCAAACCAATGGCTGAGGCTGAAACCAGATAGGAGTCTACCACCGGGATGTCTTTTTGAAGCGCCCCCGAAGTCCCCAAACGGATGAGGTTAAGCGATACCTTTTGCTCATGGGGTTGCAGTTTCTCCATGTCGATATTAAACAGGGCATCAATCTCGTTAATTACGATTTCGATGTTGTCAGGTCCCATGCCTGTCGACATTACACTGATGCGCTTGCCCTTGTATATACCTGTAATAGTAACTATTTCACGGTTTTGACGTTTCAACTCAATGCTGTCGAAAAACTCAGCAATGATGCTTGCCCTTCCGGGATCGCCTACAAGCAGAATGGTTTCGGCCAATTCGCCGGGATGCAAATGAATGTGGTACACTGACCCGTCGGCATTTCGGACGAGTTCCGATTGATTAATCTTTGACATATGACGTTGATCAAAAAAGAATTAAGTAAGTTTGCAAATATAACGTTAAACCTCCAGATTATATGCAAACTCTACCTGAAACCATCCTCGTTCCCATCGATTTTAATGAACAATCGATGCATGCCCTCCAACGTTCATACGATTTTGCCCGTTTTTTAGGCCTCGAAATCGTTTTGTTGTATGTGTTCGAAAACCAGGATTTTGCCGATGCCTTCTTTACCAAAGAAGAACTGGTTGCTAAAATTAATGCGCGACTTGAAAAAACAGCCCGCGAAGTTCACGGCAAAACCAGGCTCAAAGTAACCACACAAGTTAAACAAGGTAAAGTATATAGCGAAATATTGAAGACCGCCAAAGAAATGAATGCCCGTTATATTTTGATGGGTACCAACGATGCATCCGAAAACTTGCGGATGGATAAAAACATGATCGGTAGCAATACTTCAAAAATCATCCGCCAATCGTCTGTGCCGGTAATCACCATCAATGGAAAAGATGACTTTGGTTTTTGTCACAATATCCTGCTCCCCCTCGATTTAACCAAAGAAACCCGCCAAAAAGTGACCTATGCCATCGAAGTGGCCAAAAGGTTTGGTGCCGGAATAAAAGTGGTGTCGGTACTTTGGTCGAAGAAAGACAAAGAGATCAAACAGGAATTGCTTGCGCAGATGAACCAGGTAAAACACTTTATCGAAGGCGAAAACATCCGCTGTACCGCTGAATTGCTGGAATCGGAAGGTGGCGAAAAAATGATGGTTCCACGATTACTTAAATACGTTGATGAACAGAAGGATGTGGATTTAATCATCATCATGACCCAACAGGAGAATAAGCTGGTGGAGTATTTCCTCGGTTCTGCTGCACAATCCATTATCCGTTTGTCGGAAGTTGCCGTGATGTCCATCACTCCTTTTGATCTGGGTTCGTTTTCTCTAAAGTAAGTGCCCTTACGTAATTTCTTTAAATAATTTGCGTTTCATAGGTGTTCTCTCGCAATGGTGCGCGAAGGAGTCGTATTCTAAAATTTATTCAATCATGTTATTTGCCGAAATTGTCAGTATTGGCGACGAATTACTTATCGGACAGGTGATCAACACCAATGCCAGTTGGATGGCTTCCGAACTAAATAAAAATGGTATCCATGTGAACCGGATTTCCGCGATCAGCGATGATGGGGATCAGATAAAAACCGCATTAACCGAAGCATTCGGACGAGCGCAAATTGTTTTGCTTACCGGAGGTCTTGGTCCTACAAAAGACGATATTACCAAACATACTTTGGCAGCTTATTTCCATTCGAAAATGGTTTTTCATGAACCCACTTTTGCCCATATTAAGGCGCTATTCGGAATCAGGAATTATGCCCTTACTGATGTCAATCGCCTGCAGGCTGAGATTCCGGAAAAGTGTATTCCTCTAAAAAACTTGCACGGAACGGCTCCCGGGATGTGGTTCGAGCAAGATGGAAGAGTGGCGGTGTCCATGCCCGGTGTGCC
>JBFHGX010000150.1:0-9371 GCA_041582875.1 Bacteroidales bacterium | reverse complement strand
TTCAAATATTTTTCTGAATCAGATTAAATTCTGGGCGATTGCTGCGTTTTTATTCTTTGTCTGGTTAGGTGAACGAAAATTCTAGGCCGAGACTTTTAAATTCTGTTTAAATGACCAAAATTACTTTGATTAGAATAATTTGTCATTGAAGTCTTTTTTTCTTGGCTTGTATGTAACGTGTTGAATATGGTGCGTTTGGCATTTCAACGCCCCAAACTTTCAATTTACTACTATGTATATTTATTGCGACCATCTTCATTATTAGCACTATCTGCCAAATGCACTATATTTTTTGTTGGGCACCGTAATTTATTCTATTCCTAATAATTCGAGTCTTTTACCTTTCCAGTCGGTTAGCCTTGCATAAACAACAATATCTTTTTTAGTTAAGATTGTACTTATAAAGTCATTCATATATTTTGAGTACAGTAGTTCAAATTCTATGTGGTCTGATTCCAAAATCACTTTAAATTCATTTGAAAATTGAGGGTCTGTGTCGATGGCATATTTGTATTTATCTTTCCCTGTTTCATTTGTGTATTCGAACTTTATTATTTTGCCAAGGTAATTTTCGGATAATTTGCTAAGTCGAGTTGTGTTTATTGACCAGTCAACCTTTGAAACTTTATTTTCAATCAAAGTCAAGGAATTGTTTACTCCGCCGTAAAAATCCTGTAGTTTGAAAAAAGGAATCATTTGGTCTACGATGTTTTGGGTTTCATCGTCTGAAATAATCCATTCAATACCGTAACCATTTAGTATCTGTACTTTTCTGTCATTTTTTGAGAGAAGAATCAATATTCCATTATTTATTCCTTTAATTCCTACTTTGTAATTCATACCGAGTTCTCTACTGTACTCAAATGGGGATTTACCATTTAAGTCCAATGTGGTATATATTAATGTTTGAACTGAGGTCTTTTCTTTAATTTCTTGCATTCTTTTCGTTAATTCACTTTTTTCATTTTCAGAGAAAAAAACTCCATTATCAACGACTAATTGACTTTGCGCTGTCAATATGAGAAACAAGAAAATAATTATGCAAAATATTCTATTCATATGTCTGTTTTTATGGTGCCCAACGGGTAGCATATACTTTCGTGGCGGACTATCAAAGATAAATCTTTCTTGCCACGCCGATTAATATTTGGAACTAAAATGTTGTATTTCAAACCGAAACCCGCCATGAAGTATATGCATTGTTATGCACTGTACTTTATTCTAATTTCATTTTCTTCTTTGTTGTACCATCATCGTATATTTCAATGTGTGGCTGGTTCTTTTCTGGTTTTGATATTTCTCTTCCTGAAAAGTCAACAATCTTTACTAATTTTCTATTCGGGTTTGGAGCAGGAATTTCTATGGTTGAAACAATACCACTGCCATCTGTTTTTATTAAGCACACAAAATCATCGTCATAAACTCCTGTAATTATATATCCACCATCAGTGGTTTGTTGTACTGACATTCCACTATTATTACCAACCCCACCATAAGTTTCAGTCCATAAAATATTACCACTATTATCGGTTTTTAATAAAAATACATCCGTAGTTCCGTTTATTTTTTCGGTATAACCTGCAATAACATATCCACTATCGGTAGTTTGTTGCACTGAGGATCCCATATCATCATAAATCCCACCATATGTTTTAACCCATAGAGAGTCACCGTTGTCATCTGTTTTTATTAAATATACATCCTTAGTTCCATTTAATGTTTCAGTATAACCTGTAACAATATAACCTCCATCAGTGGTTTGTTTTACAGAGTATGCTGCATCTTCATCTATCCCGCCATATGTTTTAGTCCATAAAGCAGTTCCATTAATATCTGTCTTTATTAAGTAAACGGAACTAAATCCAGAACCCCAAATAATTGACTCCCCAGCAATAATATAACCACCGTCTGCGGTTTGTTGTATTGATTTTCCAATATCCATTAGATCGTCTCCATAGGTTTTAGTCCACAAAGCATTACCATCGCTATCAGTTTTAATCAGAAATACATCGTAAGAGTTACTAAACGAATCAGACCAACCTGTAATCACAAACCCTTCATCAAAAGTCTGTTGCACAGAGAACCCTACTTCTCTGTTACTACCACCATATGTTTTAGTCCATAAAACATCCCCATTACTATCAGTTTTTATTAATAATATGTCATTTAGGGCATTATCTGGATCAGTCCAACCGACAATTACATATCCACCATCAATTGTTTGCTGACCACATAAAGCAAAGAAGTGGTCGTTTTCACCGATAGTTTTAGTCCATAATGTGTCACCATTGTGATTAGTCTTGAGAAGGTAGATATTATGGAAATTAGAGTTGCAAAAAGCAATATAACCACCATCTGTAGTTTGTTGAACTGAGCGCCCAACACCTTCACCATAAGTCTTTTCCCATCCTTGACTGAAAACGAAGGTTGGTATTAGAAACAATAAGAAAAAAAAATTCTTCATAACTAGTTATTTAATTTGATATATTATGTTTATTAAGTCTTTACTGTGTTTAGTTTTGTATGGTGCATAACGGGCAGTATATATTTTTGTGGCGGTTTTCGAAGACGAATCTTTCTGTTTACAATAATTGTTATTTGATGTCAAAAACCTGAATTTCAAACAAAAATTAGCCATAAAGTATATACATTGTTGGCAGCTGGGCGTTTTTTTTGGGGTCGGGGCAGGCAAACTTATTGACAAGTTTTGATTTTGGCGGTGGGCTTTTGCGCGACTTGGCAATGTGTTTGACTGCGAAGCGTTTGCTGTTTTCTTTTCCATTATGTCCAATTAATTTCACCGTTTTATTTTAAACTATTTTAGTCCAGGAAATAATTAATTTAAGTCTAATACCAGATTTGATTACCTGACCAACATAACTGTTCCTTCCACAGTCTTGCTTTCAATAGGTTGTTGTCCCGACTCTATATAAACAATGCGATAAATATATGCACCTAACATACATGGGCTACCTTTATAAGTACCGTCCCAACCTTTGTTGATATCAGTAGTTTCAAAAACGCTTTGCCCCCAACGGTTATAAATGCTAAGGTAGTATTTGTTTACATAATCGTATCTAGCTATTGCCTTGAAACTGTCATTTAGTCCGTCACCGTTTGGTGTGAAGGCATTTGGAATGTAAAAAGGTGTACCTGACCAAAGGATTTGTATTGTGCCTGTTGATTTACAGCCTTCGAATGATGTGAGTTCAACACTGTAGTTGCCCATACTGTCAATGACGATTGTTTCCGAGGTTTCTCCTGTATTCCAATAGTAAAATTCAGCACCATATCCAGCTTCGAGGATAAAGCCAGGCTCAACCCAAAGGGTATCGTACGCTGAAAATGCAATTTCAGCCCCTTGGTTTACCGTTATCTCCATACTTTTACTTTCAACACAGTTTAATGAGTCGTCTGTAACAGTAAGGTTGTATGTTCCCTGCATGCTTGTTTGTATGCCACTGATCCATATATATTCTTCCTCAGTGCTATAACCATTAGGACCTACCCATTGATAGGAAAACTCACCACTTCCTCCATCAACATATGCCCATATATTAACTTCATCGCCTTCGCAATAGCTTTGGCTGTTGCCTAGAACTATCTCCGGACGGGCAAATATTCTCACATTTCCCATGGTGTAATTTGCAGGTATCTCTTCGCCCAATTCATTATAAAAATTACTCTCTCCCAGAGATGCTTCCCAGCTTATCCCTGGATAGCCTTCTTCGTTACATTTAAATACCAGCTCCAATATGGTTGTGTTGTCAGGTAATGTTAATGAGCTTACCCCTTCCCAATTGATATATATCTTATTATCATTGGTCTGTGTGGTTATGGTAATTCCGTCTTCCAGCTCTTGAACCATATTATCATAGCCTTCGCATTCGAGTATCGTATTATCATATGTCAATACTGCATTAAATCGCTTAACATCCTTAAAGTCGCTTACTCTAAGCGGGTTTGTTGCCGTATTGCCCTTACAGGCATAACCATCGCCGGCTATGGCTTCTATTAGCTGGGTATTATGGCTTATTACCTCAACTGCAAATACAGTATCGCAGTTGTAATTGTCTTTTACCCTGCATAGGTATATTCCTGCCGATAGGCTATTAAAGTAACCGTTATTGTATTGGTTGTTTTGACCGTTGTTAATTGAATACCAAAGGCTGTCGGCCGAGGTGGTTGCCGTGATTATTATTTCGCCATCGCTGTTATGATTTGTTTCGGGGGTTGTGAATATATGTGTTATTTGCGGCCCGGCAATATCCAATATCTCTACCGGGTTAAGCCCATAGGGTGTTTCGCCATTTCCGGTTTCTTTTGCCCTGATGTAATAACTGGCTTCGGATAAATTGGTAAATGTATTATTGCTTTGCCAGCTTAAGCCGTTATCAATGGAATATTCAAAAGGGCCACCACTTTGTGAGGAGGCATATATAATTATTTTACCTATATCCTGCCTGCAATGAGAATGTTTGATATCAACACTATCTATCACTATATTACCGGAACTTATGGTATAGGATTGGGAAAGGCTCACACATCCGTTACTATCGGTTATCTCTAAATAATAATTCCCTTCTCCAAGGTTATTTAAATCGAGGGTGTTACCCATAATATTTCCATTATCATCGTACCAAATAAATGATAAGGGTGGGATTCCGGTTACCTCAAGGCCTGTTATACTGCCTGTTGCACCACCTGCTACCGTAGATTGTATCTGCAGATTCTGTTCCTCGATTTGGGGGCTGGGATGCCAGCTAACATGTATGGTATCATAACCCGAACAGCCTGATGAATTGGTAATACGTACCATGTAGTTACCTGTATCGCTTACCGTTATTTCGTATTTGTCGGGGCCAAAAGTTATGGTGGCTGTATCGTTACTCCATGTATAGATACCCGGTATATTACCTGCATTTAAAGTTAATTGTGTGCCCTTGCATATAATGGTATCGTTGCCAAGGTTGGGTGTTGGCGATAGCAGTATTGTTACCACCCGTGAGGTTTCCTCGGTGCGGAAACCAAATGGGGCAGAGGGATCGTTGTATTTTACAGTGGTATGCACCTCGTATTCGCCATCTGCATTAAATATATGCTCAGGGCTTGTTTCAGTTACCGAGGGGCTTCCATCGCCAAAATTCCATGTTATTTCTATTGGGTTAATAAAGTTTGGGTTAAATTTTATTGGTGTGCCCGAGCAACTGCCTTCCCACTCGAAGCGGTAAAGGTAATCGAGCATTATGTTTTGAAAGAAAATGGAGATGTTTTGATTTCCAAAAGATAAGGCATCATTTTGAAAATCACAGGCAGTACCTCTTTCCCAAGGCCTGTTTATTACTCCCATATTACTGCTAAGACTATAACCATTTTCACCAGTACCATATATCCTGCCATCCCTGGCAAGTTGTAATCCACAGGCCTGTCCATTACCAATGTAAATTTCTGATTGTTTAAACTGGGCAGAATCATTAATGTATTGCATATCGTATTGGAATAACTCATAACAAGCAGGAGTTTCATTCTCATTATAATATGATAAATACAACAGTTTTGAATCGGGTGAAAACTCAACAGCCCATGGTTCGTAATCCATGATATATCCATCTCGTCGCCCTATACTGTATAAATATTCTATTTCCCCGGAGTTTGCATTAAAACTGCAAATATCAAAAGCCTGGTTATTATTTATAACGGGAACTTCATTCATGTAAGCAGTTACTAAAAACTTTTTATCGGGAGAGATTTTCATACACCCATTAAGACCGTTTGGATAATCGACATATCTTATCTCACTTACTACCGGGACAGTAACTAATCCTCCAGGAGTTAGTAAATATGACAAATACGCATCATTTGTGGAGCTCCCTAAAGGAGGGAAAATACGTGTAATAATCCAGATATCACTGTTATTACTATGTACTACTGCCGTTATTTTATCTAAGGCAAAATCACCCATATTAATTTCAACGTTCTTATAACCTGCTTCAACACCTCCAAGTCCATTGTCCAGGTTCATATCTATCCTGGAATAATGAAATTTTTTGGGATGATCTTCTTCACCAACACAAAAAATATAATATAATGAGCTTGACCCCGGCATTGGTACTACTAATGCCCCCTGGCTTGCGCTATTATGCCCTATAATATCGTCTCCATTTTGCATTATATCACCATTACGATTCCAAACTGTTGTACCTGAAAAACTAAAAAGAAAATTTCCAAGGGAATCACTCATGGTGGCATTTGACCTGAGTGAGTAATGGTCAACACCTCCCAGTACAACCGGGTTACCGCTATTAAAATCAAGCCCGGCATGAATACCAAAATGCCATATATTGGTTTCGTTTTGGCCATGTAAAATCTCTGCCAAACAAATTAATAATATTGCATATATAAACCTTGTTTTTCTCATTGTAATAAAATGCTTCCCAGTAAATATTTACTGGGAAGCATTAGAGTTTTGATTAATAATTAAAAAATCACCTGATTAGCATCTACCTGATCGTTAATAAAATATGAAGAAGGAATATTAGTTGTTGTACTCTTACCTGAATCATAAACAGCTGACGAACCACTATTACCTGCCCGAACAGCACAATATATGTTAAAGTTAGCAGGACCTGATAAGCTTGCAATATATGATTCCATAACATCAGATACATTAGGTCCATAAAAAACATAGGATAAAACAGTATTATGCAGAAAACCGCTTCCTTCATCTTGAACAACCACAACATTATTTGTAACATCATGTATTGTAATCCATACCCCATAGCCATCTGTAGACTGATCAAGAGGAGTTGGCCAGTTGGATGTTGGTGTCCATGAAGTACTTACTGTATAACTCTGTGCATTAGCACTAATAATTCCTGCAAAAAATATAATTGCAATAAATAATAATTTTTTCATAATACAAAAAATTTAAATCTAAAAACTGTGTGATATTTTCTATCACAAAAAATTGACATAATTATCTCAATTTTGTAACTTTGCAGGGCATTTACGGTAGCAAAGCTACTTTAGCCACCCCGGACGAGATATTTCCAGGGTGGCTTATTCTATGTACCTGTTCATAATTCCAATATTTATTATATATTTTGGTTTATAAATATTTTTCGATACGATATGAATTAGCTGCTATTTCTTACTTTGTCATTGATTTTCTTGCCAGTTTCCAGTTAATAATCAGCACTCTTGATTTAGCAGGTAACAAAGTTATGCACTTTTTTTACACAAAAGCAAACAAAAAAGTGATTTCTTTAAATATTTTTTACAAAATCGGGTTGTTGTTACGCTTACCCCTAAATCCCCTAATCTGGACAAGCCAGAACCAAACAGGAAAAATTTGCAGCTTGTTTCGATGAAGGTATTGATAGATTTGTCAAGCTGTTTAAAGTTTTATTCTGGTTAAGTATAGTGTACGGTTGAAAAAATTTAAGCTGTTTTGGTTTTTTGCGTCGGCTTTGTGTGGTGGAGAAAAACCGAAAGTGCTTAAATGTGCGGTGGGTCTTCGCCTTGCTGCCAACGGGAAGCATATGCTTTGTGGCGGACTTTAAAAGACGAATCTTTCTGTCCACTATGATTAATAATTGAAACTAAAATGTTCATATTCAAACCTAAACCCGCCATAAAGTATATGCATTGTTGGCGTTTCGTTGTTATTTATCTCATATTTCTTAATAATCCGTATTTTCCCCTGTATTCTTCCCAATCATTAAGTCTTTCAAAAATGTTATGACCTAATTCACCAATGGTCAAATTAAAATGCACACTTTTTTCGAAATAGTTTAGTTCAATAGTTTTAAGTATACTTTCTGCGATTGATATTAATTTGCTAGTTTCTTTACTGTTCATTTGAATTTCACCAAAGTCAGTTCTTTTTCTATCAAAATGTGCATAATATTTATCTCGGGTCGTTTTCAATTTTATTAGTAAATTTTCAATCTCATCAGAATCCAAAGTGTTAAATAGATCAACAAAATCTGATTTTATTATTTGGTCATTTAATTCTGATTTTTCATAGTTTTCATTCATTTTGTTTTTGAGTCTAACAAGGCTGTATTTTTCTCTTTTATCAAAAAGTTTACACAAGTCTAAAATAAGGGCAACAGATATTGAATGATAAAGTCTTTCAATTAATAAGTAAAATGCGTTATAAACAAGTGGTTGCGTATATTTTACTGAATTGAAATAATTAAAATCTAACTCGAAATACTTTGCAGACAAAAGTATTCTCGAAATTTCATTTAAATCCTCACGTAATTCTTGTCTTGTCATATCATTAATTGTCAATCTTTTCTGCTCCACCAGTCTTTTTTGCCAACATCCAATTTCATTGAATTATTGTCTGAATAGATCCCTACCCAACTATCAAATTCACCATTATATATTTCAGAACCGTAAAATATCTCATCCAATTTATCTCTGAATTCGTTACTGTTTAGTCCCAATTCCCGAACAAGATTGAAACCTTCACTAATTTGATGACCTAGTATGGAACCAATTTGATCTCTTAATGTACGATAGAATTTTTCATCGAATTTCGTTTCACCAATTTTCTTGTATAAAATACTTTCACCAAATTCAAATTTAAAATCTTCATTCAATTGTTCTAAAGTCATATGAGTCATATTTATAAGATGTAGCATTCTGTCTAACACTTCATTTTGACTTTTTCTGGTAAGTATTTTCATGCAAATAAATTTTAACTACTATGGTTTATTACAATGAACGCCAACGGTTTGGCTATGTTTAGTAGCGGAATCGAAGCACAAAACTTTCAAAATAGAATGAAATTGATTAAAAGAAAATACATTAATATTAACCACTCACCCGCTATTAAATATAGCTTTTGTTATGCTTTCGTTTTTGCGGGCGGGATAAAAACAAGATTATGAACAAATTAACACACAAAAGCTACGGAGCTATTTACGTAAAAAACCCAAACGACATTGACAGGGTAAAAGAAATTATAAAAGAAATGGATGAGTTTGAATGTGAGTACTTACCAAGTGAATTAATTAAGCCTTTTGCTGACTACCCACAAGTCGCATATACGCATAAATTCAGTGATTTAGATATGGATGATTTAACGGCTAAATGTTGGGCAAAAGGTGTATTAATTTGGGTTTTTGATGCACGCCAAGAATACCCTAAAAGTGCGTTGGCAAATGAAGCATAACGTGTAGCATATACTTTTGTGGCGATTTTCGAAGATAATTCTTTCTGACCACAACAAATGTGATTTGAATCTATAAACGTGAATGTCAAGCCAAATTTAGCCATAAAGTATGATGCAATGTTATGGGCAGGGTTTTATTCTGTGTCCATTCAATGTCTGTCTACGACGGACAAAATAACAACAG
>JBFHGX010000149.1:0-9436 GCA_041582875.1 Bacteroidales bacterium | reverse complement strand
GTATTTTCTCGTCTCTGGTCTCCTTTGTTTCCTGGAATAAAGCCATCGATAGAATTGGAGCTTCCTCAGCCGGGATGATTTACTTCCTGATGCCGCTTTTTAGTGGATTAGTAGCGTGGGTGCTATTGAATGAAGAATTGAAATTCTACCATTTGATTAGTGCAGTGCTGCTAATTTCGGGTATACTCATTAGTACTTATCGATTGAAGCGGGGTTAGGGTCTGCTTTTTAACTAAGATGTTTTTACATCAAGTTCACTGGAATATGCCAAACAATTCGGCATGCTTTAATAATTTGCCGTTAAACATAAGCAAGAATGGTGCATGACGATAGCTTAATTAAATTTATTAATCTTATCATTTTATCACAAGAACCCATAGAATCATCAATCCTAACATCATGGCGAACATACGAACGGCTGCCATCCTTCGAACAACAATGTTTTTATTGTAGAAGGAAATTCATGATATTAAAATAGCTAAATCAATATGTAAATGTAAAATAATGATTTAGGGGTCTGTATCTTTATGGTGTCGATTTAGTATTCTTTTCATAGTCAGTTTTGTAACCTAAATAAGAAATGCCAGAAATATAACTGGTAAAACTAAAGGGAGTATGATTGTACTTCAGAAAATCATTTGTAAAAAGTGATTAAAACACGTCATAAGCAAACACCCCCGACGAAATTGCTCGTCGGGGGTGTGATTAATAGATTTCCTGTATGTTTAGGCTATTTTCACTGAAACAGTTAGTTACTAATATCTGCCAATACAGTTCAATCGCTAATTATTTTTTATTGAGCTAAGATGTCGCTCCATACTTTTTCGATGGCTTCTGCATCTTCTGGGAAGAAGCCAAAGGTAGCAAAGTGACCCCAGTGTGATGGAATCAGGCAAACATTACAATCTTTGATGTATTCGCATTGTTCTACAATATCGCTTTCGTCGAACATCATATCTTCGGTATAAACGATGGGCCAAACTTTCGCTTTAATTTGCTTTTGAGCTTTCACCAAGTCACCACCAGTATTTAGGCTTGCATCAGCATGTTGCCAAGCCCAAGCCATGGCAATAAGGTTGTTAGGATCCATTTGTACAAAGTGGTTTTCCCAGATTCTAACCATAAAATCCTCCTGAGAAGCAAAGCCCATTCTCTTCCAATGTTCGCCCTGATACATTTCTTTGCTGGCACCGATCAGTGAAAACAAACGACCTAGGTTGCGTAAGCCTGCCTGGCAAGCATGGGGGGACGTGTAAAAGCCATCATTGAAGTATGGGTCGTCCTGTAGGCTACCCATAACCAGATCGGTTAAGATTACATTCCATGGGCCAGCTTTAAGGCTTGCTCCAATAGGTACGGCACGTTTTACCATGTCAGGGTAGCGTACTGCCCATTCAAAGGTTTGTTGTCCACCCATTGACCATCCGGTAACCAACTGTACATCTTTAACGCCAAATTTTTCAGCAACCAACTGATGTTGTGCACGAACCATGTCACCCACCGTTACATGAGGAAAAGCTCCCATGGCGTATCCCCCAATGGTGTTGGAAGGAGAGGTAGAGATTCCATTGCATAGTAGGTCGGGCATAATGATAAAATATTTATCAGTATCAAGTGCTTTTCCAGGTCCAACAAGTGGAGCCATGTTTTTATGTGTGCCGGAATACATTATTGTAAAGACAATTACATTGTCTTTTTTGGCATTGAGTTTACCAAAAGTAATGTAGGCCTGGTTACAATGGGGAAGTATGGCTCCATTTTCGAGGACAAAATCTCCCAAATCATAATTTTCCCATGCCCCCTGAACTTCAGGAGAATAGAACTCATTTGTAGGACATTGTGCCGAAACAGTTGGCACCATTCCCATGATTGCAAAAAATACAATCGAAATCACTGCAGTTAAACATACTTTTTTCATATTACACAATTTAGTTTGTTAAAAAAATTAGGTTAAGCTTATTTAGGGAAGTCGTTTCCCCAATAAAAATCAAAAAATATTCATTATTTTCTCTATTGTTAGCAGGGCTAAATTCAAAATGTCCGTACACTGATTGGAAAAAAACAGGTTTAGGGCTATCAGAAAATTTCAATACTCCTTTTATTCTGTACACTGTCAGGGGAATTTCCTTAATTTTTGATAGAAATTCATCCTTTTGCAAAGGTGTTGTAAAAGTGATTTTTTTTGAACCCATTCCCTCCATTAAGTGGTTGTGTGTTCCCGTATGGTAGTGCATTTTGGTGTTGTGATTACTAAAACTAATCAATTGATTATCTTCGTTAGCATACAACAAGGCTGGATTAATATCACCTCCAATGGTTTCAATTATCCGTGCATTCGGATTTATCAACTGAAGTTCTTCAGAAATTGATTGGATACCAGTTTCGGAAAGTAGATCAGTTTTGTTTAGAAGCAATAGGTTCGCACTTGCTATCTGGTTGATTACTAAATTCGAAGATTGTTTGGAAGCGGCATAATTCTGACCATCAACGATGGTGGTAACCGACTCGAAACTAATTAATTCCCTGACTTCATTCAGTTCGGCCATCAGATTAAAGGGGTTCGCTAATCCGGAAGTTTCAAGCACAATAACATCTGGCTTGTGGTTCGATAGAATTTGTTGGATTCCTTTTTTTAGCTGTCCGATGAGTGAACAACAAACGCAACCTTCGTCCATTTCGAGCACAGCATAATTGTCTTCAAGCATGGAAGCATCAAGTCCTGTTTCTCCAATCTCATTTTGAATTACCGCTACAAACCGATTGTTGGAAGTGTGGTATTCAATAAAATGCTTTAGAAAGGATGTTTTTCCACTTCCCAAAAAACCTGTTAGTAGGATAAATTGGGGGCGTTCCTCAGCGTCGAAGTGTGATTTTTCAAATCGTGCAGACTTCTGCAAATGTGCCTCCCAAAAGAGAGCATCTTTGAACTGCGGTGGAATTGTTGCCCCTTCGCGCCACAAGCAAGTTGTTGTATTTTTGTTCGAATTTTTTATGTCTATTGCTTGCTGATTTTTATTGAACCACTCTTTATTATATCCCAAAGCGAATTCCAAAATATCAGAATCTGGTAAATTTATATCAGAGGCATTGATATGCTTTGATTGTCTGAGGTAGGCAGGACTTTCGCATAGGTTGTAACTCAAAGTAGCCGCAAGCACTTCGTAATATTTTGAGGCTATTTCATATGTCTGAAGGTTTTGATCATAACCACCGGGTTCAATTATGGTTTCAAGCGTATCTGAAACTTCACAAAAGACCCCCGACATACTGATTGAACGTTTGTGTTCTTGTGCCAGTAAGGTGCATAAAAGTGCTCGGCTATCTACTGAAATAGAGATATTTATTTGAGCAATTTCGAACAAGGCTGAAAACTCAGGGAAGCATAAAAATTCGCGAATAAGGTCGGTGTAGTCGGCTTGATGGCATGCCAACCCAGCATCGAGGGAAAAGTAACCAACCAATGGCTCATTTTTATCCGGGAAATAATACAAGGTGTACGAACCTGTTTTCCAGACATTATCGTCAAAATACTTGTTGAAACAAATGCCGTAAATTCCTCGGGCATTATTTATACGACAGGTCCATCCTTCTCCATTTCTATAGGTTGGTTTTAGTCCACGCCATCCAAGCTTATTACGCACATTAATAATAAAATTGGTTCGGATCAATAGACTTCTTAAGAACCCTGTAAACCATTCATTATAGTTTTCCGCTATAACCTCTGGATGTATGTCCGACAATTTTTTCATTAATTACAAGTGCTCTTAAGCTTTAAATTGGATGGTGTCGCCATTTCCTAGGTAGGCTGTGTCTTTGGATCGATGTTGTGCCGTACCCTGAACAACATTATACCCACTCTCAATGAATTTTTTTGCTGTGAGAATTCCGGTACAATGGTTACATCCAATTTTTTCAAAACCCCAGTTTTTCATGGAGATTACCAAGTCATCGTATTTTGGATCCCAATCTTCGAATGGAGAAATGTGAAGGCCGCCATATATACCATGCATCTGATCCTTTTCGTATTTTAACTCGCGATAGGCAGTGTCTGCAAATTTTATAATACCTTCATGGCAGCATCCTGTAACACAAACCAAACCAAGGTCTTTGATGTTGAAATACATTGAAAGCTCACCGTATACCCGACAAATAATGGGAACGCCAAAAGTGTAAACTGCGAAACCTGGAGCTATTTCCTTTAGCCCGTTTTTAACTTCTATGAGTTCGCCTTGGTGGCCACTGTCGACGATGTATTGTTTGTCTTCCGGATAAAAACCTTCAGGAATATAGGTCGTAATGGTTGGATCGTATTTATAAGTTACGGGTAATCCCCAAAAATGATCGAAGTGCGCATGCGAAACAAAGAATTTTTCTATTTCATGGTTTTCCAGCATTTTGTCTACGCCTTCGCGCTTAAAACATTCGTCCATCCAACTGTATGACCATCCAGAATCAAGTAGGTATTTATGGATTTTGCCGTCCATGTCTTCCATTTCTATCAAAGCGGAATAACCACCTGCATTCTCTGGGTTCACAGAGTTTTTCTCTACAATTTCCCAAGCTTCATCCAGTTTGTTTGGAAGGAGGTGTTTAATTTTATCCATTCCTTCTTTATAGGATCCGTTGGCTAACCCTTTTCCGTTACCAAAAGGAGGCCAGTTGAAATCATATTGATTAACTAGTAAGCCTCCCGCATTTCTAATATCGCCCATTAGAACAGCATTGCTAAACCAACTTGTTTCTGATATGTTGGTTATTTTTACGCTCTTACAAACGCCAAAATCTGTTTGTTGCCGATCTGTTTTAGGGAAGGATTTTTTGCGCATTGGTGAATATGAGTATACGCCCATTGAAGCTAGTGCTCCGGCACATACGCCCGTTGCTGAACCTTTTAGAAAATCTCTACGTGAGAATTCCTTTTTTTTATTTGAGTTTTTGTCAGTCATTTTGATATCGGTTTACAGTGGTTAATCAATGATTGTAAATACGGAGGACCACCAAGGAATAATTTTGATTACTATAAAATAGATAACAATACCCATTGCGATTCCAAAGGCAAGTCCACCAGCAAATTTAGATGACCAGGTAACAGCATTTTTTTGTTTCGGCTCAGACACTACTTCAGGTGCTGCTTCGGGTGCAAGTTTCCAACCTGGCCATCCATCCATAAACCAATAATTGATTAAGAACATGTTGATGAGCCAGATCATGGGGATCATTGGGAATTGCTGAGGATGTGAGAACCCTTTTTGTGTACCCAGAAATAGGTGTGAAGTTTTGTAGTATACAATGTAAAGTACGACAGCACCTACAATGGTTATAGCAGTCCGGATTAATACATTTACTGGCCGGCTGAATTTTTTTGGCCAGTTTCCAAGGTAGAAATACAAGAATAAACAAGGTACCAACCAAAAAATAGCCATTTCGCCCACATGTAACCACCTCCAGTCAGGTGCCATTAGGCGTCGTGTGCCACGAATTGCAGGTCCCCAGGCCAATTCTTGAGCAAAGTATAAGAACAAAGCCAATGCTATGGCAATGATGAAAATTCCGAAAAATGAGCTTGTGCGTCTTAGCCAATTGGTTTTTATTAAATCAAAAGGATAGCGTTCCCAAATGGTTTCGTATAGCCAAACAATCACCGTTGCACTCATGATCCATGCAATATGAAAGTTGCCAGAAACCGTATTGGCAAAGTCTTCCCAGTAAGGAGGCGTTATGGCGGTAAATTCTTGCCAGGGATAGTACAATATGGCCATGTGTGAATGCATGGTTATAAAATATACGATCATGCTTATAAAAAAGGTGACCAGCACAACCGTTAAACCTTTAACCGGTTGTTTAAGGACTTGCCATGGTGCATTTTCACAGGCTACCACCCATGCTGGGCTTAGCCATGATGCAATTGCAGCAAACATCATGATGGCTTCAAAGGAATATTCCTCGGCGTAAAATTCAGTTAATCCCAATGCCGTTAGTCTTTCGGGGTTGAAATAGGCAATGCCGAAATTTCCAAGTATATGTACAAAGAAACCCTGGATAACCAATAACATAACGGCTACACTAATTCCTGTAAGGACCAGTCCTTTTACGACGGGATGTGTGTTGTTTAACCAAGTTCGTTTAAACGGCCAAAAGTTGAAAATATAGGCCACCCAAATGAAGATAATCAAAAGCCAACGGCATATCATATAACCTTTGTAGGGTGTATACATACGCATCAATCCACGGGGGTCTTGAAAAATCCACCAGGTAATATAAAATACCACCAAAATAAAGAGTGTGTTAACAAGAGCCGGGATGGGGCCTTTCCAACGTTTTACAAGATTGCGTTTTTCGATATACAAGTGTTCATCATTCTCCATGATCTGTGAATTATAATTATTGTTGTTGAATCTTAGAATTACTCATTTTCGGTTCATCTACTGGTACCGTAACAGGTCTGTTTTGATTCATGCTGTTGAACATGATTTTCAGCATTTGATCTTTGTTGTAATTTGCAGGATCATAACCGAGTCGCATGATTTCCATCATAAGCCCTTCATCGGTAACGTCGGTGGCAATGCAAGCGTAGGGTTGCTCATTATCTATTACTTCGTCTGCACCAGCATTCAATTGAGGTTCGGTTTCCACCGAATTGGTGTTTTCGGAACTAAAAAGTAGGGCATTAATAGCTTTTAATGTATTTGACAGTATTGCCATGGTTGGATGTTATATTAAGGTGTGCTTAATTAGATAGGGTTGCTTTGTCGCTGATAATTTTTGGTAATTTAATTCCCTCGTATTGTGCCAGTAGAGCCGAAGTGGACATAATCATGGCCTCGGAAGCCGTTTTGGCATTTTCGGGGTTTCTATCCTTTATGGCCTGAAATAAATTTACATGCAAAGCGAAAATTTTATTTCGCTGATCTATTGATGCCTGACTCATCATATTGGAAACCAGTATATAGTTTAATTCAAAACGTTCAAGACATTTGATTATAAAATTATTTCCGGTTGATTTTATGATGATTTTATGGAAATTCTTGTGATTTTCCACTACTTTTTCAATGTCAGGAACCAGTATGGCCACACTTAAATCAACAATGCATTGTTCCAAAGACTTTAAAGTAGCATCGTCCATACGATCAGTTGCAAGTGTAACAGCGATGGGTTCGAAAAGATAAAAAGCTTCTAGGCTATCGGAAATTTGAGATTTATTATCCGTTTGATTGTTATTAAGTAGGTTGTCGATTTCATTCTTCGACATTAAGTAACAGCCGCTACCTGCTTTCACTTCCAATACTCCCTTTGCCTGAAGCGTTTTAAGTGCACTTCTTAAGGTGCTTCTGCTCGTGGATAGTTGTTCTGTTAGTTTTCTCTCTGAAGGCAAACGAACTCCAATGGGTTGTTTGTCATCATTAAGGTAGTTGAGTAGCTGTTTGAGTACTTTTTGTTCCTTTTGTTGGTGCATATCGTGCGTATTGTTATATTTGGACATACCAAAGTACCGAACAAAATTTAATATATGCAAGTAAAATGTAATATAAATTCAATATAAAGTATATATGTGATTATAATAGCGTAATTGGTATTACCAAAAATGTGGTTAGCGTGACTATTTTGTGCGTTTAGCTCATTATTCTATTGAAAAATAGAATTGATGCTTGTGTTGGAAAACATTACAAGTAAATAGTTGATGGAAAGCATAAGAATATTTTGTTCTTATTTATTCCTCCACAACAATGTTATGGATTACAAAAGAAAAGCGGAAATATAATGGGGGCGGTTTAGAATGCTTATTGGTATTGAAGAAAAAATGGAAGCTAGGATTTTACTTTTTTTATTCTGGAGGCCTTTCTCCAATTTTTCAGGCCCTTCAGAAAAGGTTCATCCAATAATGCATAATCTTCCAGTTTTTCTTCTGAAAAAACATGGGTTTTTTTTGAACATAAAATTAATACTGACCGCAGTACATTTCGTTCGTAAAATGGTTTGGCGAAATAGGAGCGTATCCCATAAGGGATAAATAATGCCCAGTCGATGGCCTTAATACTTGACATGGTATCATCAACAATTAAGTGATCAAGTTTATATTGTTCAATATTCTCGGCGATGGTTCCGTCATAAGAAAAAGCATCTCCAAAAGGAAGATTGTTAAAGGCATCACCTGCACCATAAACAATGATATGTCCTTTTCTTATGAGAATATCTGAATATATAATTCCATCAAACATATCAATATCGAAAGGTGTTTTAAGAAATAACTCTAGCGTTTTTTTTATATCAGATAATTTTTCAACTTTTGATATCAGGGTTTTAACATACTGTTGTTTTGTGTCGGGGAGTTTTGATACTTTAGAATTAGTGCTATCAGATGGGTCTTTAATATCAGCACTGTCGACAGCATAAACCGAAATACGTAGCAATCTTTTTTCTTTTATTTTAAGTGAACGTAGCGTTGCTCTGCCTAAAAATCGGGATTGATTTTTTCTTCGAAACAGGATTTTACCTTCCCACTTTTTGTCAAAAATAATATCCTCAAAAACCTTTGTCATCTCTCCTTTGAACCCTGTAGGGTAGAGATCAGCAAGTCTTAATTTTCGGAATTCATCCATGCTGTACCCAAATAATTCATGCGCAGCCGTATTATGAGAAACAATATTTTTATCAGCAATATCGACTAAAACTACCGGGTTATCCAACATTTCGAGCATGGCTTGTTGTTCTTCTTCTTCCTTGTTCATTTGCTCAATCATGGCAACGTTGGGAGTGATGTCAACCAACATTCCGAGGTAATAACCAGTATTATAAGCATTTTGGCTTCCGAAGAGCTTAAGCCAGCTAAAGTTGCCGTCCATGTTCTTAACCCTGAATATGGCTGAGGAATTTCCTCCAGCATGTACTGATCGAATATAGGATTCGTAAATGTGATAATCTTCTTTAAAAATAATTTCTCTGCTAAAGTTCTGGTTTTTGAGCAAAAGGAAGGTCTTTTCTCCAAGAACTTCCAATTGAAAATCGTTGAGGTATTCGATTCTGCTTTTTACAAGTTCAATTCGAAACAACAAGGCGGGAAGTCCTCTTAAGCAATTTAGTAGATCAGTTTCTGATAGTAAACTGCTATGTGCCGATTCAAAATAATCATTGAGGATATCTGACATTTCAGTTATTTATGGGTTATAATGGAAGAGTATGTTTCTATATTTTCAGCAAAATTAAACATATTCTTGGCTCCTTCGGTGATTTGGTTAGGACCTGTGAAATTTTTAATTTCGATGAAATATCATAGGATGTAAAGATGTTCTATAGAGTTACCACACGATCTGCTGCTTTTTGAAGCTCCATGATGTCGATCATTGTGCTGGCAATACCAACTTCCATTTGATCCAATAAGTTAAAATGTTTTAAGCAAGTGGTACAAACAATCAGCTTGACCCCTCTTTTTTCCATGGAT
>JBFHGX010000148.1:0-9607 GCA_041582875.1 Bacteroidales bacterium | reverse complement strand
TAAAACTGACTGATCCGAGTCCCATCGAAGGCATGGATGTGGGTAAACTGGTTCTATCTCCAACACGCACATACGCCCCGGTAATAAAGGCAATGCTGCAGGAATTTCGCGATCAAATTCACGGAATGATCCATTGTAGTGGAGGGGCACAAACCAAAGTATTGCATTTTGTAGATAACTTGCATGTAATCAAAGACAACCTCTTCCCTACTCCACCGTTGTTTGAGATCATTCAAGCTCAATCGGGTACAGATTGGAAAGAAATGTACAAGGTATTTAATATGGGTCATCGAATGGAATTGTATGTACCCGAGACCATTGCTCAAAGCCTGATTGACATTTCGAAATCGTTTAAAATTGATGCGCGCATCGTTGGTCGTGTTGAAAATGCTTCAAAGAAACAATTAACCATACGGTCTGACTACGGAGAATTTGTTTATTAAATTACGGAAGTAATTGATTTACTGAGGAAAATCTAAAGAATCATCAAACAATCTTTTTATCTTTGGACTTCCTCCTTACATATTAACATTTATGGGTAAGTCTTTACATTATTTCAGGGAGCTGTTTTTGTTATACCTTCTGTTTTGGTTTTCCGTTGCTTTTGCTCAACCCAACGATCGATGGTTAGCCGGAAGTGCTTTTGAATTAAAGGGTCAGGTTCAAACCCTGTATTGTTTTATCGAAACACCAACAGATCCATGGACTCCAGAAGAAAAAGATCAAATGTTGTCAGCATTGAATCAGGCGCAGGAATGGTTAATTGTTCAAGCTACGGAATGGAATACACCCCTTTCTTTTAACACTCAGGAGTTGGTAGATGGAAGAAGTCTGGTGATTCCTCAAATTGCTTCCGGAACAGGAAGTGGAAAAGAGCGGGTTGATTGGGTAAGTGAGATAACAAAGCTTGCCTGTTATGGAAACTCAAAAAGAGCATATCGTAAACTAAGCAAAGACTTTAACAACAAAAATATTTACCTGATTATTTTTGCTCACGCAGATGGCATGTCTTATGCCATGCGCTTTGCAAAAGGCATGAAGAAAAAGAAATATTTTCTTGAAGGAGCCATTTTATATCAACACTACGACAATGGAACAGAGATGCCACTTCCGGCAGTTATAGCGCATGAAACCCTTCATATGTATGGCGCCTGGGATTTATATACCACCTACGCCCAAACACCCGAAAAACATGCGAAAGCCATGGAACAATACCCCAACGACATAATGCTACGGGTAGGCAACGATTTATCGGTACTTAAAATTGACAACCTAACCGCATGGCTTATGGGATGGAACCAGGATCAAGAAGACGTTTTTGAGTGGTTCCGACCAACCGACTTTAGAAAATGATTTGTTCGGGCACAACCTATTAATCATTCGTAAATTGACACCATTACATTAACCAACTAAAAAACCCTCCAACCATACAACCAACTGCTTTACCAATTTCGGATAGTCGTAATAGGCTACAGCACGCTTTCGTCCACTGACACCCATTTTTGTACGCAATTCAGGGTTCAACAGTAATTGTCGGATCGACTTTCCAAGTTCATGTGAACTTCGATTGGTAAGAACACCTACATCAGGGGTAACAATGCTATCAACTCCACCTCCGGCGTAGGCAACAACAGGGACCCCCCCGGCAAGAGCTTCGGCGTAGATAATCCCAAAATGTTCTTGTTTTTCGGGGGCCGCAG
Organism: Bacteroidales bacterium; assembly: GCA_041582875.1. GTDB lineage: Bacteria > Bacteroidota > Bacteroidia > Bacteroidales > F082 > UBA6244. The sequence goes on along the minus strand of JBFHGX010000148.1, from coordinate 7,907 downwards.
TCAAAATTGCGGCTCCATTGATTAAGCTTGCCTTATCTTCGGAAGAAACAAAACCCAGGAACACACCTCTTTTTCCCAATGCCTCCTGCAAATCAAACATCAATTCACCATCGCCTAAAAAAACTGTTTGAGCCAAATCGGAATACAACTTCGATGCTTCTACAACATTTTGCGGACCCTTAGAATGGGTTAAAGCACCGGGACAAATAACATAGTCGCCTTTCAATTTATACTTCGTTCGCACATCATCCTCTTTACCCGGGAAAAAGGCTTGTTGATCTACACCACAAGGTAAAATTAGAAACCGATCATCTGGCAAAGGAATGAGTGGTTTCACCAAAAAATCGCGAACATATTTCGTAGTGACTAAAATCCCAGAAGCATGCAGAATAGCCTCTTCAATGAGCTTCCAGTTTTCGTCATCCCACAATCCGTGATGACGAGGTTCTATTCCGGTACCATGCACAAAAAGCACATAGGGCTTGTTGTATCTTTCGGCAACGTGCTGCACAGCAACCGCAGTAACATTGGCATGATGACCGATAAAAATATCAATTTCAGGAGCTATTTCTTCTAATGCTAATTCATAATCAGCAGCATAACTTTTCATTTCTACAACATCCATCCGAGCTACCTGCTTTTGCTTTTCTCCTGCCGAAGGCAAATATTCGTGTACCGGATATACATCCGTATGCAAAGAAATATCCTTATTTATGGCGCCCTGAATACCTTCTCTGATTCCGGGATATAAAAAATAAACTGTATGTCCCATGCGCAACAAATGCTTAACATGCTCGCGGGCAACCTCTCCACTACCACGACCTTTATTCAACAATAAAACAGCTATTCTCATACTCGATTTATTTTCAAATAGTATTATGCCAAAGATAACAATTGATTTTAAACAAATAAACCAGGGTTTATGTCATTTTGTCCATTTGAATAAATCCACGGGAAAAATAACTGCTATTTTTTTGCTATCATTGCATTCGCAATTAATATTTCCTATTTGTCGAAACACGTTAAAGATGAATCAAAAATCTATCGCTACCCTCATCATTTCACTCTTTATAATTTTGTCTCAGCCTGTGTTTGCAAACACTCCTGATAATCAGGACACCTTATTTTCACAGCAAGGATATGCTGTTAATGATAAAGTTACGACCCTAGAGGATATGTCTATAAGTCAACGCATCGACAATGCATTTTCTCCTATAGTAGAGGCATTAAATCATGTACTATTCTGGGATCCATTTGCCGCGATGGGCATCTACGATCCCATTATATATGACAAAAAGGGACAACCCATTCTCAATAGCAGCGGGAAACCAACTAAAACAAAAATACCCTTGGTTGTTGTTTGGTTAATTTTTGGCGCACTCACTTTTACGGTCATGCTTCGCTTCATTAACTTTAGGGGATTTTTACACGCCTTACATCTAGTAAGAGGCGACTACGACAATCCCAAGCACACAGGTGAGGTTAGTCATTTTCAAGCACTTACTACAGCTCTGTCAGCAACAGTAGGACTGGGGAATATCGCTGGAGTGGCCGTCGCCATTAGCATTGGAGGCCCTGGTGCTACATTTTGGATGATTATCGCCGGTATTTTAGGCATGGCTTCAAAATTTACAGAATGTACTTTAGGAGTTAAATACCGAAAGATCGACTCCCACGGAATTGTTTCGGGTGGACCTATGTACTACTTACGTGATGGCTTAAAAAAGAAAGGATTGGGCGGACTTGGATTGGTTTTGTCCTTTTTGTTTGCCATCTTGGTTATTGGCGGATCCTTTGGTGGCGGAAATATGTTTCAAGCCAATCAAGCTTTCGCTCAATTAGCCTATATTGCTCCTGACGTTGCGGATCATGGTGCTCTTTTTGGAGTTATTCTGGCTATTTTAGTTGCTGTGGTTATTATTGGAGGTATTAAAGGTATTGCCAAAGTAACCGATAAAATTGTTCCACTAATGGCCGTCATATACGTGGGAACGGCTTTGGTAATTATAATCATGAATATCCAACATACAGGAGATGCTTTCAGGTTAATTTTCGAAGGTGCTTTTGGAGCTACGGCCATTAAAGGAGGAGTAATAGGAGTCCTAATTGTTGGCTTCCAGCGTGCGGCCTTTTCAAATGAAGCTGGTGTTGGATCTGCTGCCATTGCCCACTCTGCTGTAAAAACCAACGAGCCTGTTACCGAAGGATTTGTTTCGTTGTTGGAACCCTTTATTGATACTGTGGTGATATGCACCATGACTGCTTTGGTACTAATTTTCACTGGTAGCTACGAAAATCCCATGGGATTTGAAGGAGCTCAGTTAACCTCTAGAGCGTTTGGATCGGTTTTCTCATGGTTCCCCTACTTATTGGTATTGGCCATTTTTCTATTTGCCTTTTCTACCATGATCTCATGGTCCTATTACGGTTTAAAAGGATTTGACTATATTTTCGGTAATCTTGGTCAGAAAATTTTCGGCAATCGAAATGTGGTAAAATACACTTACTTCATTTTATTTTTAATTTTTATTGTTATTGGTTCCTCAGCTAACTTGGGTTCAGTTATTGACTTTTCGGATATGATGATCCTCAGCATGGCTTTCCCCAATATTATTGGGTTATTGATTTTACTGCCAGAAGTTAAAGCTGATTTAAAAGCCTACAACAAAAAATTAAAGGCCGGCGAAATAAAGAAGTATAGGTAAGGAGTGATTGGAAGTTGGAAGTCAGAAGTCTGTAAACGGGAGACGTGATGATGAGTTGCAATGGTTGTCAGCATATAGATTCCTTATGAAAAAGGGAAGACCTCAATTACCGAAATTCACATGTTATTTATAAATTAAAAAACAGGTTTATAGGGAATTGCTAAATGGAACAATAATATTAAACTTTAAAATATAGCTAACACTAAAGCATAAGATATATTGTAACCACCTGTCTTTTACCTTGTTCGATATCTACTATTTTGATTTTTTTTAGTGGTGTCAATTTTTTGCAAACTATCCCTTTTGTTATTTTGTATTTCATATATTTCTTGGCTATCGTTCGATTGTTTACTGATTGAGTCCTGTGCAATTTCCCTTACTGGCCTTGAAACTCCAGTGTTTACTGCAGTTCCTCCTCCATAAATTATTCTTTCAGCATCAGGTAAACCAGGTGGGTTATAAATTGTGTCATACCAAAATTTAGTACCACTTGTTTCTTTTGTAGTTTGATGGTAAGGTCGACAGGATACTATAGAAAGAAGGACAACAACAAGAGTAAATTCTAAAATATACTTCTTAAAGAGTTTCATATTCAAAATTTTACTATTTATCAGGCATTTCTATCCTATCAATTAAATCAAAAACAAAAACGTCTAATCGTGACGCAATGATTCAACAGGATCTTGTTCTGCTGCTTTTCGAGCAGGAAGAAATCCAAAGACTATCCCTACAGAAGCTGCAACGCCAAAGGAAAGCAAGATCGACCAAAAGGAAACAATGGTCAGAATATCGGTGCTCAGGGTGATCACTTTAGCCATAACAACCCCCAGAACAACTCCAATAACACCTCCTGTGATGCTGATAAAGGTAGCTTCCGACAGAAATTGAAAAATGATATCACGTTGTGTGGCGCCTGTGGCACGACGTACACCAATCTCGCGGATGCGTTCCATAACAGAAGCCAACATGATATTCATGATGCCAATGCCTCCAACAACCAATGAGATTCCAGCAATGGCTCCCAATACGATATTAAATATATCCTTTGTTTTTTGCTCTTGTTTAAGCAAAAGTTCCGGAATAGAAATCTCAAAATCGTCCACCCCTTGATGACGTCGGATAAGCATATGCTTTATAGCTTCGGCAGTGGCCGAAAGTTGATCGCTTTCCTTTACTTGAACAACAATTTTATCCAGTTGATTTTCAGTTTCAGAGGTTCCTCCCGAGCTAAATGACATAGCTCCACCGCCAAAAAAGACGACTTGATTTCCACCCATTAGGCTGCTCTGGTTAATTAAAGATCGATCTTTGAATCGCAACAACAAGGTTTTGATGGGTGCAAACACACTCTTGCTGTAGTTACTCACGCCTAGCGATTCGGCCTTTTCATTTACCTGAACTCCTTTTAAAACACCCACGACCTCCAGCCAAATATTTCCACATTTAAGTGACTGTCCTACAGGATCCTGATTGGGGAAAAGCTTACCTGCTACCTCAGGACCAATTACACAGACAGGTGCACCATTTTCAAGTTGACGACCACTAAAGCCAACCCCCTGCTTCATTTCTTGGTTAAACACTTTAAAATAATCAGTGGTAACACCCGACAAACTAACATTGAGTTTCTTTCCTTCGCGAATGGCCATGGTTGGATAAATAACCTCAGGACTTACCACAGCCACAGTGGGCAAAGTATGCATGATATTATCAGCATCTTTGAGGGTTAATCCGGGGGAATATTTCTTACTCATTGATTTTTCGTCACTGTCTTCATCCGATGACTCAGCATCGTCCATCACTTTTGGAGTGATAACAATGTTGTTAAGCCCAACAAGCTTTATTTGATTTAGAATTTCCTGTCGGGCGCCATTTCCAATGGCCATCATGGCAATAACAGCAGCAACACCAAAAATAATCCCCAATGCAGTGAGAATAGATCTGAATTTATTGGCGAAAACCGCATCCAACGACAAGGTAAGTATTTGCAAATATCTTTCCAAAACTTATGCTTTACGAATTACTTTTTGAACCACCTTTTCCATCACCCAGACCAGGCTTACGGCCCTTGCCACCAGGTCGTCTTCCCTTTCGTTCTTCCATGCGCTGTTCCAGCGTATCCTCGTTTGGCTTTTCCACTTTGTATTTTTCCATAATAGCCTGATCAAGGCGTTTTATTGACCACTTATCGGCATCCTCAGGTGGAATAAGGTAAACCTCTTCACCTTCGCTAAGTCCCTCCAAAATAACCACGTCTGTTTCGCTGGTTTTACCAGAAACCACCTGCTGACGTCGGCCCGACTTGGTATAAACAAAGGATACGGTGTCCACCGTATTGAGTGCTTCGATGGGAATAAAAAGTGCCGAATCAATGATCTCCGTAATGATGGAGTTTTTAGTGGTCATCGAAGGTCGAAGAATGGAATCGAAACCATCAATGTAAATCATGACCTCAAAAACCTTGGCATTGGAATTACGCATCTGCTCGCCCATATTGGCCACCTCATGCACCTGTCCGGTAAACCGCTTATCAGGAAAAGCGTCAATCTGAATAATTGCTTCCTGCCCTGTTTTGACCTTGGAAATATCAATTTCGTTTACGTAGGTCCGCGAGTTCATGGCACTGAGGTTGGGTAAAATAGCCACAACATTCTCCCAACTGCTAATCTGATCGCCGGCTCCAAGCTTTTGTCCAGACCAATCGCGCTTGTAGTTGACCATTCCTGATTTAGGCGCCAAAATAGTAAACTCTGCTTTTAGTTCAGCGAATTCATTGAGTACACGTCTGGCTTTTTCAAGATTGGTTGCCACTTCGCGCATATTCGCAACAGATTGCTGCTGCTTAATATCATAATTTTCAAGCGTTTGCTTATAACTACGTTCCGTTTTTTCTAAATCAATTTTAACCTGTCGCTGAGTGGCTGGTGGTTCGTAAATTGACTGATCTACAATGATTTGCTTTTCTTCGGTTTGGTATTTTAAATTCACGAGTTCATCTCTTGCACTTCGAAGAGTCAACGTTGTGTCCAGCTGTGTTTTAATAAATTGCGTCTCCAGCTTTTCAACTTCAAGTTCTTGGTCTTTAATTTGATTTTCCAAATCTGAACGGTCAATAGTGGCCACCCATTGTGCTGAGTCTACAACGGTTCCATCGGGAACGATATCTTCGATGGTGTATCGGTGAATGCGCGCGTTACGCAAACCCATGGCATTGGGACCCATAATGTTTTCGCTGCTTCGGGCCTCCAGTTCACCGGTAGTCGTCACCTTAATAACGAATTCCCCACGTTTGGTCACTACGGTAATGGTGCTTTCATCCGAGACATCGGTGGTTGTAAAAAACCAAACGAGGGCTATCGATAAAATAGCAGCCGCGATTAAAATGATTGTATTTTTTCGTTTCATCGGCAAATCATTAATAGTTGGTAAAGGTATGCATTGTCTGCCTGTTGTACAACGTCAATTTTTCAGTATTGTTGTATAATATTATGGTACAATTTTGGCGCAAAACAAGTATTTTCCAGAACACCATAAGTCGTTCAACGCAGACTACCATCCGCTATCATTCTTAATATCTGTTAAATGTATGCAAAGCCAAAAAATAAGGGCAGGGCTTTAGCAGAAAATTGGTATTTTTGTGCAATTTTAACCACAGCTATATGTCTTTTGATTCTGATAAATTTGTTGGAGAAGGTCTAACTTATGACGATGTTCTTCTGGTACCGGCGCATTCAACGGTGCTTCCGCGTGAAACGGACTTAACCACGCGTTTTTCAAGAAATATAAACCTAAAGATACCCATTGTTTCTGCTGCAATGGACACTGTTACCGATGCCAAAATGGCTATTGCCATGGCGCAAGAGGGGGGTATTGGCGTGATTCACAAGAACATGACGATCGAAAAACAGGCCATTGAAGTGCGTAAAGTAAAGCGTGCCGAAAATGGAATGATTATCGATCCCATTACTCTGCATAAGGAAGCCATTGTGCAAGATGCATTGAATATTATGGCAGAGTTTGGTATTGGCGGCATTCCGGTGGTTGATGAAAATCACATCTTGGTTGGTATTGTAACGAATCGTGATTTGCGTTTTGAGCGTGACCTCTCCAAGCCCATTGCTGAAGCAATGACTTCCAAAAACCTCATTACTTCATCAGAATTTACCAATTTTGAAGAAGCTGCTGACATCCTTCAACAACACCGCATCGAGAAACTACCGGTAGTGAATAAAGACAACAAGCTGGTAGGGCTTATCACCTATAAAGATATTATCAAGATTAAAGCACACCCAAACAGTTGTAAAGATTCCAGTGGTCGTTTACGTGTTGCAGCTGCCGTTGGCATTGCTTCCGATACGCTACAGCGTGTTGAAGCTCTTGTTAATGCAGGAGTTGATGCGATTATTGTGGATACAGCTCATGGCCATAGCCAAGGTGTGATCAACATGGTAAAAACGGTTAAAGAGAAGTTTCCACAAATTGATTTAATCGCCGGAAATATCGCAACTGCAGCAGCAGCAAAAGATTTGGTTGCCGTTGGAGCAGATGGCATTAAAGTTGGCATTGGACCCGGATCTATTTGCACCACCCGTGTGATTGCAGGTGTTGGAGTTCCTCAACTAACGGCTGTTTATGAAGTAACCAAAGTTCTTAGAGGAACAGGAATTCCTGTTATTGCTGATGGAGGAATACGTTACACTGGTGATATCGTTAAAGCCATTGCTGCAGGCGCTGACACCATAATGGCAGGATCATTGTTTGCCGGAGTTGACGAAGCTCCCGGTGAAGCCATTATTTTTGATGGTCGCAAATACAAATCGTACCGCGGAATGGGATCAGTAGAAGCCATGAAACAAGGTTCGAAAGATCGGTATTTTCAGGATGCTGAAGATGATATAAAAAAGTTAGTTCCTGAAGGAATTGTAGGCCGCGTTGCCTACAAAGGATCATTAAATGAGGTGATTACTCAACTTGTTGGTGGCCTAAGAGCCGGAATGGGATATACTGGATCACATACCATTAGTGATCTTCAAAAGGCACAATTTATCAAAATTACCTCCGCAGGTATAACTGAAAGTCATCCACACGATATCACCATTACGCGCGAAGCACCCAATTATAGTAGAAATAGTTAATAACCAACAATAAAATCCAAATAAGAACAATGAAATACCTTTCCAAATTAACCCTCATCGTGGCAGCACT
>JBFHGX010000147.1:0-9618 GCA_041582875.1 Bacteroidales bacterium | reverse complement strand
GGGACCTTCAAATATTCGTAGCTCATCGGTGGCGTTGGTTCGGTTGTATATTCTGACTTTTGTAAGGGAAGCTCCTGCCAATTCCTCCAACTGATCGGGGTCAAATTTAATGGCCCACATCATGGTGTCGGGTCCGCCAATGCCATCAATGTTTACGCCATCATCATAGTACATCCATTCGGCAATGGGTTGAGGGAAAGGTGCATCCCAAATCACAAGATAGTCTTCGTAATTGTATTCAACAGCATATACATTGGAAACACTCGCACAAGTTCTATAAACCTCAATATTGTCAACAAACCACGAGAGAATATCAAACGAATTGTCTCCCACAGCCTTAAATCGAATTTTAAACATCCTTTGAATGGCGTATGGTGTGATTTTTATGTGATGCGATTGCCAGGTAAAGCTCTCTGTATTGGAGAAGCTAGCCACTGTGTTCCAAACGCTGTCGTTAAAAACTTCTACCTGCAACAGTTCTAAACCCGTTGAATGCCGGTCGTTTAACTGAATATCAAAATCCAGAAAAATGTCCCCTTCCGAAATCAGACTGGCATCGATGGGACTGCTGGTCAGTGCCGAAGCATAATTGTTTTCCAGTAAGGGATCCCAGGTAAACTCCGCAGTCGGACCCGGATTTCCCAATTGATTGTTGATAACCCAGTTGTCGCCATCAGTCGTCCATCCGTTGGTGTTGAAATTCCATAAATCCCATCCCTCAGCAAAGGGTAATGTCAAAATGGTTTTTGTCGTTACATTTGTTTTTTTGATGTGTGGATTTGCTTGTCCCAATGATAGCAAAGAAAAGAACAGAAATAAACAGGTGAGTTGGGTGATGAGGATAGCTTTTTTCATGGTTTTTCGTGATGAAGTGAAGGCGAAAGTTTAACTCATTTTTATTGGTGTTGAGTAGAGAATTCGGCTAATGTGCTGGATGTCTTATTGGTAAGACAGTTAAAATGCGTTTTACCCCTATTCGACACAGATAAAATTATTACTAATCAGCATCGCCAACCATCCGACGCAGATCTACGCCGACCAACGCAGATATAATCATAACAAATCCGCACAATCAGCGTCTCCAACCATGCGACACAAATCTACGCCGACCAACACAGATATAATCATAACAAATCCGCGTCAGCAGCGTCTAATAATCATCTGGCGTCAGCCATCATAACCAATCCGCGCCATCAGCGTCTCCAACCATGCGACACAAATCTACGCCGACCAACACAGATATAATCATAACAAATCCGCGTCATCAGCGTCTAATAATCATCTGGCGTCAGCCATCATAACCAATCCGCACAATCAGCGTCCAACTTCCACCCTGCGTCCACCCATTTTCAAATCAATTCATTTTCAAATCACCAAATTATCCCCCTCTCCCCACTTTTCCCTATCTTTGAAGCCCTTACAAATACACTATGCAATTTAACGAAGTCGTTGGTCAACAAGAGGTAAAAGAACGGTTGTTGACGAGTTTCAAAGGTGGGCGATTGGCTCACACCCAACTGTTTCTGGGACCTGAAGGCTCAGGAGCTCTTTCACTGGCCGTCGCATTCGCGCAGTTTGTCAACTGTGACAAACCCACCGAAACCGACAGCTGTGGCACCTGTCCTTCATGCAAAAAATTCCAAAAACTCGCCCATCCCGACCTCCACTTTTACTTTCCTACCACCACCACCAGCTCGGTAAAAAAAGAACCCAAGTCGGAGCTGATGCTCAACGAATGGAGATCATACCTACTTAAAAACAAGGGATATGCCACTCAAAACGGATGGTACGATTTTCTCGGAGTCGGCAACAAGCAAGGAACCATCTATGTGCGCGATGCCGCCGACATCGTCAGCAAAATGACCCTGAAAGCCTACGAAGCCAAATACAAAATAATTATAGTTTGGTTGGTGGAAAAACTACACGAATCCGCTTCCAACAAATTGCTCAAAACACTGGAAGAACCACCCGATAACACTTTAATCCTGCTTGTGGCCGAACGATACGAACTCCTGCTGGCTACCGTGAGATCGAGAGCCCAGCTGGTGAAAATTCCCAAACTGCGCGACAAGGAAGTCTACCACTGGCTACTCGCCAATGAAGCCGATCCCAACTTGGCCGATTTGGTAGCCCGACAGTCCAACGGCAACCTCAATGCCGCCCGTGAACTGCTCCAAAATGCCGATGAAGCCCAGTCGAATTTTCTGCTTTACCGACAATGGCTGAGGTTATGTTTCAAACCCGGAAATTTTGTTCAACTCCATCAGTTTAATCAAAACATCGTGAAACTGGGTCGTGAAAAACAAAAGAATTTCCTCAAATATGCCCTCGAAGCCATACACAACAGTCTGGCAATCAACAACGAAAATGCACAATGGGTAAAAAGCGCAGGCGATGAACTTACCTTCGCCCAGAATTTTGCGCCCTACATCAATCCGGCCAATCAGCTGCAGATGTACCAAAAAATTAACGAAGCCATTTATCACATCGAACGCAATGCCCATGCGGGGATCTTGTTCAGCGATTTGAGCTTTCAATTGGTCGACTTGATGGTGGCGGGGCGTAAATATGTTAAAGCACAATCTGGCTCATAAATCTCTCCCATGGAATCCGACCTTTTCACTCAGTTTAGTCACTTCATACAACAACAAAATCTTGTTGGCGCTTCCGACAAAGTACTGCTGGCGGTGAGTGGTGGAGCAGATTCGGTGGTCATGGCACACCTTTTTAAAGCCTCTGGCTATCCCCTTGCCATGGCCCACATGAATTTCCAACTCCGGGGCGAAGATTCTCATGGCGATGAAGCCTTTGTGAGAAAGCTGGCTGATGAACTACAGATACCGCTCTTTGTAAAAAAGGTTGAGACCAAATTATTTGCCAAAAAAAACCACCTCAGCACCCAGGTAGCTGCCCGCGACCTGCGTTACGCCTTTTTTGAGGAGCTTTGTGTTTCGCAGGGATTTACCAAAGTGGCTATCGCCCATCATGCCGACGATCAAGCAGAAACGTTCTTTATCAACTTACAGCGGCGATCGGGCTTACGCGGACTAGCTGGCATTCCGCTGGAGCGGAACAATATCATCCGGCCATTGTTGTTTGCCAAACGTCAACAGATTGAAACCTATGCAGAAGAAAATAACCTGACGTTCCGCAACGACGCTTCCAACAACAGCGACGATTACCTGCGCAACCGCATTCGGCATCACTTGCTGCCCTTGGCAGAAGAAACAATACCCGGGTTATTGTCGGCCTTGACCGTGACCATGAACCACTTAAGAGAAACAGATGAAATGATCAAGTGCATGATCGCTGAAAAACAAAAAGCATTGTTTCACCAAATGGCCGACAAAGTCAGTATTCCCGCAAAGGAATTGACCGAACTTCGACCATTGAAAACCTGGTTGCATTATTTGCTGGAAGATTTCGGATTTAATCCGGAAGTCATACAATCGGCAGCCGTTGCCATCGAGAGCAACCAAAGTGGCAAAGTTTTTTTTTCAGATCAATTCAAAATGGTAATCGATCGCTCGGAGGTGATGATCCTGCCAACACAACACATTACAATCACCGAAGAAATATTGATTCCACGCGATTGCACCACCATTGAAACTCCCTTTAAACTGGATTTAAAGGTCATTGAAAGATCCAAGATATCGAGTTTAAAAGTGAATGCCGACACGGCGCTTTTCGACTTCGATCAACTCACTTTCCCCCTACTGCTGCGGCCGTGGCAACAAGGCGACCGCTTTACTCCTTTCGGAATGAAAGGATCAAAACTGGTGAGCGATTTTTTAATCGATGCCAAAGTAAGCGTCCTCGATAAGGAGAAAACCTACGTACTGATTTCGGGGGATGAAATTATTTGGGTGGTGGGATTACGTGCAAGTCGCCATGCGGCTGTTGGCAAAGAAACGAAAAGTATAATTAGGTTAAATACCTGACATATTTAAAACCTGACAGGTCTATTCGAGCCTATTTAACCCCTCCTTTGCAACATTTAAATGTTAAAGGTTGTCAAAGGAAGCAAATATGGAATGCTGTCTAAATAATTGATGTTATTTTTGCAAGCTGTTTATTAAGATTTAATTAAGATAGATATGAAGGGACGTATATTAAGTTTATTGTTGGTGTTTTCACTTTTCACACACCTCAATGCGCAGATTTTAGAACCTGTAAAATGGAGTTTCTCCTCCGAGAAAATTAGTGATACGGAGTTCAACCTGGTTTTTAAGGCCACCATCGATATGCACTGGCATCTGTATTCACAGGACATTCCCATGTCACCACCAGCCACTACTTTTAGCTTTACCGAAAACGGCGATTTCACTCTCGAAGGTCCGGTTACCGAAAGCAGTGCCGTCATCGAAGAGTACGATCCTAATTTTGAAATGGTACTGAAGTATTTTGCCAATGAGGCAGTATTCAAACAACGGGTGAAAATTATCAATCCGGGAGCCACCGTTGCCGGATACCTCAATTACATGTGTTGCGACGATACCAAATGTCTTCCTCCCGAAGATGTAGAGTTTAGTTTTGTTTTGGGCGGTGAAAAAGCTACCCAAACTACCGTTGAAAACACTGATAGTGAAGCCACCCTATCGGCTCCTGGTGATGACATGGAAAAATACAAAACCATGTCGTTATGGGCCTTTTTCTTCGTGGCGTTGGGAGGTGGTTTTATCGCCTTACTTACCCCTTGTATCTATCCCATGATTCCACTTACGGTTTCCTACTTTATGCATGGCAGCGAAAACAAATCCAAATCGATTACCAAAGCCATGGTTTACGGAATTTCTATCGTCTTGATTTATGTTTTTGTGGGAACTATCGTCGCTGTTACATTGGGTGAATCATTCACCAACTGGCTCAGTACCCATTGGTTACCCAATATTTTCTTTTTCGCCTTGTTTACCATTTTTGCGGCCTCCTTTTTCGGGATGTTCGAAATTGTACTGCCTTCTTGGATGGTGAACAGCTCCGATAAACAAGCCGACAAAGGCGGGTATTTAGGGGCATTCTTCATGGCCTTTACGTTGGTATTGGTGTCCTTTTCATGTACCGCACCCATCGCAGGGTTTATTCTGGCACTATCTACACAAGGGGAAGTCATCTTACCTATTGTAGGGATGTTGGGTTTTTCATTGGCATTTGCCATTCCGTTTACGCTCTTTGCCATCTTCCCTGCCGCATTAGACAAATTGCCCAAATCAGGTGGTTGGCTCAACGCGGTAAAAGTGGTCATTGGATTTATCGAGCTTGCCTTAGGATTGAAATTCCTTTCGGTAGCCGACCAAACTTACCATTGGGGCATCCTCGACAGAGAAGTTTACCTGGCCCTTTGGATTGCCATTTTCTCTATTATGGGACTATACCTGTTGGGTAAAATCAAATTCTCTCACGACAGCGACCTAAAATTTTTAGGCGTTCCGCGTTTAATTTTAGCGATAATTACCTTTAGCTTCGTGATGTACCTGATCCCAGGTATGTTTGGCGCTCCTTTGAAAGCCTTGTCGGGATGGACACCGCCATTAACCACCCACGATTTTGATTTAAATAGGGTAGTCCGCGATAACGTTAAATTGTATTCAGGATCAGGAGGTGGAAGCAATGAGCCCAAAGAGATTTGCGAAACACCCAAATACCAGGAAACATTGCATTTGCCTCACGGACTGGAAGGTTATTTCGATTTCAATCAGGCTCTGGCTTGTGCCAAACAACAAAATAAACCACTGTTTATCGACTTTACCGGACATGGCTGTGTCAACTGTCGTGAAATGGAATCCAATGTATGGTCTGATCCCAAAGTATTGAAAATACTACGTGAGAAATACATTGTGGTAGCCATGTATGTGGATGACAAAAAGATTGTATTGCCCGAATCAGAATGGTACACGTCTGATTACGATGGCAAAGTGAAGAAAACATTGGGCGAAAAGAATTTTGATTTCCAAAAATCCAAGTTTGGAGTCAACGCTCAACCCTACTACGTGTTGTTTGGTCACGACGATCAAGTACTGGCCACACCACGCGCATATGATTTGGATGTGGACGAGTTTGTTAAATTTCTTAATACCGGAGTTGAAAACTATAAATCTGGAAAAAGCGTTTTTCAGATAAAATAGTGAAACCCTAAAATGGCCTAAAACCTCCATCGAAAGATGGGGGTTTTTTTATAACCAAAACTTTTTATTCTACTCCCAAAATAATTACGATTGTGTTTTTCCATAAAAGGTTTTATCTTTGTACTAAATACTTAACAATTAAACTCTATCACATGAAAAAAACGCTACTATTTATTATGTTGGTAAGCTTTGGCTTTTCAATGTTTGGTCAAAGTGCTTTAATGAAGCAAAAAGACAGATTGCAACAAATAACAATGCAAAAAAAAGATCCTGTTAAAGAATCAATGGTTTTTACCGATATCGTTGTTAATCCATATACAGGTAATGAGCGCGGTGCTGACGTTGTCATTGGTAATACGGTATATGATCTTCAAACCAATGCTACCATGCAACATCGCAATTATGTTTTTCCTGATGGAACCATGAATGCTGTTTGGACCATGGGATTTACTCCAGCCAGTTTTACAGAACGCGGTACCGGTTATAATTATCATGATGGAACATCCTGGAGACCTGCTCCTACTGAGCGCATCGAAGGTGAACGTGTTGGCTGGCCCGCAATAGCTCCTTACGGTGAAACTGGTGAAATCGTTTGTGTACATACTTCCGCTGATGGTCTTTTGTTTAGCTGGCGTCCAGTTAAAGGAGAAGGCGACTGGAGTACTTTTGGATTGTATGGTCCTGCTGGAACAGGTGGATTAACATGGCCTCGTATGGTAACTTCTGGTGAAAATAATGAGGTTATTCATGTGATTGCAACCTTGTTTGATGAGGAATTTGACAATCAGGATTCACCTTTGTATTATTCACGTTCATTTGATGGCGGTGTAACTTGGGATCCAGAGAATGTAGTGCTTGAGGGAGTTGGTCCTGACTACTCACCTGGTTTTGGTGGTGACGAATACTGTTTTGCAACCCCTGTTGGAGAAACCATTGCTTTTGTAGCTTTTGGTGGTTTTACTGATGGTGTAGTCATGAAATCTACAGATAATGGAGACAACTGGGAACGCCTTCCATTTTACAACAGTCCTGAACCCTTCTTTGATTTAACTCAGGTATTGCCTCGTTTTGGTGGTGGTGATTCATATAACTCTGCCGTAATCGATGATAATGGAAAAGTCCATGTTGCTTTTGGACGTATGTTACACGCTTCTGATGGAGCAGCATCTTCTTATTATCCTTACACTGATGGTTTAATTTATTGGAACGAAGATATGCCTGCACTTGATAGTGCAATGATTGGCAGCGATGTATTTGATGTGGATAATTTAGAGGCCAATGGTTACTTATTAGCACGTGTACAGGATAATGGTGATGATACCATTGTAGGTGTTGCCACCTATCAGGCATCCTTAACCTCTATGCCTCAGCTGGTTTGTAAAGACGGCTTTATTTATGCACAATATAGTGCTGTTTCTCTTGGATTTGATAATTCTGAATTCAATTATCGCCATATTTGGGGAACAGTATCAGAAAATGATGGTCTTTGGAGTACTCCAACAGATTACACTGGAGATGTGTTTCATATTTTTAGTGAGTGTATCTTCCCATCAAGCTCCCCTACTGTAGACATGGACATTCGTACCATATATCAAACCAGCAACATGCCTGGTATTAATCAACGATATGAAGGTCACGATCCCATCGATAATGGCATTGTTGATTTGACTATTCCTCTTCACGTGGGAGTAAATAACATCAAAGCGACCCCATTTGAGGTAGCTCAAAATGTGCCAAATCCAGCTATTAACAAGACAACCATTTATGTAAATACTCAACAAACTGGTAATATTGAGTTGATCGTTAACAATGTGCTTGGTCAGGTTGTTTATACAGATGAAAACGCTGGCACCTCGCTTGGAGCCCATGTTTTCGAAATGAACGTAAGTAATTTTGATTCAGGTTTGTATTTTTACACCATCAAAATGGGAAATAGTTCTGTAACTAAAAAAATGTTAGTAAAATAGTCCTACTAGCTAGGTTTAAAAAAGGCCATCCTTTTTGGATGGCCTTTTTTTTGTTGGATCAATTCATCATGCAAAGTTTAGAAGCTAGAAATGAGTCCTGTTATTGAGTTTTTCAGAATAAATTTAGACAGCTAAAAAACCACTTTTATGATCCATTTAAAGAATTATTACTATGTTTGTACCTCAATAAAATTATCTCTATTACTAACTTAAATAATTAAAAAATGAAAAAACTTTTACTTTTTGCTTTGGCCCTCGGGTTTATTGGCACAAGTATGGCTCAAGTACGTCAGTATCAGCCAAAAGCTTGGTACAAAACGGTTACCGCTACCGACAAGATGGCTACCATCGACCAAGAATTAAATTTCACCGGTGAAATTAATCCTATGGTTGCCAACGACAGAGGTGCTGATATCGTAGTAGGCGAAACCTGGTACGATCTACAGTCAAACTCTTCAATGGCCAACAGAATTTATGCTTTCGACGATGGGACTATTGCAACTACATGGACCCGTGGTATGACACCAACTTCTTACGCTGACCGCGGTACAGGTTATAATTATTTCGACGGAAGTGCCTGGGGTGCTTATCCTGACGAAAGAATTGAAGACGAACGTGTAGGTTGGCCAAGTATTGCTCCTTATGGCGCTAATGGCGAAATCGTTGTTGCACACATGGGATCAAATGGTCTTAAATTTAGCTGGCGCGAAAACAAAGGCGAAGGCGACTGGAATTACTTTACCCTTGCAGGTCCTGCTGAACAGCCAGACTTATTGTGGCCTCGTATGATTACTTCAGGTGAAAACC
This sequence comes from Bacteroidales bacterium, assembly GCA_041582875.1. Lineage (GTDB taxonomy): Bacteria > Bacteroidota > Bacteroidia > Bacteroidales > F082 > UBA6244. The sequence continues at coordinate 722 of JBFHGX010000147.1, read as the reverse complement.
ACGATGTTATTCATGTGATAGCTTGTGCTGGAAATGCTGTTGTTTATGAAGATCTGCAAATGGCTTTGTTGTATTCACGTTCAACTGATGGTGGCCAAACCTGGGATCCTGAAAATGTGATTCTCGAAGGTTTAGGTTCTGACTACACCAGTGGTTGGGGTGGTGATGATTACGCTTGGGCTCAGCCTGTTGGCGAAACACTTGCCTTTGTTGCTTTTGGTGGTGTTGCTGATGGTGTGATGATGAAATCAACAGATGGTGGCGACAACTGGGAAAGAACAACTTTCTATGAAAGTCCTGATCCATTCTTCAATGGTGATAGCGGTGACTTACCACAATGTGGTGGTGGTGACGGATACAATGCTGTAGCCATTGATGATGAAGGTATGGTGCACGTTGCCTTTGGTCGTCAAATTCACATGGATGACACTCCAGATGATGGTACATGGTCATACTACCCATACTCTGATGGTTTGGTATACTGGAACGAAAGCATGCCTGCTTTGGATACCGCAGCCATTCAAGCTGAGATTCTACCTGCTGACTGGACAACAATGAACCTTTATCAAAGTGGTAACTTGGCTGCTTGGACACAAGATAATGGTGAAGATACCTTGGTGGGTATTGCTACTTACTATGCTTCATTAACTTCCATGCCTCAAATCGTGACTTCACGTGACGAGAATGGTGTTAAAATCGTTCAGGTATTTTATTCAGCTGTT
>JBFHGX010000146.1:0-9633 GCA_041582875.1 Bacteroidales bacterium | reverse complement strand
ATACCTGACTTGAATACTTTCTAGTTGTTAAATAATCTGATAGAAACGAGAAGAATTAAAGTATAATGAACATGAAAACTCTTTATAAATACCTGAGCGTAGTCCTGATAGCAGCTTTTTTAATCCCCATGTCGCTTACTATGAAAGCTGGTAATAAAGACAGGACTGGTCAGGCAGGCGCAACCGAATTACTGATCAATCCCTGGACCAGAAGCAGTGGCTGGGGAAGTGCTAATATGTCGAGAGTACGTGGACTTGAAGCCATGTGGGGCAATGTTGCCGGGACTGCCTTTACGCAAGGCACCCAGCTGATATTTTCCAGTACGCAATGGCTTAAGGGAACGGAAACCAGCATTATGGCCTTTGGAATTGCCCAGCACATTGGTGAAACCGGGGTGTTAGGTATTCAAGTGATGTCGATGTCTTTTGGAGAAGTCGATATCAAAACGGTGGCCAATCCTGATGACTCCCAAGGAACTTTTAAGCCCAACCTGATGAATATGGGAATCTCCTATTCAAAGGCATTTTCAAACAGTATTTATGCCGGTGTTTTGGTTAAGATTATTTCTGAATCAATTGCTGATGTGAGTGCTGTTGGCGTTGCGTTGGATGCTGGTATACAGTATGTTACCGGATCAGAGGAGCAGATTACTTTTGGAATTGCACTTAAAAACTGGGGTCCTAAGATGAATTTTTCAGGCGACGGACTTTCCATTCGGACTTTGTTGAGTGGACAGGACGATCTTTCGACCCTGGAGCAACGATCAGCTTCGTTTGAGATTCCTGCTCAGTTAAACATTGGTGCAGCTTACGATTTTCTTTTTCCAAGTAACTACCGTTTAACTTTAGCCGGAACATTTGTTTCCAACTCTTTCAGTAAAGACCAATTTGTTGGTGGTTTGGAATTTAGTTTAAAGGAATATGTCCAATTGCGTGGAGGTTATACATACGAAAACGGTATGTTTGAGAACACCTTGGATGTGGAGAATACCAATATTACCAATGGTCTTAGTGCAGGCCTTAGTGTTCAAGTGCCCATCAGTAAAGAAAAAGGCAGCTACATTGGAGTGGATTACTCCTATCGTGAGACTCAATCGTTTAATGGTACGCATAGCGTAGGGGTTATTTTTAACTTCTAAAGTTTATTTCGCAAGTCGAAATTATTATCTTTGCATAACGTATAGACCCTTAATGAAGATTAAGGGTCTTTTTATCTTAATAACAATTCATAAACACATAAATTATGTCTGAATCAAGGTACTTTACAGAAGAGGGTTTAAGACGGTTACGTGACGAACTTGATCAGCTCATCAGAGAAGAACGTCCCAATATTTCGCAACAGATTAGTGAGGCTCGTGATAAGGGAGATCTGTCGGAAAATGCCGAGTACGATGCTGCCAAAGACGCACAAGGTATGTTGGAGATGAAGATTGCCAAGTTACAGGGGATTATCCGTAATGCCCGCATTATTGATGAATCGAAGATGGATGATAGCAAGGTGTATTTGCTGAGTACAGTTGTGATTAAAAATACCAATAATGGTGCTACCATGAAGTATACACTTGTGCCGGAAGAAGAGTCCGATTTAAAGAAAGGTAAAATTTCGGTTAGTTCCCCTATTGCCAAGGGTTTGCTTGGAAAGTCTGTAGGTGAAAAGGCTGAGATAACGGTTCCGGCTGGGAAAATGTTTTTTGAAATTGTGGAAATTTCCAGATAGTATTTAAACATATGGCGACTTTATTTTCAAAGATTATTGCAGGTGAGATTCCTTCGTGGAAAATTGCAGAAACCGATGATTATTTTGCGTTTTTAGATATCAATCCATTGGCTATTGGGCATGCATTGGTAATTCCCAAGCGTGAATCGGCTTATATTTTTGATATGGAGGATCAGGAGTTGCGAGGATTGATTGTTTTTGCTAAAAAGGTGGGAAGGGCCATTGAGCGTGTTGTGCCCTGTAAGCGAATGGGGCTAACAGTTATCGGTTTGGAAGTACCACATACCCATATTCATTTAATTCCTATCAACACCATTTATGATATGGATTTTAAACAACCTAAGCTTAGATTAACTGATGATGAATTTAGTAGTCTGGCGTTGCGAATTCGTGAGAATTTTAATCAGGACTAATTTTTATTGCAGGATACAAAAAAGCCGGAATTCTAATAATTCCGGCTTTTTTTTTGCTTTTGTTTTTATAACAATCGTTTTAAAACTGTTAAAAGGGCTAATTCTACATCTATTTGCGACTGATTGAAGAAATTCGCGGGCCGTTTTATCGGGCGATTGACAGAGCACATGATTAATCAGTATTTTTGCCGCAAATGTTTAAAACTGTTTTATGAAAAGAGTGTTGATAGCAACCGGAGGAGGAGATTGTCCTGGATTGAATGCCGTTATCCGTGCGATTGTGCATCGAGCCTCACAAGAGGGCGATTGGGAAGTATTAGGAAGTATTCAAGCTTTTAATGGGATTCTGCGTGAGCCTACCGAAGTTGTTGTGCTTGATAATAAAAAGGTAGCCGGGATTCATTTCCAGGGAGGGACCATTATTGAAACCACCAATAAGGGAGGTCCATTTGCATGGCCTGTTAAAGATAATAAGGGACAATGGTCGACAGATGATCGTTCGGATGAGATGATCAGAAAAATGAGACATATGCACATTGATGCCGTTATTAATATTGGTGGAGATGGTTCGCAACGAATTTCTGAAAAATTATTTCAAAAGGGGCTTAATATTATAGGCGTTCCAAAGACCATCGATAACGATTTATCGAGTACTGATAGCACTTTTGGATTTCAAACGGCCGTTGAGATTGCGACTGAGGCGGTCGACAAGCTGGTTACTACCGCAGCCAGCCATAACCGTGTTTTTGTTTTGGAAGTTATGGGTCGTGACACCGGATGGATTGCCCTGAATGCCGCAGTAGGTGGTGGTGCAGAGGTTTGTTTGATTCCTGAAGTTCCTTATGACATCCAGAAGGTCAAAGCAGCACTTGATAAGCGATTTACCAATGGAAGAGGTTTTGCGGTTATTGTTGTTTCAGAAGGCGCCCATGCCAAAGGCCAAAAACTTGTTACCAAAGAAAATAAGGAATTTGCCTACGAAAATGTTAAATTAGGTGGGATTAGCCGGGTTTTAATTCAGCAATTAGAGGAAGCCGGATTTCAGCATGACATGCGTGAAACCGTTTTAGGTCATTTACAGCGTGGTGGTGTGCCCATTGCGTATGATCGGGTGCTATCTGCTCAATTCGGTGTTAAAGCCATGGAAATGGCCATTGAAGGTGATTTTGGAAAGATGGTAGCCTACCATCATCCGGAGTTTGTTTCTGTACCTTTGGCTGATGCTGTTGCAAAACCAAATTTAGTGACTTTGGATAATGCACTTATCAGAACCGCTAAAGGGTTGGGTATTTGTTTAGGAATATAGACTCCTGATTATATTTGGGGCCTAATGTCTTTCTGTATCTGTTGAGGTAGCGAAGGGCGTCAGGCCTTTTTATTTATATTTGTTTTCATTTATATACTTTTTTGCATGGAATCGATAAAAACCCTGGCAGACAAAGCGCCTGAGCTTGCATTATGGCTTTCTCAAAAAGGATTGGATTATGGGATTAAATTCATTATGGCCATTGTTGTCTTTGCTTTGGGTTTGTGGGTGATAAATTTCTTGTCGAAGCGGGTTTTTATTCTGATGGACAAGGCCAAGTTAGATGCCACCCTCCGTACTTTCGTAAAGAGCATTCTTTTGGTTACATTGAAAATTATACTCATAGTTAGCGTGCTGAGTATGATAGGAATAGAGATGACCACCTTTATTGCTATGCTTTCTGCCGCATCATTGGCGGTGGCTCTGGCATTTCGCGGAAGTCTGGCGAATTTTGCAGGCGGAGTGATGATTTTATTTTTTAAGCCATTTAAAATCGGAGATTTTATTACAGCTCAAGGCCATAGTGGTACTGTACATGAAATCCAAATTATAAATACCTATCTCACTACCAGCGATAATAAGGTAGTTGTTATTCCCAACGGACATTTATCAAATGGTGTATTGGTGAATAACAGTATGATGGATTTGCGCCGTGTTGACTGGGTTTTTGGTATTGGATACGGTGATAATTACGATACTGCCAAAGACATGATATTGGGTTTTATTCAAAATGATAACCGAATACTTAATAGTCCGGCTGAGCCTTTTATTGCATTGAATGAATTGGCCGATAGTTCAGTCAATCTGGTTGTCCGTGTGTGGGTAAAAGCTCCTGACTATTGGAGTGTTTATTTTGGGTTGAATGAAGTTTACTATAAAAATGCCGCTAATTTTGGTGTTAACATACCGTTTCCACAGATGGATGTTCATTTCGATAAAAATAAACTCAATTAGCTACGTTTTATTTTCAAAATAGTAATATATTAGCTTTACAGAAGTGGTTCAGTTTGTATGGTTTTTTTTAAAAGGCTCAAACTACTACATCAGAAAAAATAACTTAATAAAAACTGATTAAATCTAACATTATGGTTGAAATTGACAGCATATCCAGTACTGCTAATTCATTACTTACCTGGCTTACTGAAGTTGGTTTAGATTATGGCTTGAAACTTCTCGGAGCCATTGTGGTTCTTGTGGTTGGTTTGTGGATCGTAAAATTTATTTCGAAGCGAACTGCCGTTGTGATTGACAAAACAGATATAACGCCAGCGCTCAAGACTTTCGTTAAGAGTATGTTAAGTGTTGTTCTTAAAATTATACTGATCATCAGTGTGCTGGGAATGGTTGGTATTGAGATGACCACATTTATTGCCATGCTTACGGCAGCATCATTGGCCATTGCGATGGCATTTAATGGCACCCTGGCGAATTTTGCTGGAGGAGTGATGATTCTTTTCTTTAAGCCGTTTAGAATTGGTGATTTTATTGATGCTCAGGGGCATATGGGAACGGTGAAGGAAATCCAGATTTTTGTAACCATACTGACTACTCCAGACAATAAAACCATCATTATTCCCAACGGAGGATTGTCGACCGGTTCTTTGACTAATTTTAGTACAGAACCCAACCGTCGTGTCGATTGGAGTTTTTCTATTGCTTATGGTGATGATTTTGATGCTGCCAAGGCCATGATACTTAAAATGTTAAAGGAAGATTCGCGCACACTTGCAGACCCAGAACCATTTATTGTATTGGGTGCTATGGCTGATAGTTCGGTGAACATTACCGTGAGAGCTTGGGTGAAGGCTGCTGATTACTGGACCTTGTTTTTTGATATGAACGAAAGATTCTATAAAGAAGCAGGAAAGCATGGATTGAGCATCCCATTTCCTCAATTGGATGTTCACCTTAATAAGTAATAATTTATTCGCAGACTTTCTAAAATCAACTAAAATGAAACAATTCTTTCTTGCTATGCTATTGGTGCCTGCAATGACGATGGTCGGACAAAGCACTAAACCTTATTTTACTTCAGGAGGTGAAATGATATTCTCCTTTGCTTCTGTGGATGACAATGGATCTTCAGATGGTAGTGTTATGCGGTGGTCTCCGGTTTTTAACCTACAGGTATATGGAAATTACGACTTCAGTAAAAATGCCGGCTTTATTTTTGGTGGAGCTTTGCGGAATGTAGGTTTTATTTATGACGATCCAACATCAGGAAAAAAGACAAAGTACAGAAACTATGATATTGGCATTCCGGTTGGAATTAAAATCGGGAACATGAATAAGTTGTTCTTTTTTGGTGGTTATGAAATTGAGTTCCCTATCAATTATAAGGAGAAAACCTTTATTGATGAAAAAAAGACCAAGTTCAACGTTTGGTTTAGTAACCGGGTGCCTTCCTATTACCATTCTGTTTTTGCCGGAATTCAGTTTCCTTATGGGGTGAGTCTTAAATTCAAGTATTATTTAAGCGAGTTCTTTAATCAGAATTATACAGAGAGTAATGGTAATCAGCCATATAAAGGACTGAAAGCTAATGTATTCTATTTCTCAATCAGTACCTCCTTATTTAAAGGACATGATGTGTACATGAAAGAGTATAAGCGGGAATCAGAAATGTATTAATAAAAAAAGCGGGTTTTACCCGCTTTTTTTATGTTAATCCTTTTACACGGGGAATGCCGGCAATAAAATCTTTCAGGTAATAGGGTTCAAAATAGGCTGTGTTTTCAAAAGTTGAAGAGGCATATTTTTCTATGGCCAATTGTGCCACCCATTGTGCTGACGGATAAAAGTCTGCCATGAACCGGGCATTTTGTTGATGACTCAGTATGCTGGCGCATTTGGCAGCACCATCACCAGCAAAGTAAACCATATGTTTTGCCAGGTGATTATTAAATGAATTTTCGTCAACAATAGTGGCCTCAACAGGACTTATCACCTCTAGTTTGTGGGTATAAATGGCATTGTAAACCTCCATCCGACGTGCATCGATCATGGGGCAGTACAGGTCCGTTTTGTTGAGGCTGTTGAGTTGTCTCATTCCTAAGGCCATCGCTTTTAAGGTAGAAATGGCAATAAGAGGAATATCCAAGGCATAGCAGAAACCTTTGGCAGTTGATACTCCGATTCTCAATCCCGTGTATGAACCTGGACCTTGGCTAACGGCGACCGCGTTTAAATCGGAAAACGAAATACCCGCTTCAAGCAGAGCTTGTTCGCACAGCAAAGTTATTTTTTCGGCATGTGAGTTGGATACATGCGATTCTTTTACAGCGATTATTTCATTCTGAATAGAAATAGCCACTGAACAAACCCTGGTAGAGGTTTCTATGCTTAGTATATTGGCCAAATTAGTCGGTGTTAATCGTTATCAGATTTAAACAATTCGTCGAGCGGAACTTTTTCTACAGGGTCCTCATTTTTAAGCGTTTTTGAAACAGCTCTGTAAGGAGCGGTAATTACTTCGTCGCCATCCTGAATTCCGGTTAATATTTGAATATAGGTATTGTCCTGAATCCCAGTGGTAACCTTTTGCAGTTTTGCAACACCGTCGTTATACAAAAACACATATTCTGTAACTTCGGTTTTTACCTTTGATTTTTCTGTTTCTTCATCTGCACCTTTAGATTCTTCTCTTTTTTCCCGTGCAGTTTTTGTTCTTCCTGTACTATCTGCTCGGGTGGTAACTGCCTGGATTGGTATGGTAAGTATATTCATGGCGGTTTGGGTTTCAATTTCCACCGTTGCCGACATTCCGGGACGGAAAGGCGATGAGATATAATTGTCAGGACGAATCAAATCCTCATAAGAGGATTTCAACATGGTTATTTTTACATCAAAATTGGTAACCTGATCGGCACTTACTCCAGTAGTATTTGCCGAAGTGGCTATTTCGGTAACCAACCCTTTAAACTTGCGATTTAAATAGGCATCAACCTCAATGGTGGCGGTATCCAACATATTAACGCGCACAATATCGTTTTCGTTTACTTCCACATTTACCTCTAATACATCCAGGTTAGCGATGCGCATTATTTCGGTTCCGGCTGAGAAGGTAGATGCACCTGTAACACGTTCGCCCACTTGTACATTGAGAGAAGAAACGGTTCCGTCGTTGGGAGCAAAAATGGTGGTTCTATCGAGGTTTTCGCGTGATTCGCGTAAACTGGCTTTGGCGCTGCTTACTTGAAATTGGCTGGATTTATAACTTTCTTTGGCAGCCGATACATCGGCTCTGGCGACTTCGAAGTTTGATTTAGCTGCATCAAAATCGGCTTGCGACACCACATCTTTTTCAAACAGCGTTTTGGACCGTTCAAAATCAAGAGTAGCTTTATTAAATTGAGATTCACTTTGCAGCAAACGGGCTTTGGCATTGGCTTCGTTGGCTTGTGAGGTGTTGAGTGCAGCTTCTGTTTTTTCGTAAGCAGAAATATAAATCTCAGGATCAATTTTAGCCAAAGGTTGGTCTTTGGTAACAAACTCACCTTCTTTCACAAAAAGTTCAACTACTTCTCCAGAAATATATGGGCTGATTTTGACGTCTTTAGCCGGTTGGATTTTTCCATTGGCAGCTACTGTTTCTACAATTTTACGCAATTCAACCTTTTCGGTTGCTACCTTAACACTTTTGGAGTTTTGACCCTTTTTAATAGCCAGCACAACAACAAGCGCAATCACAATAATTGCAGCTATGAGAATCCAGATTTTGTTATTCTTTGTTTTAGCCATCTTAGCAAAATTTATGACGATATTATTTCAACGGTAAAAGTACGACAATATGGTTAATCCTGTTCAGGAAACACTAATTCACTTTTACGTTTGCGATATCAGTTAATGTCAGGCTTTTGCCAAGATAGAAATCCAGAATTTTGGTTTTAAAGATATAGTCAAATTTGGCGGAGGCCAGATCTGATTCGGCGTTGGCCAATTGAATTTTGGCCACATTGTAGTCGGTTGAGTTTACCATACCCACATTAAATTTTTCTTCGGTATACTTAAAAGCTTCACGGAAGGCTTCCACACTTTTTTTACGTGCCAGGTAAGTTTGGTAGGCACCGATGGCATCTGAATGAGCAGATTCGATGTTTTTGCGCAAGCGAAGTTTTTCTGATTGCAGATTTAGCTCAACAGTTTCCTGATACATTTTTGACTGATTGATGTTGGTGGATACCTGAAATCCATTAAAAATAGGAATGCTTAATCCAAAATATACGTTTCCATTTCGGTTATCTTCAAATTGTTTGCTAAAGGGTTTGGTATCCCCAAAAATAGGCACGCCAAGCGGAGTATAACCAGTAATTTCTAATATTTGCCGTGAATATCCCGTACCGTATGAGCCGGAGGCGAATAAACGCGGACTACGCATTCCTTTGGAAATGGCCAGACTTCGTTCAGCACTTAGTAGTTGATATTCAGCACTTTTAATTTCTGGCATTAAGGTTATTGACTTGTTGTAGATTGTTTCTGCGGGTAGTAAGGTGGGTTTGCCTGTAATGCTTAATTCAGGTTTTTGAATGTCAAATTCAGTATTGGCTTCTAAGTCGAGCAGTTGCATTAAATCCAGATAGGCCAGCATTAACCTATTTTGCGCAGTTACCAAATTGGCTTCCTCGCTAGCGGATTGAGCCTGTATATCGTATAGGCTACCTCTTGCTACAGCACCTGCTTCCACTTGTTTACTGGTTCTGTTAACTTGATCTGCTGAGGTTTCAACCTGTCTTTCAGCATTATTTACCAACTCAATATTGAAAAGGATTTGCAAATAACCTGCTGCTACATTCAGTGACATGTCGTTTCTGATTTTATCTGAATCGTATTTTGCAGCCAGATAATCAAACTGCATTTTCCGAATCGTATTAATTTGTTGTAAACCATTAAATAAGGTGACATCGGAACTGATTCCAAAACCAGTATTATCTGTTTGTTGCGTAACATAAAGGTTGGTTTGGGGATCTAAGTTTCTTCCCCAATTATAGGATTGTGACATACTTCCGTTAACGGCGGGCAATAAATTTAGTTTGCTCTGAAGTAAAGTCGCATCTGCCGATTCAACGTTAATTGCACTTTTTCTTATTTCAATATTATTCTCAATGGCGTAGTTAATACATTCTTCCAGCGACCACTCGTTCTGAGCCAGCAGGGTGGTGCCCGAGGTGATTAATAATAGCCCAACAATGAGGGTTTGT
>JBFHGX010000145.1:0-9909 GCA_041582875.1 Bacteroidales bacterium | reverse complement strand
TGGGATCAGCTTTCGTACTGGGCAGTCACCATCATGACCAATATATTGGAGTATTTGCCATTGGTGGGTAATAACTTGGCCAATATTGTCAGAGGTGGAGAATATGTAAACGAAAATACCTTATCCATTTTTTATAATCTTCATACAGGTTTGTTGCCTATCTTTTTTATTGCTTTGATGGCCATTCATTTTTGGTTGGTTCGCAAAGCCAAAGGGGTTACCTTTTCTGATAAAGGTGAAGTGGAAAAGGTTCCCGTATATCCAAATCTTGTTCACAGAGAGATTATTGTAGCTATAGTGTTGTTGGTTTTTGTTTTAACCATATCCATCTTTTTTGATGCCCCCTTACTCGACAGAGCCAATCCCATGGTAAGTCCCAATCCAAGTAAGGCTCCATGGTATTTTGTTGGATTTCAAGAGTTGCTCATTCATCTGCATCCCTTGTTGTCTGCATTTATAATCCCTTTTTTATTGGTGGGTTTTTTGATAGGAATATCCTTTATGAAAATTGATAAGGAACTTGTTGGTAGCTGGTTTTATAGTCAAAAAGGCCGCCGGGCAGTTGTGGTTGCCTCTATTTTCGCTCTTTTGCTTACCTGTACACTTATTTTGTTGTTGGAGTATGTCCTTAACCCCATAGAATTAACTCACTGGCCCTTATTTGTTAGCACTGGACTTTTACCTTTGTTTTTATATGTTATTCCGGTAATCTTTTTTTTGTTGATCATTTACAAAATGATGCATCTGAATAGGGCAGAGATCATGATGTCAATTTTTACTTTGCTGGTGATTTCTTATCTGGTAATGAGTGTTGTGGGATACTATTTTAGAGGAGAGTCGATGCACCTTGTTTTTTAGCTTATGAAAAAAAAATTCAGCCGTCGGAGTTTTGTAAAAAAGACCATCGCTGCTTTGGTGGGGCTGGAGCTGGGATACCTGGCTTTTGATATATTGAGGTTGAAATCCACTGAAAACCGCACTGAAAATCTTTTTAATATCGGCCATTTTAATCAGTTTGAAAAAGGCAAGCTATATCCATTCAGTTCCAAAAAGTTTTATTTGTCTGTTTTTGAAGATGGTGGAATGTTGGCAATTTCGTTGAAATGCACCCACTTGGGTTGTATGCTTCAACCCGACTCACAAGGCTTTATGTGTCCTTGTCATGCTTCATCATTTAACAAATGGGGAGAAGTTAATTCACCTCCCGCCAACCGACCATTAGATATTTTCCCTATTGTCATAAAAGAAGGAGAAGTGTGGGTGAACACTTCTAATCCCATTTCCAGAAAAAGTTTCGAACCTAATCAACTAACCTATTCGTAGATGTTCGACCCTAAAAAATACAGGTTTTTTGTTACCACAGGAATGGTTATTCTGTTGTTCACTCTTCCTGTTTACCTGATATTCAAAGTATTAAATAAAGAACCGGTTGTTCCAAAAACCGCTGAATATGTGGGTAGGGAAACTTGCATTGATTGTCACATAGCTGAGTACAACGATTGGCTCGGATCTGATCACGATAAGGCCATGGATTGGGCAACCGATAGTACCGTTTTGGGAAACTTTGTTGATGGATCATTGACACGGGAAAACCAAACTCACAAAGCTTATAAGCGCGATGGAAAATTTTATGTTTACACCGATGGATCTGATGGCACCATGCAGGAATTTGAAATAAAATATGTGTTTGGGTATGACCCTCTGCAACAATATCTTGTTGAATTTGAAGAGGGTAGGCTACAAACGCTGGCATTAACATGGAATTCAAAAGATAGTGCTTGGTATTATATGGCCGATTCTGTTTATCAAGGACTCAACGTTGATCATACCAATTGGTTGCATTGGACCAACCAGGCACAAAACTGGAACTCCATGTGTGCAGACTGTCATTCCACAAATTTAAAAATGGGTTACAACCCTGAAACCAACAGCTATCATACCACCTGGTCGGAAATCGATGTAAGTTGTGAAGCTTGTCATGGGCCGGCTTCGCTGCATTTAGATTGGGCTAAATTGCCCGATTATGCACGTGGCAATATCGAAAACACAGGATTACTCACCAAAACCAGTGGCATCGATCACCAGCAGTATATTGATTTGTGTGCACGGTGTCATTCCAGAAGAGCCTCTCTAAGTGATTTTCATCCCGAAAAAAACAACATCTACAGCCACATGATTCCGATATTGCCTGTGGAACCCGATTTTTATGTGGATGGGCAGATTAAAGAAGAAGATTATGTATATGCTTCTTTTACCCAAAGCCGGATGTTTGTAAAAGAAATCAAGTGCAACGATTGTCATAATGTGCACTCAGGAAAACTACTATTTGAAGGAAATGATTTGTGTTTACAATGTCATAGGGCTACCGATTACAACACCTTTGCACATACACATCACAAAAGTGCCGGGGAAAAAGGAGAAGCAGTAATTTCGGTGGCTGGCGTGAAGTATGAAGTAGGTTCGGGAACTGAGTGTATCAACTGTCACATGCATGCCCAATATTTCATGGGAGTCGACTACCGCAACGACCACAGTTTTCGCATTCCTCGGCCTGATTTGTCAGAAGTACTAGGCACGCCCAATGCCTGTAATCAGTGTCATAGCGACAAAACAAATCAATGGTCGCAATCCTATATAGAAAAATGGTTTGGCAGTAGCAGGCCATTTCAATATGGCGAAGCCTTTTTTGTGGCTCAACAGGGTGAAGTCCAGGCCGACTCGCTGCTTCATGGAATACTTTCCGACGAACTTTACCCCCTCAATATACGAAGTGCGGCCCTCAACTATTTGAGTAATGATGCAGATGGAACAAATGATTTATTAATCCGACAAGCTTTGCTTAACAATGAGCCCCTGATGCGCATATCAGCTATCAGAAGACTCAACATCAACGCTAAAGAAGATCTCGACGGGATTTTACCCTTGCTTGTGGATGAAAACAAAGCCGTGCGAATTGAAGTGGTTGGAAAATTGATGGGCATTGGAAACGAAAACATTCCTGAAGCCAACAAAAAGGCATTTCAACAAGCTCAAAAAGAGTACCTCGATATGTTGTTGTATAATGCCGATTTCCCTACAGGGAAGTATAATTTGGGGAATTATTACTACCATCAGAAAGATTATAACAAGGCTGAGAAATTCTATTTGCAAGCTCTTGAACAGGACGAGGAGCTCACTTTCGTGATGTCAAATCTGGCGCATTTATATGGTGCTATGGGTCATCCCGAAAAGGCAGAAGATGTTTTGTTTAAATTGCTAAAAAACAACCCCAACGATGGACAAACTTTATACAGTTACGGCCTGATTTTGTCTGAAAACAAAAAGTACCAAGAATCAATTAAAACCTTGATTAAAGCAAGTGAAATATTAACTCAAAATTCACGCGTGGATTACAATATTGCCATGCTTTATGATTTTTTTGGTGATAAAAAATTGGCTCAGGCATATCTGGAAAAAGCTATTCGAAAGCAACCAAACGAAGTGGCCAACTATGGCCATTTATTGAATTTTTTGATGGATAATCAATTGAATCAACAAGCTAAGAAGTTATTGAGTCGAATGCTGATAATTTTTCCTGAAAATGAAGAGATAAAGGAGGTTGCGCAACGGTTGCAGGTTGATGACCTTTGATCATGAATAACGTGTTTAAAACAAAATATAACATGAAAGAGAAGAACTTTATAACTCCACATTTTGTTGTTATTTTCCTTTCCGGAATAATCCTTTTATCCGGATGTACATCCAATACAAAACCAATTCATTTTGAAAAGCCCCTGTTTACCTTTGCTTTCTTAACAGACGTCCACGTACAACCAGAGCGGCAAGCGATGGAAGGTTTTTCAAAAGCCATCGACATGGTAAACAAGCTCAATCCTGACTTTGTCCTCACGGGAGGGGATGGAATTTATGATGCTTTAGGAAAAACTTATGAGCGTTCCGACTCGCTTTACCGCATCTACGACAGTTTGCAAAAACGCTTTAACATGCCTGTATACAACACCATGGGCAACCATGAAGTATTTGGTTTATACGAAAAAAGTGGAGTGTTACCCAGCCATCCCGAATACGGTAAACAAATGTTTGAAAACCGAATAGGAAAGCGGTATTATTCATTCGATCGTGACAATTGGCATTTTATGGTACTCGATGATATTGGTTTTACTGATCACCGAACCTATTATGGCCATGTGGACTCTGTTCAGATGCAATGGATTAGAGACGATTTAATAAAATTAGATTCCAACACCAATATTGTAATCAGTGCGCACATTCCCTTCGAAACGGTTTTTATAAACCACTTTCTAAAAAATCAAGGAGTAAACGATTCAATAATCTTGGTAACCAATGGAGGAGATGTATTGAATCTATTTGAAAATAAAAACCTAAAATTAGTGCTTCAGGGCCATACCCATATACTTGAAGACGTGTTTATTGATGGAATCCATTTCGTTACAGGAGGTGCGGTTTCTGCCCATTGGTGGCGGGGTCCAAACTTTAGCACCGAAGAAGGTTTTTTGTTGGTCAAGGTATATAAAGATTCATTTACTTACGAATACATTGATTTACAATGGGAAGTCTTACCTGATCCCGATATATAAAACCTCAATAACTTGATGTTGATACTTATATAAGTTTTTTTCAAACTGAGTACTTCTCATATATATTCCAATAAATTAACTCGAAACAGAGCTATTGAGGGTAGATTTCTTTCCAGTCCTTTGCCATGTCAATCACCGTCCAGCCATTTTTGGTAGCTTCATCCAGCCCTTTATCTAATTTTCCAATATGAGATTTTCTATCATAAGCCCATTCTCTCACACTGTCGGTATGGTGCAGGTAAAGCATGAAACTTTTTAATTTATTGGAGGCGGTGTATTGCATCATGGGTAAGTCACCATCTGAATTACCGGAAGAAAAGACAGGTTTTTTACCTATTATATTTTGAATATTTATCGGTTTCCCATCCTTGTCATCAATAAACTCCATTTCGGGCAATCGAATTATTTTTACATCACCATTGTTGTATTCAAATTTAGTTTTTATTCTGGAACCAAGAATTTGTTCTGAAGGTATATTGTAAATTGGGGATACAAAAGCCCTCATGAAATCAACACCTCCACCTGAAACAACATAGGTTTTGAAATCATTTTCCTGAAGGTATTGAAGTAGCTCAAGCATCGGCTGATATACCAGTTTGTCATAAGTTACATTTTTTGTGGGGTGTTTGGCTGTGGCAATCCAATCCTTAACATCGGCATCGAACTCCTCAGTCGTATTGCCAGCATGTGTAGCCATAACCAATTGAATCAATCCATGTTCTCCTTGTTTTGTTAATTCCTCCATGTCATTTTCAAGTACGGATTTAAAGGGTTGCTGGTTTTTCCATTCAGGATGATCCTTAGCCATTTTTTTTACCCTGTCGATAGTAAAAAACAACTGAAAATAAGCTGGTTGTTCGCTCCAAAGATTTCCATCGTTGTCGAAAACAGCAATTCGATCTGCTATTGCCACGAAATTTGGACTTTGCGGATTGGTGACATCAGCCACATAATCAAGAATGGCTGTTTTGGTCGATCCTTCATTCCAGGAGGAAAGTGAATTAGCTGAACCGTCAGTTTCTTGTTCATGTTGCTCATTGCCGCAGGCCAGAAGACCTATGGTAAGAGCCAATAATATAACGTTGATAAATGATTGGAATATTTTCATGTGGAAATAGTTAGGATTATCTAATGTAAAAATAAGGCCAAAGACAACTATTTCTTTGGCCTTATTATTGTCTTGTGGTCAATTTCTGACAACTCCATGCTACTGGAGAAGTACAAGTCAAATGAAATTAGTTTTGAGGTTTGGTCTGCATAGACTGCAAGACTTTGTCAATTCCAAGAGAACTTCCCTGTACAGGTGGAAAATCTTTAAAGGAGGCCAAGAATTTACCGGTAATGTCCTGGGCAGGTACAAAAAGCCACATGTTATCGCCATACCAACGGGTATACATGGAGGATTTCCAGGATACTTCAAAGGGGTCAGCTCTTAGGTTAATAACCAATGGCCAAGCCGGAGTTTTACGAAAACCTTCATTGATGGAGCCTTCCATGTATGAAAAGTGTAGTTTCCAATTATTATATCTCACGGCATTCAGATTACCGGCAGCATCAAAATAAAAGATTTCTTTTCTAGGGTCTTCATCTACTTCACCTTTCCACAAAGGCAACATGTTGTATCCATCCAGATGTGCTTTGAAGGTTTTATCTCCGGCAGTGTATCCTGTAAGCAGTTTTTCTTTTACATCAGGAACGCCTGCCGCAGCCAATAGGGTGGGCATCATGTCTTCGTGTGAGTAGATATTGTTGTCGATGGTTCCGGGTTCAATTACACCGGGCCAACGAATGACACAAGGAACCCTAAATCCACCTTCCCAGGTAGATCCTTTTTCACCAGCAAATGGGGTAGTTCCTCCATCAGGCCAGGTAAATTTTTCGGCACCATTGTCGGTGGAATACATGATAATGGTATTGTCGATAATGCCCAATTCTTCCAATTTGGCCAGTACTTCACCAATGGCTTTGTCGTGTTCTACCATTCCGTCAGGATATAAACCAATACCTGTTACGCCTTCACTTTCTTCTTTAAGGTGGGTCCAAACATGCATCCTGGTTGCACTCAACCAAACAAAAAACGGTTTGCCTTCCTTGTGCGCCTTTTCAATAAAAGCAATGGCTGCAGCACTAAACTCTTCATCAGCTGTCTCCATTCTTTTACGCGTCATTGGGCCTGTATCTTCAATACGTTGTGTGCCGTCAGCATTGGCATAGCTATGGAGTACACCTCTGGGACCATATTTTTCATGAAATGCCGGATCTTTCGGGTAGTAGTATGTTTCGGGCTCTTCTTCAGCATTCAGGTGATACAGGTTGCCAAAAAATTCATCAAAACCATGGTTGGTTGGGAGCATTTCATCCAAATCGCCCAAATGATTTTTACCAAACTGACCACTCACATAGCCTTCTGGTTTCAGAAGTTCGGCAATGGTAGGTTGATTGGCTTGAATACCTTGAGTTGAACCTGGCATTCCAATGGTGAGCAAACCTGTTCTGAAAGGATGTTGTCCCAAAATAAAGGCAGCCCGACCAGCAGTACATGATTGCTGTGCGTACCAATCAGTAAAAACAGCACCTTCATGACCAATACGATCGATGTTGGGTGTTTGATATCCCATCATTCCCTGGTTGTTAATGCTGATGTTGGAATACCCAATGTCATCGCCCCAAATGACCAAGATGTTGGGCTTTTCTGATGTCGTTTTTGATTTTTTTTGTTGCGCCAACATCATTAGCGGAACGACCAAAATCAGGATTAAAAATGATAACTTTTTCATAAATTTATTAGATATATAGATTCTTAATTATATGAAACGTAATATAATACGTTACTCGGCAAATATACTATTTATATTTATTATAAATAAAAACAACCAGGGGACAAAAGGTGGACAGTGTTAATTGTGCCTACAAGATAACTCACCCAATGTTTACCAGCACAGGAAACCATATGACCTTAAATTTTTAACAGGTAATCCTCCAATGAAGCTTTGGAATCGAGCTCAATTTTTTTTCTTATCCTATACCTAGTTTTTTTAATGGCTTCACTGGTGACATTAAGGGCTGAAGCAATTTGAGCCGAGGACATTTGAATGCGCAGGAGCGCACAAAACTTAAGCTCGCTTTTGGTTAGTGCCGGACAAATTTCTTTGAGTGTGGTAAAAAAATCCCGATGGATTTCTGTAAATTGTTGCATAAATGTTTCCCAACTCAAATTGGATGAGTTGGCCTTTTCCATGTTGTGTAATAAAAGATTTACCTCCGATAGCAGTAAATTGTCACCATGCTTGGTTTGTAATTCACTCATGTTTTTTAATGCTTCAGATACGACGTCTCTGGTCTTACTGATTTCCAGCGCATAGGCAACCAATTCCCGTTTTTTTAATTGCAACTGTTCGTTTAGTTTGCTTTTTTCGATATTCTGCAACCTGCTCAACTCTGCATAATGCATCATATCAGATTGTATCTTGCTTTGCATGGATATGTCCATCCCCACTCCCAGAAAAAACAACTTCCCCCGATCCTCAAAATAGTAACCTTCGAAAAGGTAGGGAATTTTTTGATTGGATTTTGTGAGAATATCAGCCTTTACCTGGACGCTCCCTTTGCTGGAAAAAATATCAGTCAAACCCTTTTCGATGATGGTCACATTTTCCTCGTCAAAAAAATCCTCAGGTCGTTTGTTAAAAAGCTCGTCATCTGAATACCCCAATAAAGTTACGTGATTTTTATTCCATTTTTTCAGCAAAAAGGTGTCTCCCGATTTTTCATACAAATAGAATATTCCGGGAAGGCTGTTCAGTATTTTATCGATAAATAAAGTAGTCTGCTTGTTTTTATTCATTAGCTGCGACAACTCAGCTTCTAACAAAGCAATTTTATTATTTAATTCTTCTACGGAATTGGTATTTGCAGACATGAATCTTTATTAATTGAGGGCTATCGATGAAAATCAACGATAAAGATACGAAAAGAAGCTAAAGGATATCTTACAGCCACCATGAACGTCGATATTTCTATTCAATCAAAAGCTTTCTCGTAATGCTAGCATCTTCTGATATAATTTCCAGCAAATATAGTCCCGGCTTAAGCATGGAAATATCAATATTTATGGCATGGTCATCTACCTTTAGTACCCTGTTGCCCATAGCATCGTAGAAATTTATTTGATTAACAGGTCGATTTTCCGGATTGTTGATTTGGATGAGGTTGGTGGCTGGATTGGGGAAGAGGGTGATTTCAGCACTGTGGTTTTCTTCTTGTCCCACAATAAAATAAGTGCACCGATCTGTTTCATTCATGGGGCCAATGAAAAACGTTTCCGGATCCTCATAACACCACAGATCGTCACCACTTTCAAAAAGCGGACAGAAATTTCCAAACAAGGAGGTCATTGATCCGATACCTTCAATCCAATCCTCATACTGAAGCCCTCCGATTTGCAACCTTCTTCTGTAATGTGTACCAACCAACACACTATCAACTCCTCCTACGCCTACAGGAAATGGGATAAACTCATTGAGCTCAAACACATCTCCCAACGCTACGTCGAAACGGTAAAGTAAAAACTCGTCTAGAGTGGAGTTTTCGATGTAACAATGAATGGTGAATTCTTGATTAAGTTTGGCGGGTTTATAATAGATATGTTTTTGACTGTCCTCACGCAATCCGCCAATATATTCTGCGCTTGCTGTGTCGATTTCGTACGTGGATTGCGGAACTACCCGATAAATTTTGGAATAAGTTACGGTATCGAAAATAGTATCGCCATTGATGAAAAAGAAAACAGTTTCATGACTATATCCTCCCGGGTAGTTGTGAAACCAACTGGTTACACTCCATTTGGCCGTATCCGTTTGAAAAGGATAGTATTGTTGTGCTATGGCTGAATTGATAAAGAATAACATGATGATGATGGGAAGAAAGATAACTTTTTTCATGAGTTTATGTGTCAATATTTGATGGTAGGTAGTTTTCATGTTTGGATAGCTATTGATTATGGCGAACAATAAATTTTCCAGGATTAAGGTAACCATCATCTGTACGACCAACAACGGTATAAACACCTGAAATATAATCGGATAAATCCAAATAAATTGAATTCTGGAAGTTAGAAATGGTTTGTTCTTCTACCATTTTTCCATTGATGTTGAAAACAGTGATTAGGAGTGCTTTTTCAGGAAAATGATCAGGAAAAATAATTTGGCAATAGGTTGAGGCAGGATTAGGAAAGATTTGTACGTCTGTTGTATTGTCCATTTCCCGATTCGCTATCCCCACAGGCAAGCCCAACATATTTTCAAAAGCCCCC
>JBFHGX010000144.1:0-9919 GCA_041582875.1 Bacteroidales bacterium | reverse complement strand
GTATATCCGGCAGGACCAGAGCCAATAATCAAACATTTAACTGTTTCCATTATATCAATAATTTTATACTTAGTTTTCGATAAAAGTAGTTCATTTTTTGTCAAAGATAGTGCCAAAGGGGCTGATTTAATCCTCAGTAATGTTTAATGTCATTTTGTCGCGATGAAATCCGGAAAAAGCTATTCCCCGATCAATCTGCGTTTAAAGCCATTTTTGAAATAGATTTATGTGATTAGGGTGTCTTACAATTAAAAAAAAGATTATTTTTGCAGCCTTAATTAAAAATCGCCTTTTGGGGATTGTTTTTAGGAATCGGGGTGTGGTGCAGTTGGCTAGCATGCTTGCATGGGGTGCAAGTGGTCGCCCGTTCGAGTCGGGCCACTCCGACAAAAGTAAAGGAAAAGAGTCTGATTTCAGGCTCTTTTTTTGTTTTATCATTTTCAATGAATTGATAGAAAAATTCTCCAAAGAATTAGTTTTTCTGACCTGTTTTTTGCTATGTTTGTTAATCAAAATGAATTGGGTATGTATGAGGTTTATTTTACCGAGGAAAGCTCCTTTACGAAAGTTATTGTAAATGGCGAAAGAAAATCTCAACAGGACATAGACGGAGCTATGGCCTGGTTTAAAATTGCCCAATATTGTGATGATAATGAAACAAAGAAGCTATTGATTATTTCAAAATTGACAGGGTCAATATCTCGGATGTCTTCTTATGATGTATCCAGGTCGTTAGAACAATTTGGGGTCAAAAAACATATCAAAATAGCATTTATTGACACACTAACTGAATCGTTTAATGCAAATTCCTTTTCTGTAAAGTTTACAAAAAAAAACGGATACGACATTGAACTATTTGACGACGAAAATGCCGCCATTTCCTGGTTAATTCAATAAGTGCCTAATTTTTGTCTTAATACAGAGATGGTTCAACTAGCTGAATTACACCAATTGTTATCTTGGTCTGGCAAGGGGATTTTTGCTACCGGATGCACTATTGCTAAACACGCTCCGGAGCACGACATCAGGGAAAAGGTGGAACAAAAATCAAAGGCTCATTGGTTTTGGTATTAAAGACTGCATAATATGACTTGAAGCAGGAGACTTATTCCAATCCCATGTAGGGTTTATTGGTAACAATCATGCTTCGGAGTTCACTAATATAGTCATTGCCCCTGGCAGAATAGGCTCCGAGGCCACCCGCCATACTTATGGGATCTGGTGCTTCATTATTCCTGCGGTTCTTCGACCTTGCTTTTCTGAGTTTACTAAACAGGGGATGTGAATTGAGAAACTGCATATAAAAACGCACGGATAAGCTTACACTATCAAATACAGCAACTTCATGCGTTTCACCTTTGGGACGTCTTTTGGGAACAATACCACAACCGGGCGTAAAACACCATTGGCCAAAGATGTTATTTGCTTTTCTTGCAAAATAGGACGTGCCCCATGCCGACTCAAGAGCTGCCTGTACCAATGCCAGTTCGGTAGGAATAATATCTACATGTAACAACAGGTCGTTGTAGCATTTTGCTTTGTTGAGATGAGTATAATTCACACGGTAGCGCACCACCATTTCCTGAAGCTTGACTGTTTCATCTTCTGTAAATTCAATGTTGTTGTTAAATTTTGTCTGCATGTCAACAACGAATTTCCTTTCAACAAGCAAGCGCTCATTTTCAGCATCTATAGGTTTCTTCATATAGGCAAAAAACTGTCTTTTCTTTTTATTCACATTTTTAATCCGGCCAAAATCAGGCAAGTCACTTACGACAGGATCGCGTTTGGTATCATTCAGTCCTTGGGTTGTTTTCGTATCCGAAGGCTTTGATTGTTCAATTTCTTGCGTTTCATCAAACAGGCTGTCCTCATGCACAATATCTTGCATCACGGAGTCCATCACCTCTTCTTCTAATTGCTCAAACTCAAATTCAAATTTCTCTGTTACAATTTCTAAGGACAGGCTGTCTCTGTTCAAATAGTTGGGGTCAATCTGGTAATTGTCGTATTGGGTAAACTCATTCATTTTGATTATCAGCTGGAGCTTTTTCACATAATATCCGCGCAGTTCACTGTAATTCTCAAGATTATTTACCAGTACATAAGGGTTATTCACTTCCTTTCGCTGATGTCTGAAATCACTATAGGGTCCGTTGCTGATGGTAAGGAAATAATCCTCGATGGATTTCGATAAACTTGGATACTTTTTCAAGTAAGTATATTTACCATCGCGGTCGCTGTTGGCCACAATGCGGTCATCATTTTTATTAAATGACCACATACCAAAAACATTATTGGCCTCCAAAAAAAAGCGTGAAGTTCCCCATCCACTTTCTACAGCCGATTGAGCCAAAACAATGCTGTTTGGATGCGTGTTTAATTTACTCAATAACTCATCAAAATCGTCAGACTTATATTTAGTAAGTAATTTTTTAAGAAAACGTTTATCGTGTCCGGAAAGCTTAGAAGTATCCTTTGAAATCAATGCCCTGACTTCATTTTGTGTGTGCTTCAGTTCTGCCCTTGCTGTTAGAATAGCAGGCAAAATCATGTCTACAAATTTTTGTTTTTTTTCATCAACAGGAAGGTCAGCTAACGAGACAACACTGGTATAATCGTAAGGGATTACCAATGAATCAATGTCATGAATATCATTCACTTCATGAATCTTTTTAGGAACTGTTTGTACAGGCTGGGTGTCGCATGCCGTCATTAGCAACAGGATAGAAACAAGAAATAGCGTATTCTTAAAGGGCAGTATTTTTTTTAATAATTTGATGACTATTTGGTATGAATGAAAGACAATATTCATTCAAACATAAGCATTTTTTTGTTCTTAGTCATTGCAGGGGTATGTGGCATCAGGTCTGTTGGCAGACTTTAGACTAATAATCAGGACGAGTCAGACTCGCTGGCTTTCGGTAGTTCCGGAAAATACAGAAAGGGTATTGCGAAAGTTGGGGACTGGCGTACGTGTTGCAAATACTTACGAGCGGAGTTTGAGGGCTAGTTACTCCCTTGGTCTTATTGTATCAATATGGCCAGGATATTTTCGTTGGTTTTTCCAACTCGGGTAAAGAATACAGGGAGGCTTACAACAACTGGGTGAAATGCTTGCATCCTCGTTAACGCTGCGTTCAAAAGAGCACGAGTGTGGGGGTGCCTTTTTTCGGTTAATTTTTGTAATGTTTTCAGCATTTCATTTTACTTCTCATTTTCGTTTTGGCAACCTTTCCCGGCATGCGCTATTTGCCGAAGCTAACTGGCATATTTATTTCTATTCAACAATTAAGATTCTTGACAACTCAGAAACACCAATTGAAACCCTAACAATATAAATACCGCTTTCTAAATTTTTTCCTGAATATTCGTATTCAGTTACTTCAGATTCCAGATCCTGATAGTATTTTAAACTTCCCATAATATCTACTATCTCAATTTTAGAAATCGGTTCAAATGCTTTTACAATAAATTTGTTGCGAGATGGATTTGGATATATTTCAAATTGTAGTTTTTTACTTTCGCTAATACTTGAGTGTAAAACATTTCCATTTTCATCAGTCTTTATGATATAGATTCCGCGACTAAATGGTTGAAGAGTATCAAAATCAAATGCGACACCGCAAATCACATACCCATTATCTATTGTTTGTTTTATTGAATTTCCGTATTCACTTTTCGGACCACCATAGCATTTCTTCCAGATTGTATCTCCGTCAAATGACATCTTCACCATGTAAACATCTTTGCTATTGAATTCTTTCATCTCACCATATCCCGTAAAAACCAGGTTATCATCATTGGTTATTTCAACCGAAGTAGAGATATCATAACCAGCAACATCAAGTGTCCGTGTCCAAATAGTATCTCCATTAACATTAGTTTTGATGAAATAACTATCAGCATTATTTATACTAATTGTGTCAGCTTTATAACCTGTAATTATTAAATCACTATTTTCAAGTTGTATAATCGAAGTGCCGAATTCTTTCAAAGGACCGCCAAAGTTCCTCGACCATAATGAATCTCCTTCAGAATTTATTTTGAGTAATAGTATATTGGAATTGTCTCCATTACTCGGTTTTGTATATCCACAAATAAAATAGCAACTATCTTGAGATTGAATAATTGACCTACCTCCTTCGTAAGTATTAGCAAATACCTTTTGCCAAACTAAATCTCCATTTTTATCACACCTCATTATTAACAAATGATGATTAGTATTTGGTCCATTAGGACTTGTTGATTTTCCTGTAATAATATAACCAGAATCAATAGTTTGTATTACAGAATATCCAATATCTTTATCTAAGACATCAAATCTGCGTTCCCAGATTAAATTTCCCAGTGAATCCGTTTTGATAACATAAACATCAATATCAGAAGGATTACTCGCTGTTGATCCTATTATTATGTAACCTTTATCAAAAGTTTTCTTCACTTCATTTCCATAATCATCATATTGAGAACCATAATGACTTGACCATATCAATTCACCATAATGGTCAAGTTTAAGCAAGACTATATCTTGATGTAGCTCATCTTTATTTTGCCTGTCATCTCCCAATACAATAAATCCTTCATCAATTTCTTGTAATATTGAATTAGATGCAGAATAAGAATTTATTACAAACCTTTTCTCAAATGTTGTCTGAGAGCAAATTGTGTTCGACAAGAATAAGAAAATAACAAATATTACATTTCTCATGTTAAAAGTTTTTCATATATACCTATCAACTTTAAATACCCACGAATCCCCAACCACATCACAACGAGCGCTGTTTTTTTAACTCTACCAAACAACTTACATTCAGCGCTATATCAGTGTATAAACGACTATAACCGGATACGGGGAACTTGCCATTTTTCATCAGGTTGTGTGTCGGAGTTTATCGCTGGTATAAAAGTATGATTAAAATCAATACGCGATCAATAATCGATTCCATTTTCTGTAAAAAAAACAACATCAATAGGCTTGAATAAGTGTTTGGATAAAAAGATTAGGTATCGTCGGTATTTACACCGAAGAAAGGCACGAGAGGAGGCTACAAAAGTTGGGTGAAATTCATGCACCCTCGTTACTAGTGCGTTCAAATGAGCACGAGTGTGGGGCTAAGTCATGAATTGTGTCGGTAAAAGCAATATGCCTTTCTATAGTTTATGACCAGCCAAAAAATCATTCAACTCTTTCGGGCTATGTAATTTGATTATTTTGGGATTATTCTCCACATGGTCCACATAATCCTGCTTTCCTGAAAGGATGATGGGAATGCCGGTGAGCTCAATCAATTTTTTAAACAATGGGTTGATGTCGTTGGTTTGCGGACTTACAATCATGGTCACAAGGTAATCCACATGCACTAGTGTCATCACCTCATGAATGTCCTCAGTGGGGACATTTTGTCCCAGGTAAATAACCCGCCATCCGCATTTTCGAGCTATAAAGGATGAGAGCAACAGACCAATTTCATGGTGTTCTTGTTCTCCCAGAAACATCATTAGGGTAGGATTGGTTGCAGGAGGAATGGGCAGAGCATCAATGCTGGAAATTAGTTTTTGCCTGATTAGGTTGGAGATAAAATGCTCTTGCGCAGGAAACACCTTACTGGCTCCCCACAACACACCTAATTTATACAAGAAAGGATAAATAATTTCGACCACAGTATCCAAAAGTCCCCTTTGGATAATTTGCCGCTGGAATATTTTGTCGAACTTACTCTCGTCAAATGTTAGCATACTTATCACAAGATTACTTATCTCGTCCTCATTCAACGATGGAGAACTGGCCAAAATAGCTTCAACAGCCTCACCAATTTCCTGGTCATCCATCTTATCCAACTTAGAAATCCGGTAACCGTGTCGCTGTAACATAGATACACTAAGCAATTTACGAAGCTCTTTATCGCTATAGAACCTAATATTAGTTTCCGTACGCATGGGATTCAAAAATGCATAGCGTCGTTCCCATATTCTTAATGTGTGGGCATTTATACCGGTTATGGCCTCTACTTGTGCCACTGAATAGTTGCTCATGTCTAATTATTTTGGTGCAAAAATAGACATATTTTCAAAATAATCACACTATATTCCACTGAAAATTAGGGAAACATCACTTTTTGTACAACTTTTATTACTTTTTTCTTGGTCAATTAAAATATTTGTTGTTATTTTGTCGAACTATTTAAAACTAATAATTAGTCACTAACTAAAAATCACTCAAATGAAAACTAAACTCTTTTTATTGGCCATATTAGCTGCTACGATATCCTTCGCAGGATGTAACAAAGACGACGACGATAACACCCCTACAGCAGTTGAAAAAAACAACATCGTTGAGCTGGCTCAAGCAAACGGATTTAATTCGTTGGCGACCGCACTAACCATTACCGATTTGGTAGATGACCTCCAGGGAGACGGACCTTTTACCGTTTTTGCTCCCACAGATGAAGCATTCGCTAATCTACTTCAAGCCATCGGTCAAACCGACATTAATGATGTACCAGAAGATGTGCTTACCCAAATTTTGCTTTATCATGTAGTCAGTGGAAACGTGATGTCATCACAAATTAGTGATGGAGATGTGGCTACCTTAGGAGGAACCAATGTCATGTTAAGCACGATGAATGGCATCATGGTGAATGACGCTGCCGTGCAAATGCCATACGATGTGGAAGCTTCCAATGGTATAATCCATACTGTTGATCAGGTATTGGTACCTGAATCTATCGCTCAATTTGTCAACACGATACTGGAACCTGCTTTTTTCAACAAAAACTTTAGCACGCTTGTAAGTGCAGCGGTAAAAGCTGATTTGGTAAACACCCTCTTAACCACTCCCAACCTGACCATATTTGCGCCTACCAACGATGCTTTTAGCGCCGCCGGCATCAATGTAGCTGACATAGATACTGAAACTCTAGCTGCAGTGCTCACCTATCATGTTGTTGGCGCCAAAGTAATGAGTAGTGAAATCCCAGCTGATGCCGCAACCGTTAATGGCAATAATATCTTTTTCTCATTAACCTCTGGAGGAAACTACATCAATGGCAATACTGAAATTACAGCCGTTGACATTGAATCGGGTACAGGTGTTGTTCATGTCATTGACAACGTTCTCCTACCTCCTTCAGGAAATTTAGTTGAAACAGCTGTAGCTTTGACTTCTGATGGAGAATTCACCTCACTTGTAGCTGCTCTGCAGCGCACAGCTGATGAAGGAACTCCTGAGCAAAACCTGCTCACCGTATTAAGCAGTGACGGTCCTTTTACCGTATTTGCTCCCACCAATGCTGCCTTTCAAGCCTTGCTCGACAGCAACATGGACTGGAACAGCCTGAATGACATCCCGTTGGAACTACTTATCAATGTACTCACCTACCATGTTGTTCCGGCACGGGCCTACGACAAAGATCTACCTATGGCAGTAGACACCAACAGCGAACTTCCAACAGCTCAGGGTCAGAAACTTCAAGTTGACACCATGAACTTCACCATAAATCAAACCAGCAATATTGTTGCTGTAAATACCCATGCTACTAATGGAGTAATCCACGTGATTAATCAGGTATTGCTCCCCAATTAATTATCAAAATGTGATTTTAGTTAGTCGGTGGTCTTGCACCACTGGCTAACTAATTAAAAACATACAACTACCACTAAAATCATAAAATAACATTACACTTTAAAAAATACGACGATGAAAACTAATCTCACTAAAATCTACACCATGCTTCTGGCCATCATGATTGGCTCATCAAGCATCACCGCCGTGGCACAAAATTCTACTGCTAGAGTACAAGTTATTCATAACTCCGCCGACATGGCAGCTGAAACTGTTGATGTATGGCTCAATAACACTTTATTAATTGACGATTTTAAGTTCCGGACAGCTTCTCCCTTTATTGATGCGCCTGCCGGACAAGAATTTAACATTTCCATAAAAGGCCCCGACAGTGATATTACCACACCTGCAGTGTGGTCAAGAGAATACACCCTTGAAAAAGACCAAACCTATGTACTTGTTGCCAATGGGATTGTTTCCAATATCGGGTACGAACCCGTAAAACCCTTTGACATTTATGTATATGCCCTTGGACGTGAAATGTCTAACGAAGCAGAAACTACCGATCTATTGGTTTTTCATGGATCCACCGATGCCCCCACAGTAGATATTGCCGAAATAGAAGTGGTAAACACTACAGTTGTTGACGACCTCATGTATGGCGAATTCAAAGGTTACCTGGAACTCCCCACTGCGGATTACATTTTGGATGTGAGAGACCAGACAGGCACCAACTCCATTGTTCAATACAGTGCACCACTCAGAACACTTGGTTTACAAAATCAAGCCATAGTAACGGTAGCTTCAGGCTTTTTAAATCCTGACTTAAACAGCAATGGCGAATCCTTTGGTTTGTGGGTTGCTCTTCCTTCAGGAGGAAATTTGGTTGAATTACCAATTGTTTACACTCCTACAGCGCGTGTTCAAGTGATTCACAATTCTGCAGACGCTGCAGCCGAAATGGTAGACGTATGGTTGAACAATGAGCTCCTTATCGACAATTTTAGCTTCAGAACCGCCACTCCTTTTGTTGACGTACCTGCAGGAGAAGAGTTCACTTTAACCATTAAAGATGCCAACAGCGAGAATGCACTGAATCCGATTTGGTCGAGAACATACGCTTTGGAAGAAGATAAAACCTACATTTTGATTGCCAATGGCATTGTTAGTCCTGACGGATATGTACCTGCCAGACCCTTTGATATATATGTATTTGATATGGGACGGGAATCAGCCAATATGTCAAACTATACCGACCTACTTGTTTTTCATGGCGCCACAGATGCTCCCACGATAGATATCGTTCCGGAAGAAGCAGAATCTGAAGTTCTGGTAGACAACCTAAGCTATGGAGAATTTGAAGGATATTTGGAGTTACCTACTTCAGACTATATTCTCGAGATCAAAGATGAATCAAGTGAAAATACTGTAGTTGCCTACAACGCTCCTTTGGCCAGCCTTGGATTACAAAATCAAGCCATTGTAACTGTAGCTTCCGGCTTTTTGGATACCTCCAGAAACAGCGATGGCCAGACCTTTGGTCTTTGGGTAGCATTATCTTCTGGCGGTCAGCTGATTGAACTTCCTCTACATCCTCAAATGATGGGAACAGCCCGCGTTCAGGTCATTCACAATTCGGCTGATGCAGCTGCTGAAGTGGTAGATGTTTGGCTAGACAACACCTTGCTACTGGATGATTTTATGTTCAGAACAGCCTCTCCTTTTATTGATGCCCCTGCAGGCGAAGAGTTCACCATTTCTATTAAAGGAAGCGACAGTCAAAATCCGGACAACCCCATTTGGTCGCAAAACTACACCCTGGAAGAAAATGAAACCTACGTGTTGATTGCCAACGGAATTGTTAGTCCTAGCGGTTACAGCCCAGCACAACCTTTTGATATTTATGCTTATGGCATGGGCCGCGAGCAATCTTCCATGGCCGGACAAACAGATTTACTGGTATTCCATGGCTCCACCGATGCGCCCACTGTAGACATTGTTGAAACCGGAGTTGGAGCAGGCACTGTTATCGACAACCTGATGTATGGTGACTTTAATGGCTACTTAGAGCTTCCAACCGCGAATTACCAACTCACCATTACGGATGAAAGCGGCATGTCAACTGTGGCTGTTTACGAAGCCCCACTTGCCGACCTACTTTTGGAAAACACCGCGTTAACTGTAGTTGCTTCCGGATTTTTAGCTCCTGAAAACAACGAAAACGGACCAGCCTTTGGTTTGTGGGTAGCATTACCCTCCGGCGGAAACCTTGTCCCTCTTTCGTTTATTACTTCCACCAGTGAAATGTTTTTCGAAAAAGATGCCATCAACACCTACCCAAATCCGACATCGGAT
>JBFHGX010000143.1:0-10018 GCA_041582875.1 Bacteroidales bacterium | reverse complement strand
TTCTATCGATACATTCAAAAAGATTATCACCCTGCGTTCGCAAATCGAACAACAAAAGATTGTTACATTGGGAAAAAAGACAAAAACAGCTCAGCAACTGTTGAACCAGCTTTATGGTCGCCCCATAATCGACAGTACTGATGTAGCAAATATTCTGGAGGTAAATCCTTCTACAGCCCTGCGCATGATTGATGATTTCATAAAACTTGGTATTTTAAACGAAATGACAGGCTTTAAACGCAACCGCATCTTCATCTTTTCTGAATATATAAACCTGTTCAAATAAAATCACGCTTCTTTCCTTTGAACTTCAAACTGCCAAAAGCTAAAAAGCCTTCCCGCGCCCAGCCCATTTTCAAATTATCCCCATCCGCGTCCCAATACTCACGCTCAGCCGGCCAATAGCCAAAAGCCAACAGCCAAGGCCTTCCCAACCCCTAACCACCATCACCCATCCACCAATAATCCCATACAGCCTTCCCCGTTCTCACTCAGTAACGCTTCCTACGCAACATTCCAATTTGTCTGTAAGCTTATCCTATCTGCCCTGCAAGCCTTAGTTCCTCATTAGCCGACAGCTCGTACCTCACTGTCAGCCAATTCGTCACCCCACATAAGCACACAGCCAAATCCTCATTTATGCAACGTCCGCTATACTTTCGTTCACCCGGTTCATGCAGTATTACATCCGGTTTCAAATCAAAACCCTCTTCAGGTATGCGTAAGTGCTGTCCATAATAAACCCCTTCCCGCTGGCACCACTTCACCAACATGCCGTGAAATAAAAACGGCAGCTGGCTCAATAGCTGCCCCCCCAAAAACACACACAGTTCATTATTGCCATCACTCACCCATACGCCCACACACGCTGTCCACCATCATCTCCCCGACCACCACCCCAAAATGCTCTCCGAACTCAATCACTTCCTATAATGTAAAACCATATCATAATTAGAAATCAGTACAGCGCAATCCAAAGCAATTTCATGTATAATCACACATAACACATTATTATACAGTACCATCCATTGACTTTTGCGTGATTTACACTATATTAGTCCCGGATTGATTGAGAGAAGGTATAAAGTCCGTATCAACTCCGTATCAAGTCCCATTTTTAGTAATAATCATTTAAACAAACAAGCAAATGGCAATTGTACAAAATCCAATTACCGGCAGAACCAAAAAGGCTTTTGGTACTGCAGTGTTCTCAAAACAATTTGGGAACAACACCATGCGCACCAAAGCCATGGATGTGAAAAACCCCCGAACCGAAGGACAGGTAAAACAGCGAAACAAGTTTTCCACTATTGTTGACCTCATCCGACAAGTACTTCCCCTCATCAATGAGGTGTATGCTGGCAGTTTGACAAAAATGTCACCCTACAACAAAATCACCAGTATCAACGTAAAAAATGCATTCGTGGGTGAACCCCCTGTGCTGGATCATACGTTGGTGGTGCTTTGCGATTTTGTTGGCAGCACTGTTCAAAATGTGACATTAACCGGTCAGGATGATCAGGTGATGGATATTACCTGGGATCCGGCGACAGTAGATGCTGATGAATTGGCCAGCCTGTTGACTTTCGTAATTTTCAATTGCGATACCAACAAGGCCATGATTTTCACTGATGTTGCTGCACGTGGTGTAGGTTCCGCTTCTGTAACTGTGCCATCAGACTGGGTAGGTGCCCAAACAGCACTCCATGTGGTGACTTCCGATGCCAGTCAAATTTTGGCAGGCAAGCCCAAGAAAATTGTGAAATACAAAGCCGGTGCTGACTTAACCAGCATTGTAAAATAGGATCACTCTTTTCATTTTTAAGTCTCCGGGTATTTCCCGGGGGCTTTTTTTTAAACCTTTTTTCCCGTGAACAACAAAACAACCACTTCAACAATTAAATCTGGATTCTTTGAGGATGCCAAGGGTAATAAAAGCTCAACCAGACTCAAGACTTTTCTGGCTGCTATCACAGCTATGGCTATAGCGTTAGCAAGTGTATTCTTTCAGGTAGTCACTGTTGGCGAAAGTTTGCCCATCATCATCACTCTACTGGCATTTTCTTCAGGTGAAAAATCCTACCAAAGTTTTCTCGAATCCAAATCAAAAACATTAAGTCATGAGTAACCAGGAATCTAATTTTATCAAATGGTTTGGTAGCATCGCCACCACTCTCATCATTGCCTCCATTATTGGTCTTGTTGGTATGTACCACACCTCCGGAATTGTTTCTGAAAAAGTCGAAACCAACGAGAAAAAGATTGTTGAGGTTCAGTCCTATCACGAAAAGGATGTCGAGCTTATTCGAACCTCCATCAAAGAAATCAAATCCGACCAAAAAGTCATCATGACCGACATCAAACAAATCCTCAAAGAAGTCAAATGATTACGCTCGCGTCAGCCAGCCAAAAGCTAACAGCGAACAGCTAAAAGCCTTTCCTATGAAACTCTCCCATCACCAGCAAATCTTCACCCAAAACATAGCCCTGCTCATCCTCAAAGCAAACAGTCTCGGGATCAACCTAACAATGGGCGAAGCCTACCGCACCATGGAACAACAAGAACTCTATTTTCATGGTAAATCCGTCCGAGTGGAAGACTACCGTCTGGAGCTAATCTCCGTTAATAAACGCACCCGTACCATGCAAAGCAACCACCTAAAACGGCTCGCAGTAGATTTCAATTTCTTCATCAAAGGAGTACTAACCTACACTGATCCTCTGGTGGAAGAACTTGGTAAATACTGGGAATCCCTCGATCCCCTCAACCGATGGGGAGGCCACTTCAAAGATTTCTATGACGCTCCACACTTCGAAAGGAATGTTCAATAGCCCTCAAACTTTTTTCTTGTCTCTTTTTTCTAGCTATGAAATCCATTCCCTACATCATCATCACCATCCTTCTCCTGTTGCTCTTCCTTCAGTACAAATACACTCCAGAGCAAAAACCCATCATTGATATCCAAACTACCACCGATACTATCCACGACACCATCTTTAAAACTATCCATCATTACATTCCTAAACCAATTTACACCGATACAAGCAGCATCAAATGGCGTTGGCATTCAGTAGACACCAATCAAATTCTTACTGACTACTTCGCTAGGTACTTTTATATTGACACGCTGCAAAATGACTCAAACGCGCTCATTATCCTCCTTGATACCGTTTCAAAAAACCACATCATATACCGGCAACCTCAAATAACCCTTTACCCAAAGACCATCCTTCAAACAAGTATCGTTGAGGTATCCCAACCAACATCAAACAAAGTTTATTTGGGTATAACCATTGGTCGAAATCCAAACCAATTTAGTTTGGTCCCTTCTATCATGTTGCAATCAAAAAAGAAAGTATATTCCCTATCCTACGATATCCTCAACAAGGATTTATTTGTAGGTATTTATTGGCAATTGTCGTTCAGAAGATAATCTGTAAAAAGGCTTTGTAGCTCACTTTAACCAATTGTCCCAAATAAGTCATTCAGGACTTATGTAGCCATCCCTTTACCCGCTTTGCAAACATACTCGTTCCACCGGCAAATGCAAGGATATATAAACGGCGTCAGGGCTTACCCGCCAAAAACCTTCCCAATTTCCGCCGCCCTTGCATTTCCCGGTTCCACTACGTTAAATTGGATGCTAAGCGGGTCAAGCGATTTTTGTGGCAATGCGCAAGCGAAATTGAAGAAAAATTCAAGATTTATTGAAATAATTTGATCGGATAATTGAGTGTAAAAGGAAAGGTAATTAAACCGGCAACTACAAATTAATAAGATAAGCAGGAAGGACTACCAATAAAAAAGGCCGCTTTGGATTGAAGCAGCCTTTTCGAATTTTTTTAAACCTCGGCATGTTCATACTTCCCATAAATCTTGGTCATGTCCTTATTAATAAGATCATCCACCACACGAGCGTATTTCTTTGTCATGTTGATACTGGAATGGCCCAACATTTTTGAAACAACCTCTATCGAGATTTGGTTAGCCAGCGTCACGGTGGTAGCAAAAGTATGGCGTGCAGTATGGGTACTCAAATTCTTCTTAATACCACAAACATCTGCAATCTCCTTTAAATAAGCATTCATTTTCTGATTGGTTAGAACAGGCAGAACTGTCCCGTTTTTTTGGCACAAAGGGTGGCTTCTATATTTATTCATAATATGTATAGCCGGTTCCAGCATGGGGATGTTACACCAGTTTTTGGTCTTTTGTCTGCGCTTTTTGATCCACAACTTTCCATCTTTTTTTTGGATATCAGAATAAACGAGGGATTTAACATCCACAAAAGCCAATCCTGTAAAACAACAAAACAGATAAACATCTTTAACCTGTTGGAGCCGTTCAACTTTAAGCTCTTTATTTAACAAAACATGCAGTTCCTGCTCAGTAAGGAAATCCATGTCGACCTCATCCAGGTGGTACTTAATATTAGAAAAAGGATCAACTTTTAGCCAACCATTAGCCAGTGCAATACGAATAATTTTTTTAAAATTTTTGAGGTATTTAACGGTTGTATTATTCGCGCATTTTCTTTCTGTTTTAAGGTAAAATTCAAAATCCCTGATAAACACTTGCGTAACCTCCGCTATAGGTATATCATTTTTGTGATACATAAAAGTCATAAACCGCTTTATATGTGCAAGACATGCTACATATCTCTCATAAGTTCCCTGTGCAAAATCAATTCCGATAAGACTTTTACAACGATCATTATGCTCGTTGAAAACCTCAAGAAGGGTCCTTCGACTTTCATTAATACCAAAATATTCATTTTTAATCCTTTGGGCAGTTACTTCAATACCTGACCTTTCCATTTCCACCCTTTTCTCATGGAGTTTTAAATAAGCCGTTTCAATGCTAGCATTTAGCATCTTGGATTCTTTAGAGGATCCAATTGCACGTCCTTTGTCCTTACTCCATGCAGTCTCCAAGATGCTCAGCTGCATTCCAAACTCAGTTCTTTGACCATTAACTGTGACCCTTACATAGATAGGAGAAGTTCCGTCTTTGAGTTTCTTTGTCCGTTTAATGTAAAACAAAACAATAAATGTTGCTCTTTCCATAGCTCTACTTTTATGTTACAAAAATATTTGATTAGAGCAAAGAAGTTCTAAGCAATGGACTGCACAGCAGAGCATAACACTCAACACAGGTGGACTAAACACAAAAAAAACAATGTCCACCTACAAGTCCACCGATTTTCTGCTTTGAAATGCTTTTTCCTGCACCACCCCAAAAGCAAAAACCACCGTAAACATTGAGTTTAACGGTGGTTTTCTTACTTTTGCTTTGATGGCTGGCGGAGGGAGGGGGATTCGAACCCCCGGTACAGTTTCCCGTACGTCAGTTTAGCAAACTGGTGGTTTCAGCCACTCACCCACCCCTCCAAAACAGGCTGCAAAAGTAATATTTTGTTTGATATGTCCAAACATTTCGTCGTTTATTTTACGTACTTATGTGAAACTTTTGTCTTTTTTTAGAAATCCACCCTTTTACAACAAACTGATAAAAAATAGAGAGATGCGACAGTAAAATTAAAAACAAAACCAAAATAACATAACACACTGAATCACTAGATATAACAAACAGAATGCCCTCATAATCCCCCAGCTGTTTAGATTGATTTCAATTTATCTCCTTCAATCCATTTCAGGTTAAACCTGATGAAATATCCTATATTTTTGTCTGAAAAAAGTGACTAACTGTTGTTATCAATATCATTTGACCAAAAAATATTCAACACATACAGCCATGGAAAAAAGAACTTTTGCAGAAAAAATATTTGACGCACCCAAAGGAAGCATCGTATTTGCTCGACCTGATATCATTCTCACCCACGACAATACATCAAGCATTTTTAGCACTTTTCAAAAAATGGGCGGTGACAAAGTAAACGACCCCGACCAATTGTTAATTGTTTTGGATCACAATGCTCCTCCAACCACAGCCAAGCTGGCAAACCAGTACGAAACCATTCGTCAGATTGTTAGATCACAGGGCATCAACAAATTTCATGACGCAGGGAAAGGTATCTGTCATCAAATTATGGCCGAATACGCCAAACCAGGGATGATCATCGTGGGAAGCGATAGTCACACATGTACAGCCGGGGCTTTCAATGCCTTCGCAGCAGGAATTGACCGCACTGAATCAGCAGGATTATGGAAAGTAGGTGAAACATGGTTCCGTGTTCCCGAATCTATTAAAATTACTTTGACCGGAAAACTTAATGAGGGCGTTTACGCCAAAGACCTGAGTTTGTGGATCATTGGTATGATTGGCTCCAGCGGGGCAGATTACATGTCCATCGAATACCATGGAGAAGGAGTAAAAACCCTGAGTATCGATCAACGGATGACACTCACCAATCTGGCTTCAGAAATGGGGGCTAAGAATGCTGTTTTCCCCAATGACGAAGTCTTGGAAGCCTGGCTGGGTGAAAAAACCGAAGGCGTTTGGGCTGACGAAGGTGCTACTTACCTGAAAGAAATCACCATCGATTTAGGGGAAATATTCCCTGTAGTGGCTGCACCACATCATGTTGACAATGTAAAGGCTGTTGCCGAGGTAGCCGGAACCAAACTCCACGAAGCTCTTGTAGGAACCTGTACGAATGGTCGATTTGAAGATTTACAGATTGTTGCCGATATCGTTAAGGGTAAAAAAATCCCCATGGGGTTTCAGTTTTTAGTGGTTCCTGCTTCACAGGACATTTATATTCAGGCCATGAAGGAAGGGATTATCGAAACTTTACTCGAAGCTGGAGCCAATGTGTTGGCAGCTTCATGTGGCCCATGTTTAGGAACAGGTCAAGGCATACCCGCCGACGGTTACCATGTTATCTCCACAGCGAATAGGAACTTTAAAGGTCGCATGGGCAACAAAGAATCCTTCGTTTACCTTGCTTCACCAGCTACAGTGGCCTACTCAGCGCTAGCCGGCGAAATTGTTGACCCCAGAGGAATCAACTCCAACGACAAATTCCCCTACTCCATCGAGCAGACCAATACTGTTACCATCGAAGAAAGCGACAACCGCCGTTTGGGAAATGTATGGAACTATGCTGATGCCAACAACCTCAACACAGACCAAATGTTTGCCGGAAATCTCACATACAGCGTTTTGAGTTCTGAACCAGAAAAGATTATGGAGCATCTTTTTGTGGGTTTTGATCCTAATTTCACCAAAAAGGTACAGGCAGATGATATTATCGTGGCCGGCGACAACTTTGGTTGTGGCAGTTCACGTGAACATCCAGCGGTAGGGTTGGCACATGCAGGAGTTAAGGCTGTCATTTGCGGATCAGTAAATAGAATTTTTTACAGATCAGCTGTAAATCAAGGCTTACCCATTATTCTATTGCCAGAAGCAGTAAAAGCTTACCAGCCCGGAGATGAAATTAACATTAATTTTGAAAAAGGTATAGTAACCGTTGGCAATAAAAGTTTTACTTTTGCCGCGCTTCCCGAAAAGCTGATGAATATTTTCAAAGCCAAAGGGTTAGTTAACTTTATTAAAGAAAACAGCGCGCAATAATCAAAGGAAGTTGCCGTTGTTCACTTAACTATGATGATGCGGCAACTTCTAAAAAAACTACACCTCAGCTATTTCCTAATCCCCTTATTGCTCCTTGGCGGATATGTTGTTTTTCGCACAAGCCTACCAGTTTATGCCGGGCAATATCTCTTTCTGGTTTTATTGATTTTGGCAGACCTGTATTTATGGAGTTCCGTAAAAAAACAAGTTTTTAATTACCGTAATTGGTTGCGCCTAAGCATTATATTTCTATACTGGCTCCCACTTATCCTGTTGTTTATTTTTGTATCCGCTACAGCGACAATCCCGCTCATCGATTGGAGTAACACAATCAGAACCTATTTATTGGGCTTTATTTTGGTATTCTACACAGCTAAAATATTACCGATCATTTTTCTATTGCTCGCAGATTTCATTCGGATTATCGATCGGTTATTCACGTTATCAAAAAAAGAAGGCCGCAAAGAAATTCAAGCAGATAATCCTGAAAAAGGAATTTCCAGGAGCAAATTTTTACAATACTTGGGATTTCTCTCAGGAGGATTGGTTATGAGCACCATGTTCATTGGCATGTTTAAATGGGTGTATCAGTTTAAGATCATCCGCGAACGCATCATCCTACCCCATTTACCAAATAGTTTTAAAGGATTTAAAATTGTACAGATTTCCGATATGCACCTGGGAAGTTGGTCATCAGAAAAACCTTTGGAAAATGCGGTTGAATTAATCAACAATGAACAACCTGATTTGGTGGTTTTCACCGGAGATCTAGTCAATTATGCCACCAAAGAAGCCAATGATTTTGGAAAAACACTGGCTAAAATAAAGGCCAAATACGGCGTTTATACGATTCTGGGAAACCATGATTATGGCAATTATGTTAGCTGGCCAACGGATGAGGCCAAAAAACAAAACATGACCGATTTATATGATTTTTACCGTAAAATTGGATGGAAATTACTTAATAACGAAAACATTACAATAAACAATTCCGATGGATCACTCGCGTTGATTGGAGTTGAAAACTGGGGACATAATCCACGCTTTCCACAATTGGGCGACATTGAAAATGCCAGCGTTGGCACTGAGAATGCAGACGTAAAAGTGCTATTAACTCACGATCCGTCGCATTGGGAAAAGGTAATCGTTCCAGGAAACTACCCCATAGACCTTTCACTTTCAGGACATACCCATGGCTTTCAGTTTGGCATCGAGACCAAAGATGTAAAATGGAGCCCTGCCCAATACCTATATAAATATTGGGCCGGACTTTATCAGGATAAAAACAACCCCAGGTACTTGTACGTTAACCGAGGATTAGGATCCATTGGCTATCCCGGTCGCATTGGAATGCTGCCCGAAATTACCGTATTGGAATTTAAAAAATCATAGTTTCATACTCCTTCCAAACGGATATAATATGTAGCTTTGAAAAAAGCTTACACCATGAAAATTTTTCCCATTGAACAAGTCCGCGAAGCTGACCAATATAGCATAGAACATGAACCCATCCAATCCATCGATTTGATGGAACGAGCCTCCTCATCCATTTGCGATTGGATACTTCACCGATATACTCCCCCTGATAAAACCATTCATGTTTTTTGCGGATTGGGCAATAATGGTGGTGATGGACTAGCCGTGTCGCGCTTTCTGCTCCAGGTAGGTTTTCCTGTAAAAACCTATATTATCAGGTATTCCGAACGAACATCCGCCGATTTTGAAACCAACCTGGCGCGTATAAAACTACATAAAAAATATCAAATCATTGAACAATCCATCAACAGTCCTCTCCCCGAAATTACTGAAGACGAATTAATTGTTGACGCCATCTTTGGTTCAGGACTAACCAAGCCCACTTCAGGTTTTACCGCAGTTTTAATCGAGCACATCAATAAAAGCAAAGCAGTTACCATCGCAGTGGACATACCCTCTGGCTTATTCGCCGATCAACATTCCGATCCATCTACCCAAATAATCAATGCTGATTATACCCTAAGTTTTCAATTCCCTAAACTGGCATTTATGTTCCCAGAAAACGATCGTTTTGTGGGCAGATGGGAGATTTTAGACATCGGACTTCATCCCGATTTTATCAACCACAGCGCGACCAAAAACTTCTTCATGATTTCAGAAGACGTTACTCCACTGTTAAAGAAACGCAGAAAATTTGCGCACAAGGGCACTTTTGGTCATGCATTGCTCATCGCAGGAGGATATGGCAAAATGGGCGCCGCCATCCTTACCACCCAAGCTGCCTTGCGATCGGGAGCCGGACTTGTCCATGCACATGTTCCCCGTTGGGGTGCCCCCATAATGCAAACAGCTTGCCCCGAAGCCATGTTGAGCATCGACCGTTATGAGCACTATCTTTCTGAAATGCCAAACCTTGATGCGTTCACTGCTATCGGAATTGGCCCTGGATTGGGCATCCAAGAACAAACCCAGAAAGCCATCAAATTGCTCATACAACAGTCG
>JBFHGX010000142.1:0-10107 GCA_041582875.1 Bacteroidales bacterium | reverse complement strand
GCTATTTGAAAAAGACCTTAATATTGAAATTTTTTCAGATTTCAACCTTAAAAACATACAAGACAAAGTAAAATCGCTGGATGACACCTATGCCATTTACCTATTGGTTATCAATCGTGATAACGAAGGAAATTTTATTTCCTACCGAAAAGGAATTAATGCAATAAGGGCCGTTAGCAAAGTTCCGATTTTTGGTTCCTGGGATTTTTACATCAACAAAGGCTTATTTGGAGGGCGAATCACCAATGGTTTCGATCAGGGAAAAGAGGCCGGACTGCTGGCAGAAGAGATCATAGACAAGGGCATTTCACAAGAAATGAAACAGTATAACGACATTGAAAATAAGTATATTTTTGATTACAATGAGATGTCTAAATTTGGCGTTTCACAAAACCAACTTCCTGCGGAAAGCATCATTATTAACGCTCCCAAAAAACAAAACATCTTGCTAAAAGCAGCTGTGATCATCTCCATTCTCTTGCTTTTAATTCTTCTCATTCTATCCATAAGATTAAAATACTTAAAAAAAAGAGAGGCTATTCTGCATAAGCTGGTTGATGAAAAAACACAGGAATTATCACAAACCAACAAGGAACTGGAAGATGTAATTAAAAAGAAGGATCAGTTTTTCTCCATTTTGGCACATGATTTACGAAATTCGATAGGTGTATTACTGAACTCATCCATACTAATAAACGATCCGGAATTTTGCTTAAAAACGGATGTGCTGGAAAGAATAAAAAAGAATTTACTTAACAGTGCCCACCAAACCAGTGATTTGCTCGAAGATCTTTTGTATTGGGGGATGAATCAATTTCAGAGATCACCAGCCAAAACAATGGAGAAAATTGACCTGGAAGAGATCCTCAAATCCATTACCAAAACTTATGAAATAAACACCAATAATGTGAGCTTCAGCTTGGTAATTGAGCCCAATATCACATTACTAAACGATGCCAATATCTGTAAGTTTATTTATAGAAACATCATCCAGAATGCTATTAAATACAGCTATGACAAGGGTATAGTAAGGGTAATTGCGTACACGAAGAACAATCAAGCGGTGGTGGCGGTTACTGATAAGGGCATTGGCATGGATGCGGCTGTAATTGAAAGCATCTACAATAAAACTCCCATAAAAAGAGGCGGCCAGATTGACAAAAAGAACACCGGACTTGGTTTACCAACGGTATTGGAGTATTTGGAATCACTTGGAGGTAAACTACATATTGAAAGTGAACCCGAAAAGGGATCTACCTTTACGGTGACCCTTCCAAATCAAATTCAAGAATAACTTTTTGATTATCCCTAGTAGTTAAAACACGACTTCGACCATCATTATTATCAAAAAAAAGCCACCATTGCTGGTGACCTTTTTTGGCTATGGGAGCTATGTTGAGAAAATTGTTTATTGTCTTACGATAGCTTCAGTAGAGAAAGGAATATCGTTGATATAAGGTTCTTCTTCCAAATCAAAATCTGAACTGATGTTTTCATTTGAACTATCGATTACCATTTTGGTGTCGAAAGGAATATCTTGAATGTAGTCCTCATTTGTCAGTTCAAACTCTTGAATCAGACTTGCATCTAACAGACTATCAAAGATATTCTCCGTACTAAAAGGAATATCGTCGATGTAAGCTTCTTCTGACAAGGGAGTGATGACTGGAGGTGTAACGGTATTGGCGTTTGTATTGAGTGCGAAAGCGATCAAGGCAGTGGCGAAAGTGTATTTGAGTAGAGTTTTCATGACATTTAACTTTTATAGTTTCTGTGTTTCTGAAGCAAAACTACCACGAAAAAGCCCCTGAGTAAATGGGTTTTAGGCCAATGGGGGAAGAGCTTCGGTGAATGGATAAATGAGTCGGTTCAATCTTTACTATCTTTGTTAACCAAATCACTTGCAATGTTTACCAAAAAAGAGATCGCCACATATTACAATCACACACTCATGCACTACAAAGTGAGCTGGCAGTTGAATAAAAGTAAGGGATTACATTATGGATTATGGTATTCCGATACCAAAAATCTTCATGAAGCCATTCAAAATACAAACAAAAAAATTGGCAGCTTTATCGATGATAAAGATGACATTCACGTTTTAGATGCTGGATGTGGTGTTGGTGGAACAGCTATTTATTTGGCAAACACCCATTCCTGTCATGTTAAAGGAATAACACTCAGTTCGGCACAATACCGACAAGGGTTAAAATACGTAAAAGAGGCAAATCTGGAACACCTGATTGACCTCTCCGTTCAGGATTATAACCTGACTAATTTTGCAAATGAAAGTTTCGATCTGGTTTTTGGCGTAGAGAGCTTTTGCCATGCCGACGAAAAAGCTGATGTATACAAGGAAGCTTACAGGCTACTTAAACCAGGAGGTCAATTGGTGATTATCGACAGTATAAAAACTGAAAAAGGAAAACAACCTGAAAACAAAGAAACCATTAAATGGTTGCTTCATCGTTGGGCCATTAGTGATTTGGACGATGGAGCTGAAACTACCCGCAAACTTTACGACACAGGTTTCAACCAAATAATTATCGAAAATTTAACTAAAAATGCACGCAAGTCGGTAAATCGCATATATCGAAGATCATTTTGGGGACTTATTACGATCCCTTTATATACCATCATTTTCCCAACAAAATATCATTTTTCACGACGCCATCCTGAATCGGGTTGGGCATTGCACAAGTGTTTTCGAAAACAACTTATTGAATACGTTTGCGTTAGCGCAACAAAGCCTACAAAATATAAAGATTATTAATTCGTCAATCGACAAATTACAATACACTTCACTAAACCCGCTACACCCTTGTATCCATACCCATCCTTGACTATAAGTCAGTGAAAGCGATTGTATCTTATACAATGATGAATTACAAAAAAAGTCACCTACAATGGTGACTTTTTTGGCTTTAGGAGCTATGTTGAGAAAATTGTTTATTGTCTGAGGATGGCTTCGGTACAAAAGGGAATGTCGTTGATATAAGATTCTTCTTCCAAATCAAAATCTGAACTGATGTTTTCATTTGAATTATCAATTACCACTTTGGTGTCGAATGGAATATCCTGAATGTAGTCCTCATTTGTCAGTTCAAACTCTTGAATCAGAGTTGCATCTAACAGGCTATCAAAGATATTCTCCGTACTAAAAGGGATGTCGTCAATATAAACTTCTTCAGTTAAGGGAGTAACAAATGGAGGAGTATTGGTATTGGCAAAGGCATTGGCGTTGAGTGCGAAGGCGATTAATGCTGCTACGAAGGTATATTTTAGTGAAATTTTCATGACGTTTAACTTTTATAGTTTCTGTGTTTCTGAAGCAAAACTACCACGAAAAAGGCGCTGTGTAAATCGGTTTTAGGCGAATGGAGGAAGGAATTCGGTGAGTGAAGAAAAGAAGAAGGTAAGGGGTCTTGCTGTTGTCAAAAAAAATAAATCACACCTACAGCCGCACTCTCAGCCCTTTATACCCATTATCAGTCCCATTAAACACCCTTTCTTTGCGCAAGATATGTTGGTTTTCAGTGGGAAGCTGAATAAATTCCTGACATAAGACACTGCAACAATGATCATGTTTTTTGCCACACGAAGCACATTGAATAAAAAGCAAATGACAGGCATCGTTGGCACAATTCACATGGGTATCGGCAGGTTGCCCACATTGGTGGCATTTTCCAACAATCCTATCGTCAATGCTTTCGCACATGCGGTTATCGAACACAAAGTTTTTGCCGATATATCGGGAAGTCAGTCCTGCCTTTTTAATTTGTTGCGCATATTCAATCACACCACCATGCAGTTGGTTTACATCTTTAAAACCCATATGCTTGAAATAAGCACTTGCTTTTTCACAACGAATTCCACCTGTACAATACAAAAGAATTTTACGGCTTTTTTGATCTTTAAATTCCTCAGTCACCATCTGTATCTCCTCACGAAAAGTATCTGCTTCGGGGCAAACTGCATTTTCGAAATGACCTATCTCGCTTTCATACCGGTTGCGCATATCGATGACCAGTGTTTCTTCTTTGGCCGCCAACTCATGAAACTCCATTGCCGTTAAATGTTGGCCTACATTGGTTACATCGTAAGCATTGTCATCGAGGCCATCAGCAAGAATACGGTTTTTTAATCGCACAATAAGCTTGTAGAATGATTTACCATCATCCTCCACAGCATATTTGATGGGCATTTTTTTTAGATAAGGATTACTTTCGAGCACATGCAAAAAGGCCTCCAAATGATGCGCTGGAACACTCATTTGCGCATTGATTCCTTCGCGTGCAACATAAATTCTGCCCAGACAGCTTAATTCATCCAAACGGATATAAAGTTCGTCGCGAAAAGCTTGTGGCTCATCCACAATCACATAGCGATAAAAAGAGAGGGTGATTCTTTTAAAAGTTTCTTCAACCAAGCGTTGCTTAAGGAGTTCCTTATTTAAACGGTTATGTA
Source organism: Bacteroidales bacterium (assembly GCA_041582875.1). Taxonomy (GTDB): domain Bacteria; phylum Bacteroidota; class Bacteroidia; order Bacteroidales; family F082; genus UBA6244. The sequence continues at coordinate 5,640 of JBFHGX010000142.1, read as the reverse complement.
GTGGTGTCATAGTTATAGTAGTAGAGCGGCAAAAATAGGGTTTTATGGCAGAAATGATTTCATAATGGTTTTCACTTGCGAAATATCATAAAACACCTTTTTCAGCAGTTTCAAATAAAATAATCATCAATTACAAAAAAAATATAATCAACTTTATATTTAAACATCTATATATAACGATTGCGCCAGAGTCAGTGAACACAGCCAAAATGCAGTATTATTGGTTATTCTTCAGCTGTTTTAAGCCAAGCTCGCAAATAATATCTAATTTTACCAGCTTTTTCAACTGTATCGACTATGACCTATATAAATACACTAATTACCGGACTGGGAAGTTATGTTCCAAAACAAATAGTAAAAAACGAAGATTTTGTCGAACAGGAATTTTTTGACGAAAACAACAAAAGACTAGAAAGTTCCGGAGAAGATATCATCCGTAAATTTAATGAAATTACCGGAATAAAAGAGCGTCGCTACGTGACTCCCGAGCTTCTTACTTCCGACATGGCTTTCTTAGCCGCTCAAAAGGCCATTGAAAATGCAGGAATTAATGCGGAGACCCTTGACCAAATTATTGTTGCTCACAATTTTGGAGATATTAAAGACGGAACTACCCAGTCGGATGCTGTCCCTAGCATAGCTTCACGGGTAAAACGTATGCTTAAAATAGAAAACCCTTCCTGTATTGCTTATGATATTCTTTTCGGTTGTCCCGGATGGGTTCAAGGCATAATCCATGCTGATGCTTTTATTAAATCAGGATTGGGGAAACGTTTCTTGGTCATTGGCGCCGAATCGTTAAGCAGGGTAATCGACCCGGTAGATCGTGATTCGATGATTTATTCAGATGGTGCCGGAGCAGCTATTGTAGAAGCAGTTGAAGAAAATGAAAAAAGAGGTTTTTTGTCCTCCTCAATGCAAACAGATACTTTAAACGAAAACAATTATTTGTACATGAGTCCTTCCTACAAGCCGGATAACGACTCAAATACAATATTTCTTAAAATGCAAGGGCGCAAAATTTATGAATACGGTATCTCAAAAGTTCCGGCAGCCATGAAACTCGCCTTAGAAAAAGCAGGTATTGATATTTCGGAAATAAAAAAAATACTGATCCATCAGGCCAACGAAAAAATGGATGAGGCCATGGTTAAGCGTTTATATCGGCTGTACAAACAAAAAGATGCTCCGGAAGGTATCATGCCCATGAGCATACATATGCTCGGAAATAGTTCGGTAGCCACTATTCCAACCTTGTACGATAAAATTTTAAAAGGAGAATTTCCCCAGCATGAGATTCATCAGGGCGACACACTTTTGTTTGCTTCTGTAGGTGCCGGATTAAGCGTTAATGCTTTTGTATATAAGCAATAGAGATTGTTAATATAAGCAACTTGTCTTTCTCGGTTTTTAATCTCATACAGACGATAAAGAGTCCGGTTTCGGCACAAAAACTTCTTTTCCTATTTTTGCTCAACAAATCAAATTTTTTAATTCATGATCAGCCGTAATCTCCAACCAGCTTTTTTGCTGTTCCTATTGGTAAGCTCTTCTTTAACCTTATTTTCGCAAACCGATACCCTGATCGTGTCCAATGGCAATTGCTTGGTGGGTGAAATAAAAGAGTTAAAACAAGGTGTTTTGCAGTTTAAAACCAGCTATGGCGACAGTGATTTTAAAATTGACTGGGGCAAAATTAACTACTTTCACAGCAATAAAATGTTTGTGATAATGCTAACCAACAACCAAAGGTTCTATGGTCACCTACTTTCGAATATCAACCACCGGGATACAATTCTAATTACCGATCAACAGGGTAATAAGTTAATGGTTAAGGCTACTGACATCGTCTACTTAAAAAAAATTAAGCAAGCAATTTTAAGCAGATTAAGTTTACTCATGTCAGTGGGATATACACTCACCAAAGAAAATAACAACAGTCAGTTTAATGGCCGCTTAAACACAAGTTATCTGTCGAGTAAATTTAGTGCCAATGCCAGCTTTAATTTTATCAGGAGTTTTCAAACTGTGGATGACACTATCAAAACCAGTACCCGACGAACCGAAGGAGGAATAGGTATCAATTTTTATATCCTGAAAAATTTATACATCACTGCCCAAAGTGATCTGCTACAAAGTACTGAGCAAAAGTTAGCGTTGAGAGCAATTACCAAGGGAGGTTTGGGTAAGTATCTGGTCAATAACCAAACCCAGTATTTGATGGTTTCAGCTGGAGCAGCCTGGAACTTCGAGAACTTTGAAGATCCGGAAGTTACAGACAAAAACAGTTTAGAAGGATTTGTAGGGCTTCAGTACAACATTTTTGACATGGGCGATCTTGAGCTACAGTCGAGTGTGTATGGATATCCGGGCATCACCGAAAATGGTCGCTTTAGAACAGACTTTAATCTGAATTTAAAGTATGATCTTCCTATGGATTTCTTTTTGAGTTTGGGATATACACTCAACTACGACAATCAACCGGCAGAAGGAGCAACCAACACGGATTATGTACTACAAACCAGTTTTGGCTGGGAGTTGTAGGTTTGTTATTTTACATCGAAGGTGAATCCTTCTGGAGTTAGCAACTATTCCAGAAATAATTGAGTTTTTACTAAAATCATTACCTCCAAGCTAGTATTACGAAAAAAATCGGACTTAGAACGGTTCTAAATACAAATTGACGCGAAAATATACACTTCGAATTAGCCACTAATCAATTGGAAATATCGTGTTTATTGCATTCATTTAATGAGGTTTAACACCCTCAGATATCCGATGAATTCATCTTGAATGTTAGACTTCAGTCTTAGAGCGTTATAGTCCGAGAAATGGAAGAATTGTCTTAATATTGGGCTTTTTAAAGATAGGTTTATCATCATGGCAGAATTGTTTACGAACATTGGCAAAATACTCACCTTAATAGGTGCGTTGGGGCTTTTTCTTTACGGAATGAAATTGATGAGTGAAGCTCTTCAACGGGTGGCCGGAAACAAAATGAGACAAATATTAGCCGCAATGACCAGTAGTCGCATCAAAGGTGTTTTTACCGGATTGCTAGTTACCACCACCATCCAATCGTCATCGGCAACTACCGTGATGATTGTCAGCTTTGTAAATGCGGGTCTCATTAGCCTCATTGCTTCCATTGGTGTGATTATGGGAGCAAATATCGGAACAACCGTAACCGCCTGGATCATTGCAATATTAGGGTTTAAGGTGAGTCTGAGTTTTCTGTCATTACCCCTTATCGGACTAAGTTTTCCGTTGTTCTTTTCAAAAAATAGCACGCGAAAATCATGGGGAGAGTTTATTATTGGATTTGCTATTTTGTTCATTGGTTTACAATTTCTAAAAGAATCAGTACCTGACATCAACAGCAATCCCGAAGCCCTGAATTTTTTATCTTCCTTCACCGATTTAGGCTTTGGTTCTGTTTTAATATTCATCGCGGTTGGAACCCTGTTAACCATTGTCATCCAATCATCTAGCGCTACCATGGCGCTTACGTTGGTAATGTGTTACAATGGAATTCTTTCGTTTGAACTGGCAGCGGCCATGGTACTTGGCGAAAATATCGGAACAACCATCACTGCTAATATAGCGGCAGTAGTAGCCAATGTTTCGGCCAAAAGAACGGCAAGAGCCCACATGATATTTAATCTGTTTGGTGTGTTGTGGATGGCTATTGTATTCAGGTATTTTCTCATGGGAATCGACCTGATTATGCAACAATACCATGGGGTTTCCATTTTAAATACCCACCTTTCTAGAAGTGATTTTGAGAGTGTTCAAAATGAATACCCGGTAGCATTGGCTATTTTTCATACCAGTTTTAATGTTATCAATACGTTGGTTCTAATTGGATTTGCACCCTTTATTGCCAAGGTAGCCACTAAACTAGTACCTGATAGCGGTGAAGATGATGAAGAATTCCGGCTAAAATATATTAACTCGGGCTTTTTCTCCACCAGTGAGCTCGCCATTGTTCAGGCCAGAAAAGAAATATCCAATTTTGGTAAACGCATCGAAAAGATGTATGCCTATTCCCTCATGTTATTCGAAATCGATAAGGGCAAGAAATACTACAAGATTCTATCGAAGATTGAAAAATATGAACAGATCACCGATAATCTGGAACTTGAAATTGCCAATTACCTTACACGCGTTTCTGAAGGTGAAATCAGTTTCGAAAGTTCGAAAAAAATTCGTGCCATGCTCAAAATTGTGGATGACATGGAAAGCGTTGGTGACGCTATTTTTCAACTTTCTAAGGTTATTGATAACCTAAAACATAGCAAAACAGGATTCAATGCTGACCAAATAAAAAACACAAATCAAATGTGCAATCTGGTTAAAAAGGCATTTATTGAAATGAATATCAATATCGACAAAGAATACGATTTGGTTGACATTAAAAAAGCATACGAAACTGAAAAACAAATCAACGAAAAACGCAATGTGCTCAGGCTTACGCATGTGGATGACCTCAAAGAAAAGAAATACCGACATAAATTGGGCACCCTATACATCGACATGGTCTCCATCAACGAAAGGATTGGCGACTACATTATTAATGTAAGCGAAGCCATTCAGGAATATCAAAAGGATTGATACACTATAGATTCAAATTTTATTTTTTTAGACAAAACAGGAATTAGTGACTTCTTTTTGTTCCCTAAATACTAGTGTAAACTGAATTTAACCGCTTGTCTCATTTTAATTTTGGCAGTTTTCCCATGTATTGCTCCGGGCATCCATTTTGGTGAAGCATTCATAATTCGCAACGCTTCAGTATCGCATCCGTAACCCAACCCTTGAATCACCTTTGCATCAACCAAATTGCCCTTTTCTTCTATCAGGAATTCAATATAAATTCTTCCTTCAATACCATTTTTATAAGCTATCGAAGGATAATGCAGGTTGTTTTTTATGTATTCAAGAAAAGTCATTCCCTGAAAATTAAAATCCGGTAATAAATAATCAATATCGTAGGTATATTGATTACCCAATGAATCAACACTTTTACCCCAAAGGAGTCTTCCCTTTTTATATTCCTCTTCAAAATCCAAATGCGTGATTTTATCCCTTCCGGTCCAAATTCCGGTTTTTAACCCTTTAGACAGATTTCCCCTTGTACAACCAGCCATATCGCTACATGAATAATATGCTCCATTGCCATTTTTAACCAACTGCACGCCTGTTGAATCCCAAAAAGAGTCAATCTTTAATTCACCGGGTTGATAGGCATATTGCTTGTTTTTTAAATATTCACCCACAAGTTTTTTGTTACCATTTTCATACCACGACTGATAGTCTCCAAAATATACCCTGTTCTTAAAATTTGCCTCTTCTTTCTTATTGCCATTTCGGTAATACCAAGTAAACAATCCGGTTTTAATATTCATTTCCGGATTTAAAAATTGCCCTTCCATTTGCTTCTCGCCGGTAATATAATAGTCGGTAACCAAATAAGGCTTCTTGCCCAAATAGAAATCCTTAATTAGTCTCTGCAAGAAAACCCGTAATCACCCTGATATCAACTTTTTCCTGTTCAAAACTTGCCCGAATCTTTGATGATATTTCTTGTTTATTTCAATTAAAATGCAGATCTTTAACGTGTTAATAGACATAGATTCG
>JBFHGX010000141.1:0-10115 GCA_041582875.1 Bacteroidales bacterium | reverse complement strand
GGACTTCACGTAGTCATTGGCGGGATTTTCATCGTTGTGGTAATATACCGCATCAAAAGTGGAAAGGTGAACCAACAGCGCTACCAGCTGCTCGAAAATTCTGGTCTATACTGGCACCTTGTCGACCTGATCTGGATTTATTTATTCCCCTTGTTCTATTTAATTCATTAATCATGAAACAAAATCATTCCATAGAAGAATCTCATGGGGAACACATTACCCCTTACCGCGAACATTTTGGCACATGGGTAGGACTTATCCTTCTTACATTAATGACCGTGTTTATTTCCACGTTTGGTGCTGACCTGCGTACCCTAACGGTAGCAACAGCCTTGCTGATTGCCAGTGTAAAAGCATTGGTAGTGGCCTACTATTTTATGCACCTTAAATACGATCCAAAAATTTACCGAATCATGATGGGCATTGTAATGGCCCTGTTCACCTTCTTTTTGGTCATGGTTATTTTCGATTACTTAACACGATAAGAATATATGAATGCTTCAAATTTTGTTGAAGGTGTTGACTTTACGCTTTATTTAATTTTAGGAATTGCTGTGTTTTTTCTGGTAGGTATCACAACTACCATGATCTACTTTTTGATCAGATACCATAAAAAACGAAATCCTGTTGCCACAAACATCGAAGGACACATCGGATTAGAAATCTTATGGACGGTAATACCTACCATCTTGGTCATAATCATGTTTTACTACGGATGGACAGGATATAAACCTATGCTTACGCCACCCGATGACGCTATGGAAATTGAGGCCACTGGCCAAATGTGGAAATGGACATTTGTTTATCCCGATGGCAAAACCGTTGATTCGCTTGTATTGCCCATCGATAAACCGGTAAAACTGAATTTAAAAAGTCCGGATGTGTTACACAGCTTGTATATACCAGCTTTCAGAATAAAACAGGATGTGGTTCCTGGGGGAGACAACATGATGTGGTTCATCCCACAAAAAATGGGAAAATACGATATTCTTTGTGCAGAGTACTGCGGTCAGTTGCACTCCTACATGCTAAGCAGCGTTTCCGTTGTTACGGAAGCAGAATACGAAACCTGGCTTAAGAGTAGCCCCGACCTCAGCAACGAACATCTGGGATTAACCATAATGAAAAAAAATGCCTGCATATCCTGCCACACTTTAGACGGCAATCGATTGGTTGGGCCAAGTTTCAAAGGTTTGCTTGGCCGTGAAGAGCAGGTAATTATTGATGGAAACGAGCAAACCATCAAGGTTGATCGCGACTTTATCATGCAATCCATCAAAGATCCCAATGCGGCAATTACGGCTACCTACCAACAAGGCTTAATGACTCCTTACAAGGATATCCTTAGCGATGACGACATTAACCACATTATCGACTATATTCAAACCCTGAAATAGCATAACCATGAAAGATAAAATCAGCTTACTGCTCGAGCTCAACAAGGTACGCATTACCTTCGCGGTAACGCTAACCATGCTGGCAGGTTATGCACTGGCCAAAAACGCCATCGATACGGGTATTATTTTGCCCATGTTAGGGATCTTCATTCTGGCATGTGGTTCAGCTGCTCTCAATCACTACCAGGACAGGGACCGCGATGCATTAATGCAACGCACCATGAAACGCCCTATTCCATCAGGAAGAATCAGCAGCACATGGGTTCTTATTATTTCATTTGTGGAAATCATTTTAGGAACGTACTTAATCTATTTGGGTAGTAATTTCTTGGCAGCACAACTGGGCGTCTTAGCATTAATCTGGTACAACGCCATATACACACCACTAAAGCGTAAAACAGCTGTTGCCGTTATTCCCGGAAGCATTATCGGAGCTATCCCACCTATGGTGGGCTGGGTAGCAGGAGGAGGCGCATTGTCCGATCCTCGATTACTCATTTTAGGTTTCTTCTTCTTCGTATGGCAAGTCCCTCATTTTTGGTTGCTTATGCTCAACTATGGCAAGGAATACGAAAAAGCAGGATACCCGTCAATCACTGCTAAAATCAGCAAACAGCAAATTAAAAATGCCACCTTCGTTTGGACAGCAGCCACGGCCATTGCCGCATTGATGCTTCCCGTTTACGGATTGGTCGGGACAATGTTTTTCAAAGTCATTGTGGTAATTGCAGCAGTTTGGCTGGTAGCTGTATTTGCCCCTTTGCTACAAACAAAAAAAGTAGAGTTCAATCCGTTTTACTACTTCATGCGAATCAATTACTTTGTTTTAGTAATGATCGTAACATTGAGTATTGACCCGTTGTTTTAGGATACAGAATATGAAAGTCACATATTAGCAAGATATTAAAAAATAATTCTCTCATCCTCATTTGCAACGAGGATGTTTTTCAAAGCGTATTTGCAATACGTTTTTCTAAATTATTAACGGAATAAATACTCTCGAATCAAGCTAATCGGTAACGGGCGGACCACTAACCTTATTCATTTCATAAGTCACTACTTCCTCATCTTCGCGCCATCCGGTCCAAACCATATTGGTGTCGACTATTTCAAAATCCCAGCATTCGAATGCTTTCCCCATCCCACCAACAACCTGATCGTTAGTATAGTTGTTGACAAATAAATGTCCGTACAAAAAGTAATGTCCCTCGTTATCCAATTTCTTTATCCAGTTACCTGCGTCATCCTGAAAATAGTAATTGTAGCTACCATCAGCAAAATACTCCCAATAATGTGATGTGGTATCCAAACAATCTGCAGAAGTACATTCACCATACCAGGTACCTGTAAAATCTGAACTAAAATCGCTGGTGATTTTATAACAGGCATAAGTATTTGTGTTGGGAAATGCTTCGCCATCAACAGTAAATTCTTCAATGGAATAGTTTAGCCATTGCTCATCAAGGGCTAATATTTTAAATTCCATATGGTACACACTACCAAAGCTATCCGAGCCATCAATAATGATTAAATCTCCATCCACAACATAGGTATAGGAGTCGTTTTCTAACCAGGTTGAATTGTTTTCATCCAACTGAACACCAATAGCATACACTTCGGTTTGATCAGCAAGAAATTCTACCGTAAAGGATTCATTCGTCAAAACGGGTATATTATTTACATGGGTATTGATCCACGTGCCCAGCAAAAGCTCATCATAATTTGGATCAGATTCCTTTTTACATCCCGTGGCAAGAACAGAAAACATTACTGCAAGAGCAACCAGATGAATAATATTATTTTTCATTTTCGACCTATTTAATTTGATTATTGTCATAATAAAAATCATATTTTTTTGAGTATCTAGAAAAATTCCAGATATCAATACTCTTTCTCAGGATCATGCGCTTCAGGCTCAATATGCACATGAACGTGACAGCGCATGATTTTGCTTTTAATTTTATCTTCAATGAGAGTGGCCAAATGATGTGATTCAATGAGGCTCAATTCAGGATCAACATGAATATTGAGTTCCACAAAAAATTCAGCTCCAGCGGCTCTTACTTTTAAATCGTGGTATTTCGTAATTTCGGTCAAACCATCTAAAATGGCTTTTATCTTCAAATAGGTTTCATCCGGAACACGATCTAAAAGTACATTGATGGAGCGCTTACCCAGTTGATATGAAACATAAATAACAATTAATGCGACAACTAAGGCTGCAATACTATCTGCAATATAGATACCAAAATTAGCACAAATTAACCCCAACAATACCACCGAGGAGCTCCATATGTCTGTTGAAAAGTGCAGGGCATCTGCTTCAAGCGCCTGACTGTTATGCTTTTTGGCCACCCGCATTAAGGCCCGTGACCGAGTGATATCGATGATAATTGAAGAAACAACTACAATATAACTCCAAATGTTTACCTCTATAAGGGTTTCGCCTGAAAGTAAACGGCTCGATGCCTCGTATATAATCCATACGCAGGTAATCAGCAACAACAAAGTTTCGAGCAATGCTGACAGGTTTTCAATTTTGCCATGTCCGTAATGATGGTCTTTATCTGCAGGTTTATCTGATATCCGTACAGCAATCCAGGTGATTGCGGCAGCCACAAAATCCAGCGCAGAGTGTAAAGCCTCAGATAAAATACCAAGACTTCCGGTCAATAAGCCCACAACAAGCTTGAAACTGGTTAAGAAAACAGCGGCAAGCACCGATAAAAAAGCAACCTTGTTTTTTTCTTTACTCGATTCTTCCAGAACCATCACCATGATTTTTAATAATTAGATGACACCATTACTGATTCAATTGATTAGTTATCTGGGTTTAGTTATTGTATTTTGAAACAAAGACTGTTGATTTACCTTTTTTATGGAAACACAAATGGCAGTAGGAATCAGTGACACAAAACTATGCAATAAAACGACCTGTCTTGAACATCTGCATAGTATTTATACGAATTTATCACCATAAGCATAAAACCAAATTCCCACAGGCTAATTTTTAATGAAAATATATGCATTCAACGAAGTGGCAATGATTAACCAAACTAAATAGGGAAGTATAAGTACTGATTTTAATTTTAGCTCAGGCCAATAAAAGAAAAGAAAAAAACCAATCAACACAGTAAGCGCAAAGATTACCAGCAACCCAGCCAGAACTTGATGATAATAAAAGAAAGTCGGGTTCCATGTCACATTTAAGATCCACTGAATCGCAAACAGTCCAATGAGCAATGCCTTATTTTCTACACTCGGCCATATAAGTGCCATGTATACTCCAAAACACACCATGATAATGGTCCAGGCTGCACCAAACACCCACCCGGGTGGAGTCCAGGGAGCTTTCAGTAAACCAACATACCAGTCGGAAGGAACTCCCTTGCTGGTAAATAAACCACCTAAAGCCAGAGCTGCAAAATTAAGTGCCAGAAAAATAACAAGTCGGTAAATCATCGTTTTAGCTTTTATTCAATAACAAACACCTGATTTAAAACATCGTTGACAAAAACGTTTTTTGGGGTGCGTTTCGTCGTGTAAAGCTAACTAATTATAGAACAACATCGGACAAGGGCAATAAATTAAAAATCCTATAAGACATTGCCTATCCATGGCATTTAACCCACTCTTTTGAACTCAGTCAATAATGAATATTCTTTCACATGTCAATGCCAATCTACCTGCAGAACCATATCAAATATCAAAATTGCTGTCAGTCCAAAACAATAATTCAATAACTTTACGAAATAAATACTGAGATGAAGGGTGCATGACATATGATTAACCAATCAGGAACTAAAAAAAATAATTGAACCCTTAAAAATAATACATCACTTATCTTTTTAAAAAATGTTACACACCATAGAAAACGAAATGCTTACATGCATCATCGAATCTGACGGAGCAGAAATACGTTCTCTCAGAAATAAATTAACTGGGGAAGAGTACATTTGGCAAATCAACAAATCAATCTGGGGAAGCAGTTCACCCGTATTGTTTCCTGCTATTGGCAATATTAAAGGGGACAAGGTCATTTTTCAAGGAAAAGAATACGCAATGCCCAAGCATGGTATTGTGCGCAACAGCAAACTCCTTAATTTCGAGCAGCATGGATCTTCAGATTGTACTTTTGTTCTTACGAGTTCCGAGAAAACGCTAAAACAATATCCATACAAGTTTTTATTTTCAGTAGCGTTCACCCTTATTGAAAAGCGTTTAATCATTAATTATACGATTGAAAACCAAGATACTATTCCTATTCAATTTGCTTGTGGTGGACATACAGCATATGCATGTCCTTTAAGTGAACAAACAAAGTTATCGGATTATGTTATTGAATTTCCCACTCATATTGACATCAAGGCCTGTAAATTAGGAGCATCAGGTTTACTATCGCATCACCAACATAAAATTGACAGCAACGGAAAGGTGCTTCCGCTTTCAGATACCCTATTCAATGAAGATGCTTTGATTTTTATTGACATAGCATGCGATTGGATACGACTTCGTAAAAAGAACGAGAAAAAAGGAATTGTCGTTCGATTTACCAACTACCCGCATCTTGCCTTGTGGTCGAAACCAACTGCAGATTTTATATGCATAGAACCTTGGCTCGGACTTCCTGATGGAGAAAATGAATCGATGGATTTAACTCAAAAACCTACCTATAAAACGCTAAAACCGGACACTAAATTTTCGATTGCTATTGAAACAGAAATTGAATAATCCTGATCCAACTTTTGTATAATATTGCTTTTTCCTGCACCACCTCAAAAGCAAAAACCACCGTAAACATTGAGTTTAACGGTGGTTTTCTTACTTTTGCTTTGATGGCTGGCGGAGGGAGGGGAACTAGACCCTAACCCCTGAAAACCCCCACTATCAAAGAAAATCGACAATCAGCGAACACAAAGTCCACCAATTAGTCCACCCGCTAAACTGTTGTACAATACACCCTTATGAACTAAAATGCTTCGGTAAAGATACAAAATATCATCTGAAAATGAAACAAATACACCGTTTTTCTTCCTTATTTTGTTCAGTTCCCATGTAAAAATAAGGCTTCGGTAACTAGTAACCTGCAACCCATTCCAAAAACTAACAGCCCAATAAAATCAAGTCAAAACGCTGCTTTCTAAAGCAAATCATGCTACATTTGTATTCAACACATAAAAATCCATATCAGACTTCAGTACCCAACAAAGAACAACCTCGATCTATGGACAATTTACTTCCCATCTTCGATGAAATTCAATACAAAGAACTAAGACCATGGCTACCTGCTTTTCAGCACGATGAAATGTTTGAGGAAATGCTCAGCGAAATAAAACTAACCCCTCCCCAAACTTCCTTCCACTTCAAAATGGACTTCTATCGACCATTCAACAACAAGACCACATACTACCATAAACTACTCACCAATGAAACCGACAAGTGCAGTAGTGCGATCATTACATTAATCTCTAACAAAAAGGACATCAAAGTTCGAAAATACCTCCTAGATCTTATCCTCAAAAAAGTAATTAAATCAAGACTCAGCGACCTCGGTAACCTCATCAAAGATCGCCACCTCGACATCTCCTACATCAACCCTAAAACCAGCACCTTCGATATTGATCCTGACCATAAATCCGACACCTACATCATCCACCTTCTTAAAGTCTGTTACATAAAAATCTTCCTCGAAATTCAACAGGTATTCAAAGACCTGAGACCAACCCTTCTGATTCCCGTAGATTTTTACACTCAGCTAATCCATGAACCGGTTCCTGACAACCTCTTCATAACAGAGATCCAACCACCCATATCAATTGAAGGTGTGGAAGAACAATCCGTACCACCAAATCCAACTCCCAAAGACATATCGCTCATGTCATTTACATACAAAGGTTTGGCAAAGGAAAGCGATAAACTAAACGACCTGCATGACAACCTAAAGAAGAATAACTTCATTGCAAAGGACACTACCTTGGTCAATTTTAAGAAAGTCTTCTCGGGAAAAGAAATCACTAACCCGATCATCTGGACAGGTAACCAAAGTGAGTTTTATTATTTTATTCAGCTGATTTACACAAAGTACAAGCTTGTGGAGGATATGAGACAAAAACAATGGAAAGTAGCATGCATGTGTTTTATTCTACCTGATGGCACCTTCTTTGACAAAGATAAATTAAGACGTTCTAAAATTCCAAAGTCAACAAAACACATGATTGAGCACGCAGTAGACCTGCTGAAATAACCACTCTACCCTATACCCTAACCATTCATTTCTGAGTTTTATTAGCGCTTCGTGATCTTCAAGAATTCTTGAAGCAGGTATTTTTTGTCCCCACTCGGCACTCGGCACTCTACTCTACCCTTGCAAAATACACCATCCAAACGCATACTAGCACAGTACTTTTACATCGAATTCAAGAGCTAAAAGCTCTGGCCAGAGCTCATTTTTAAACCTTAAAAATCGTTTTAAGATGAGTACTAAAAATTTCATCAAAACACTGGACAGTATCAACACAATGCTCTCCATTCAGAAAATGATCTCTAAGGAAGTGCTGAACTTCTTTGAAGCAAGGATTTACCTTCAGATCTCGCAAGCCCGGCTGCGCAAGCTGGCAAACAGTGGCGAAATTCCCTGCATGAAAACAGGGAAACGCAAAATGTATTTCAAATCAAAAGATTTACAAGCATGGCTGTCATCGTATGAGCTCAAAACCCATTCCAAGCCTCAGCCTATGTTTCGCCCCCACTTTGTAAAAGAAAGGAGGATGGCACGATGAATGATCTCGCTGAAATGCTCCAATCCCTAAAACTACAGGTAGCTGCTATCAATGCCAAATTGGATACCAGCCCCTCAACAGCCATCGATCAATTTGCCAACAGCTGGCTTGATGGTCAGGACGTCATGCAGGTGCTACACATCAGCAAGCGTACCCTGCAAAACCTCCGCGACAGCAAAACCCTTCCCTTTAGCCGTGTAAACGGTAAATTCTTCTACAAACTTTCCGACATCGAAAGTATCCTCGAATCTAACTACTCATCTCCAAAATCCCGCCGTCATGGACGCAAGTAAAGTAGAAATTTTGGAGAACACCCACTATGGCCTGCATATTTATGCTCATATACTCAGGCAGTATTACCCCGGCGAAATAGTCCTTTCCACCAATGGAAAGGACTGCCAGCCGGCACGAAATCCCTTCAACTACAACAAAAGCACTTTGCTTATTTCTGTGGTTGACCAATGTGCTCAACATACCGATGCCGACAATGCCATCCCTGTTGGTGATGTTTTTGATTTTGGCGCGCTGCATTATAAGCTTTCTGGTGATGAGCTCCTGCAAAAACTGAGTGCAGACCATAACCTCATTAAAGCCCCTGAGAAACATGCTTCGCTCATACTCACTCCTGATACGCTTTTGATAAAACAACCTATCATACCTCCCCAATTTAGCATCTTCCGGCATCCCGTCACCAACACCCTGCCACTCAAAGTGGTGGATTTGCTTTATGTGTACAACCTTATCAAATACAACCATTACCAAAAGCAAACCCACCAGCTCAGAGCATTGTCCAACCCTAAAGATGCCCGTGCCTTCAAAGCTGCTCATTTCGATTACGTGACCTTCTCAGGCACTTTCGTAAAGAGAGGCGATGCTTCACTCATCAAACACTCCGGGTTGGTTACCATTGATTTTGATCATGTTTCCAATCTATTTAAACTAAAACAGGATCTTTTGTCTGATGAGTATTTCGACACTGAGCTGTTATTCATTTCTCCTTCCGGGGATGGATTAAAGTGGATCATTTCCATCGACCTCAACCAGGCTTCTCACAAAGAGAATTTCCAGGCCATTTCCAACTACATCAGGCACACCTATAACATTGAGGTGGACAAATCCGGAAAAGACATTTCTCGGGCTTGCTTCCTGCCTTATGACAATGAAGCATTCATCAACCCTAAGTATCTTTAGCCATGCAGAAAAAAGCTTTTAACATCAACGAATGGCTACCAAAGGAGAATATTCCCTCCCAGACTACCTGCACCAAGGCCACACCTTCACAGAAAAAGATAAACCACTCAGCGAGTGAGGATTCCTCACCTTCTTTTTCTAATGATACCGAACTCATCTTGCAACGTATCGAGGAACAGCAAATCGATATCACCGCCGGTTATTCCAACTGGCGTGATGTTGGTTTTGCTCTGGCAGATGAACATGGTTCCATGGGTCGCGACTATTTCCACCGGGTAAGTCGTTTTAATACAGATTATGCATACGAAGAATGTGACAAACAATTCGACAAATGTCTCCGCTCCAAAGGAAGTGGTATCAACATCAACACATTTTACTACCTGGCCAAGCAAGGGGGTGTCAACATTGCCACAACTCCGGCTGTCAAAAATAAGGTCATCCAAACCCTTCAGGCCACAGAAGACACCTCAGAGAGTGAGTCCGAAGATCAGCTCATTTTCCAAACACCACAGATTGATGCCGAGGTGTACGAAAACCTGCCTCAAATTCTCAAGGAGAGCGCCGACCTTTTCCAGAATCCCATCGAAAAGGATGTCTTTCTCATCGGCGCAATCACCACACTCAGTGGATGCTTGCCCAACATTGAAGGGATTTATTTCGACGAGCCTTATTCTGCCCACCTGTATGCCTTTATCACCGCTCCGGCGGGATCAGGGAAAGGAAAACTCAAATGGACTAAATTTTTTGG
>JBFHGX010000140.1:0-10134 GCA_041582875.1 Bacteroidales bacterium | reverse complement strand
TAATTCTGAAACAGCGACTCCTTCGATGTGGGTTTTAGGTGTATAATCAGTTCTCATGCCAAATTTATTGGGCATGTTTCCGTCGAGGCGCTTGATGAGCGGACGTTCGTATCTTAGTTTTTCCATGATATCTTGATTTTTCTTGGTTTTAAAAGGAATTTAAAAGGTGTTTAAAGCTCTCCTGTGGTGGATATTTTTTCGAAATCGGCCAAATCGACGATCATATCCCAAGAGTAGCGGACAAACATTTTGCCTGATTCAAAGGTGGTGTAGGGTTCCACCGGATTGCCCAATGCCAAATGGACATAGGCTTCAGGAATATTTTGACCCACGCCTACGGCCAGATACACCCATGCCGGAATGCGGGGGTTGATTTCAAGCAGGTAAAATTCACCTTTTTTATCTTTCATCAACTCCAGTTCAAAAGCTCCCCTCCACTTGGTTTCGCTAATAAATTTGCGGGTGAGCTTCAGGAGTTTTTCGTCGGTAATGGCAATTCCGCCCCAAGCTTTGCCTTTGTCGGTAATGTATTGCTTGCGCATGGGAACAGCCGAAATGGTATTTCCAAATCCGTCACCCAAACCAATGACATTAAATTCGGTGCCATGAGCAAACTCCTGTAAAATGATGGGCAATCCCCACTTGGCTGATATTTTATTGAAATAGCTGGTCAACTGATCGGTATTGTAGGCGATGCCGGCATCGTAGTATTTTCCTTTCACCACAATGGGCCAACTCAAATCATCCATGTGCTTTTTATGGTCGCTCACCTTGTAAATGGCTTCGCTTTTGGGTACATTGATGCCGTATTTTTTACCAAACTCAGGCAAATTGACCTTCAACCGCTCTTCGAACTGTTCCATGGTGGGTAAAAAAGTATGGATGCCCATGGCTTTTAGGCGGGGAGCCAATTTGATGAACGAATACAGTTCCGCATCAAAGTTGGGGATAATCACGTCCAATTGTTCCTTTTCCTGGATATAGGCAAGCCGATCCATAAGTTGATCAGTTCCGGCAGAAGGGTAGGGTATCGAGTAGGTTTTGTTAACCAGATCGTGCATGTAGATACCGGGTTCGAGCGATTCGTACGACAAACCAATAATATAGGCGTCAAACGATTCGGCTTCCAGCAATCCCCGTATTACGGGAACTCCCGGACCCGGATTGTCGATGGCATTGAGGCCGGTAACACCAATTCTATAGGTCGGCTTCATGACGATCGATTAAAGAAAAGCTTTTGAGTAACTCATAATATTCAGCCACATCTTTCTCTACATTGGCATGTTCGGTGTGGTATTTCGCGTTGATGGTGGCGATCATGTCTTGTAGAGAAACATCCTGTTTCATCATCTCGATAATTTCGATGCCCATGGGGTTGGCTGTAAACGATTCACCTGTAACGGGGTTAAAAACAAACCCTGAGTCGCTAACGGCAATGTGTTTATTAATTTTCATCCTGATAAGTTTTAATTAGATCATGCTGTGAGCCTAAGCCCGAATCGCAATGCAAGGGGGTGGAAGGTGTAAATTCTCATCCCTGCCAAAGCCTTGAATTGATATGCAATAATAATACCTTCAATCCATACAGCTGTTATGGAATTTATTAAAAGATGTATAAGATTTTAAGATTAGGTTATTTTTCCAGAAGAAATCCACTGGAAACAGAAGGTTGACAAAACGATGATATTAAAGGTATTGCGCCAGTGTTTGGCTTTGCATAAAGTCAATAAAGTCCTGGGTAAGTTTACTCACTACGCTTTCGCGGATGCATTTACCTTGTGGACAGACCTTACTATTAAGTTCGCAAGGCTTGTGGCGTGCCTGGCCCTCGATGGAAGTGTAAATATCGTATAGGGTAACATCCTTTGGATCGATATCCAGTTCAAAACCTCCCGTAGGTCCGCGTTGCGATTTTAAGTATCCATCTTTCACCAAACGTTGCAGTACTTTGCCAATGTGGTGTTTGGAATTGCCAATGCGGTCGGAAAGTTGGATGGCATTGAGTGAAGTGTCAGATTTTGATAGAATAATCATGCAGTGTAAGCCAATGGCTGCTGCATCTGAGAAGTTGATAATGTTGGACATGCCTTTAAAAGTTTCGACAAAAATAGTCATTAATTAAATTCAAGCACTCAATTACTTAAATTGGTGAGACATTGATTTCAGTTCATCCAGAGAATTCGGGATGAACTGAAATTATCTGGTCGTTCCGATAATTATCGGAAGATCCCGAGCGAAAGTCGAGGGGTCTCAGGGTTATATTCCCTGAAGCATGTTACGAGGTAGTTTATTGTTTTTATGTAAAAAATGATGGAGAGATGTCATTGGTAAGGAGGCAAAACTGAGAAATCTCCTAAAAAAAGGAACCTAAGACCAGAGTTTGTCCGAAGTGCAGGACTCCGTTTCCGGGAGATTTCTCACCGCTTCCTATGGTCGCTTTATTCGAAATGACAGAAATTCTTGATATTGTAGGTCTTGTATTTGATTTCCCTTTGCATCTTTCCGCCTTTGCGGTTCAAAATTCACGCGTCAGCCAGCCAATAGCCAATGCCAACAGCCAACAGCTTTCTCACGCGTCAGCCCATTTTCAAATCATTACCTCACCTCTGTTCGCAACCATGTTTTCCTTATTTTCGCCAAACAAATTTAATCTTCTAATCCTTTGACTACCCACCAAGATACATCCGGTTCTGAACGCAAGGTTTTCTCGCTTTTTGAGTTGACCAAAAGCATCGAGTCGGTGATTGGTAAAGCGTATCAGCGATCGTATTGGATCAGGGCGGAAATTGCCAAGCTCAATTTCTATCCCAAAAGTGGCCATTGCTATCCTGATTTGGTGGAAAAGGAAAATGGCCATACTATGGCACAAATACGCGCTACCATCTGGGCAGGTCCTTTTCAAAGTATCAGCCGTAAGTTTTTGGAAGTCACCCGAGAGCCACTTAGCGATGGCATGAAGGTGCTATTTTTGGCTTCAGTAAATTTTCATCCTACCCATGGATTAACCTTGCAGATTTCGGATATTGATCCTTCTTTTTCGCTGGGCGAGATGGCACGCGAACGCAATGAGTCCATCGCCAGGTTAAAAAAAGAAGGATTGTTTGATCTGAACCGAGGTCTTCCTTTTCCGGTGCTACCCCAACGGATAGCTATTATTTCGGTGGAAACCAGCAAAGGCTTTCACGACTTCATGCAGACCATTGCCAATAACGAAGGTGGATTTCAATTGTTTACCATGCTTTTCCCAGCCTTGCTTCAAGGGGCAGGAGCCATTACTTCCATTAGGCAACAGTTGGCCCGCATAAAAAAGGTAATACACCACTTCGATGTAGTCATCATCATCCGTGGTGGAGGCGGAGATGTGGGATTGAGTAGTTTCGATCATTATACTTTGGCTTCGGCGGTGGCTTCTTTCCCGTTGCCGGTAATTACAGGAATTGGCCATGCCACCAACCAAACGGTGGTAGAGCTGGTTGCACACGGCAATAAAATTACACCCACCGAGGTCGCTTATTTTTTGCTGGAGCGATTTCAAATCTTTGCTGAACGTGTGGATGAGGCAGAAACATATATCATGGATTTTGCAGAGGATTTTCTGACGCAAAATAATCAGGAACTTGGCTTGTTAGCCGATCGCATGAATAACCGTACCCTTGCGCTCATGGCGGGTCATCATTATCGGTTGAACCGATCAGGTTTGCTGTTGGAACGCGAATTGAAATCGAGAACCCATCAGCAAAAGCTACACCTTAAGCAATTGAACGATAGGTTAAATGGCGCTTCAAGACAGCTGTTTGCTCGCGATAGAATTGCCATTCAGTCCTTTGGACAACATCTTGAAAAAGAATTGCCCCGATTTTTAAGTTCTGCCACACGTCAGGTTGAATTGTTGGAACAAAAAAACCAATTGCTTGACCCGGTCAATGTGCTGAAAAGGGGATTTAGCATCACCACCCGACAGGGAAAATCTGTCCGTGATGCAGCTCAACTCAAGGCAGGAGAAGAAATTGAAACCCGATTTTTCAATGGAAAAACAGTGAGTGTGATTAAAAAAATTGAATCATGAAAAAACTACCCTATACCGAAGCGCTCCAGGAATTGGAGTCCATTGTGCAACAAATAGAAAACGAAGAAGTGAGTGTGGACATCTTGTCGGAAAAGGTGAAACGCGCCGCCTTACTGATTAAATCCTGCAAAGAAACATTGAAAACCACCGAAGAAGAAGTGGCTTTGATTTTGAAAGAGCTGAACGAGGATAAGTAATCAATGTGATTTACTGGATAAACCTATGTTGTTTTGCGGTATCTCCAGATGGAGAAAGTAAACAGCAAAGTAGCATAACCGGCTAAAATCATCACTTCGTGTTGAATGTCTGTCCAGCCAGAACCTTTGAGCATGATCATGCGGTTAATTTTGATGAAGTAAGCCACAGGATTGGCATAATCTAATACTTGCGCCCAATGGGGCATGCTTTCGATGGGTGTAAACAAGCCACTCATCAGAATAAATACTACCAGAAAAAACCAACCAATAAACATGGCCTGCTGCATGGTGTTGGTCATGGTGGAGATAACCAGTCCGATGGATAATATGGCCACCAAATAAATAGAAGCCACTCCAAACAGCAACCAAACGCTTCCGATAACCGGAATTTTAAACACAAAATAGGCCAGCAATAAACCTATGGCCAAGTCGATATTGGCGATGAGCCAAAAGGGAATGAGCTTACCTGCAATAAACTGGTATTTTTTGATGGGTGTTACATTGATTTGTTCGATGGTGCCAATTTCTTTTTCCTTTACCAGGTTCATGCTACCTAAAAACAATCCGATGATAGTAACCAGTAGCACCAAAATGCCAGGAACCATAAAGGTAATGTAGTTGAGTTCAGGATTGTACCAATAGTTGGGTTGCACACTGATGGGCATGGCAATACCCGCGGAAGGGGAGTAGCTGATGATGATTTCCTTGTTGTAGTCGCCAAGTATGTTGGTGGCATAAGCGGCCATTAGGCTTGCAGCACTTCCATTGATAGCATCGGTTATCAGTTGGATGCTGGCCGTTTTGTCAACCAATAAATTTTGTGCAAAGTTGGGTGCAATCACAATGAACTGATCGGCTTTACCACGTTCGATGAGGTCTGCAGCTTCTTTGTATTCGCTCACATGTTCAGCGATGGAGTAAAAGGAAGACCCTGCAAATTTGGAGGTTAAATTTCTTGATTCAGGTGAATGATCTTGATCGACCACCACCAAACGAACTTGTTTGATCTCGAAAGTAGCCGTGTACGAAAGTACCAGCAACTGCATGATGGGAATGATAAAAATGATCGGCAACATCGATTTGTCGCGAAACACCTGAATGAACTCCTTTTGCAGTATGTAGAGTAGTTTTTTCATATACTTTTTATTGTAGTGAAGTACTTAAAGTGCCTAAAGTACTTAAAGTTAAAAGTTAAGAGTTTGATCTTTGTTCATAGTACGATTCTTATATTGATTTCACTTTAAACTTAAGGCACTCTTAACTCAAGGCACTTTAGCTCACTTTAAACTTTAGGCACTTTAAACTTTAGGCACTTTCAACTTCCCAACCTACTCACTCCAACCTAATCTTAAACTTCTTTACACTCAATCCGATAAAAAACACCGTCATGCCCAGAATAATCACGGTTTCTTTCCAGAAATACATCAGTCCGGTGCCTTTAAGCATGATGTTTTTAACAATAATGATAAACCACTTGGAGGGCATAACGTGACTAATATATTGCAGAAAAACGGGCATATTCTCCACCGGAAAAATAAACCCTGATAACAAGATAGTGGGCAACATCAAGGCAAACATGCTCAACAACATGGCCTGCTGCTGTGTTTTGCTGATGGTGGAAATTAAAATCCCCAAAGCCAACGCCATGATGATGAACAGCAGACTTTCTCCCAGAAGCAAAAGAACACTTCCCTGCACAGGCATCATGAAAACGAATCGTGCCAACAACAAAATAACAATCAGGTTGATAAATGAAAGTAGCACATAAGGAGCTACTTTTCCAATGATAATTTGAACTGGCTTCAATGGCGAAACCAATAGCGCTTCCATGGTGCCCAATTCTTTTTCCCGCGTAATCGATATGGAAGTCATCATGGCCGACACCAGCATGAGCAGGATGGTAATGACTCCCGGCACGAACATGTACACACTTTTTACCTCAGGGTTGTAGAGCATGCGACTTTGAACGTTAATCGAAAGAGGGATTTTCATTTCCTGTTTCAAGCGTTGCATGGTATAGGTATTGATGATTCCGCCGGCATAATTGGCCAACATGCTGGCCGTGTTGGGCTCTGAGGCATCTAGTATAATTTGCACCGAAGCTCCTGTTTTTTCAGCCATTTTGCGTGCAAAATCGGGTTCAAATATCACTACCGCTTTTACCACTCCTTGTTTAAAATAGGCATCAATTTCGTTGTTGGATTCCACATTGGCTTCCAGCATAAAATACCCTGATGAAAGTAGTTTTTGGGTAATCTCGCGGGTAACTACATCTTTTGAATGGTCGAGGATACCGATTTTGGCATTGTTGATGTCGTTGGTAATGGCAAATCCAAAAAGGAGCACCATCACCACAGGCATGCCAAACAAAATCACCATCGACCGATAGTCGCGGAAAATATGATAAAACTCCTTTTTTATAAAAGCCCACATCAGCGTGCAATTTTTATAAATACGTCATTCATGGTGGTTACCCCATATTTTTGTTTTAGCTCCGAGGGTGTTCCCAATGCTTCAATTTTTCCGGCAGCCATTATGCTCACACGACTGCAATATTCTGCTTCATCCATGTAATGGGTGGTCACAAACACGGTAGTTCCCTGGTCAGCTGTTTCGTATATCATTTCCCAAAATTGTCGCCTTGTGATGGGGTCAACTCCTCCGGTGGGCTCATCCAGAAAAACCACTTGCGGATTGTGCATGATGGCCACCGAAAAGGCCAGTTTTTGTTTCCATCCCAAAGGGATTTCGCTTAAAACGGTATTTCGGGTATGTTCCATGTCGAGTTTTTTCAGGAAAAAGGCGGTGCGTTCTTTTATGGCTTTCGCCGAAAGGCCATAAATGCCGCCGTAGAAACGGAAATTTTCTTTCACTGTCATGTCATTGTACAGCGAAAACTTCTGACTCATATAGCCGATGCGCTCCTTAACCTTGTCGGGATTTTTCCCCACATCATAACCCGCTACCAGAGCTGTTCCTGAAGAGGGTGATGACAAACCACACAAAATTTTGATAGCCGTTGTTTTGCCTGCTCCATTGGCTCCAAGGAATCCGAAAATCTCCCCTTTTTTCACATCGAAATTCAGGTCGTCGTTGGCCACAAAATCACCAAACGTTTTTATCAAATGACTGACTTCTATTATTTTTTCGTGTGTTATCATGCCTGTTCGGGTTTATCCATCAAAGCCAAAAAACAATCTTCAATGCTGGGTTCTGCCTTTGTAATCTGAATTTGCTGATGTCCTTTGTTATGCAGATAAGTGGTTAAATTGTGCTCGATATCGTCTTGGTTTTCCTTTGGAAAAGTGATGTGAATGACTTCCCCAAACCTGAAAACGTGGGTGTTGCCTGGGTAGTTTTCCAGGTCGATTAGCAAGGGATACATTTCAGCTGTTTTTACCGACCAAAGATTGCCTTGGTAGCTTTGTTCGATGGCTTGTGGGGTTTCAATGGCCAATACATCACCATGTTCCATCAGGGCTACCCGATCGCACAACGAAGCTTCATCCATATAGGGTGTCGAAACCAGAATGGTAATGCCCTTTTGCTGCATTTTCTTCAACAGTTCCCAAAATTCCATGCGAGAAACCGCATCCACTCCTGTGGTAGGTTCGTCTAAAACCAATACTTTGGGATTGTGGATCAAGGCGCACGAAAGGGCCAATTTTTGTTTCATTCCTCCCGACAAATCGCCTGCACGGCGTTTTTTAAAAGGTTCAATTTGTCCGTAAATATCACTGATCAAGTCGTAGTTTTCCTTAACGGAAGTGTTGAAAATACGGGCATAAAACCCAAGGTTTTCTTCTACAGTAAGATCCTGATAAAGTGAAAATTGTCCGGGCATATAGCCGGTTGTTTGCCGGATTTTTTTGTAGTCTTTAACAACATCCAGCGGACCAATGGATGCCGAACCTTCGTTGGGCAAAACAAGACTCGTCAGGATGCGAAACAACGTAGTTTTACCAGCTCCATCCGGGCCAATAAAGCCGAATAGTTCCCCCTGATTGATTTCCAGGTCGACGTCCTTAAGGGCAATCACCTCACCAAAGTGTTTTTTGATGTGGTTGAACCGAATGAATGCTGGCGTTGGTGTCATATAAAGGCAGGGTTAGGTGACTTATTTAACGCGTGTCCAATAGGTGGTTTTACCTAATAAGCTCACGCCGATATAACCCCTGATTTTAAGTTTGTCCATGTTATCATCGTCATCAAATTCCATATAGCAGCTATAGGTTTTACCACTTTTAGGGTCGTAAATGGTACCGTCTTCCCATTCGTCATCATCAAAAACAAAATCTTTTAATAAAATTAATCCCATACGTGGGCGCGATTGCAAAGCTTCGTCAGGATTGAGGTTGTCGGTTTTGGGTTTGCCTGTTTCCGGGTCGTTTGGAGTTTGCATCCAGACAATTTTTCCAAAAAATTTATCCCCTTCCTGGTAAATCTGGATGTGGGCATCTCCATCGGCATTTAGCCAAGTTCCCAACACATCATCGGCTTTTTGAGCCTGAGCCGTATTGGCCGAAAAGGTGAACATCCCCACCAGGGCAATAAATAGTAAGCTGATTTTCTTCATGTTAATTGGTGTTTAGTGAATTTAATAGATTAATTAGATAATTATGCGGGCAAGATACAACTAGAAATTGACTTCGCCGGGCATTCCGATTTTTAGTGTGCCATCGTTTTTAACCGCCACTTTGATGGCGTATACCAAGTTTACGCGCTCCTCTTTGGTTTGGATGGTTTTTGGCGTGAACTCTGCTGAGGACGAAATCCAGACTATTTTACCTTTTAAACTTGCGTTTTGTTTGGCATTTTCATCATACAACACGTCCACTTCCTGTCCTAATTTCACTTGTGGAAGTTGTGCTCCACTGATATAAGCTTTTAGCTTAAGTGTGGTTACATCCGCTAGTTTATACAGCGGTTTTCCCATGGCAGCCAGTTCTCCTTTGCGGGCATAAACCACCAAAGCTGTACCGTTTACCGGATTGGTTATCAAGCACTTTGAAATGGCTTCGTTGATTTGCTCTATTTGAACTTCAACTGCCTCCATCTGGTCGAGGATGTTTTGCTTGCGCGATTGTATAGCTGAAATTTGTTTGCGGTTTACATCAACCAATCCGTCTATATCATCTTTTTGCTTCTGCGTGGCAGCACCTTTGGTAAACATATTGGCCACTCGCTTTTGGTTGATGAGGTTGTTGTTGAGCATTTGTTGTTGCACTTCCATCTCGGCCTTTATGTTATCGAGTTGCGAGGCCACCGTTTTTATCTGCTGAATCAGCAGTTTTTTCTTCAGATGCAGATCGGTGGTGTCAATGAGTCCGACAACATCGCCTGCTTTCAATACATCACCCTCATTGGGTAGAAAGTGCAATAATTCGCCATTGCCCTGTGCCGATATGATGATCTCGTCGGATTCGAAATTACCATAGGCATCCGATTTGGTTTGGTTGGTGTTGCATGATCCCAGAAAAACGACCAGCGTAAATAAAAAAATTAGTTTATTCATAACGTTGTTTTTTTCAGCATTAAAGGTTACCCAGGGTAATGTTATATTGATATTTGGAATAAATCAGCTGTAGTTTATGCACTTCAAGATTGAGTTGTGCCTTAACCTGCTTGTTGAGTTCGATGATGTAATTGGTGGTAGTGATGTTTCCGTTGCGAAGCTGTACATTGGCTGTGCTAACAACGTTACCCTGTAGCTCAACTATGGTTTGATCAGAGGTGATGAGTTGTTCTGCTTTACGGATGGCTGAAATTTTGGATTCCAGTTCGGCCTTTAGTTGTTGATCGAAACTTTGTTTTTGGGTGGTAATGATTTCATTTTGAACATGTAGCACTAGCTTTTCGCGTTTTACCTTG
>JBFHGX010000139.1:0-10156 GCA_041582875.1 Bacteroidales bacterium | reverse complement strand
TTGTACATCTTCAAGTGGAATTTCAAATTCTTCACCATTTTCAATAATTCTGGCTACTGGTGGCACAAGCCCGAGAAGTGATTTTATTGCCGAATTAGTTTTACTGTGTGCACGTAATTCCAATACCTGCCCCAGCAAAACAAGTGTAAGGATAACAGCTGCCGCTTCGAAATACAAATGCACATTTCCTTCCAGATCTTTAAACTGAGCAGGAAATGCACCGGGCAGTAACAATGCAAAAACACTAAAAAGATAAGCAGATCCTACACCAATAGAAATAAGTGTCCACATATTTGGCATTCTTCGGACAATTGAACTCCATCCTCGTTTGAAAAAATCCCAACTAGAGAAGAAAACAACCGGCGTTGCAAGTGCAAACTGGATCCACCCCCAAACTTTTTTCGTTGCAAATTCTTCCAATTTTAGAAAAGGAAATAACTCTGACATAGCAATTATAAAAACCGGAATACTCAGCCCCAATGCCAACCAGAACTTTTTAGCCATTTTTTTGTATGCTATTTCTTCTTCACTTGTTTCTTGCACATCTTCCGGAACTAAATCCATCCCACATTTTGGGCAACTTCCCGGATGTTGTTGTTTTACTTCCGGATGCATGGGACAGGTATAGATTTTATTTTTAACGGCTTTAACCTGTTTTGATTCAACTTTCTTTAGATGCATCCCGCACACTGGACAATCGCCCGGAGAATCGTAGGTTTTTTCTCCCTCGCAATGCATCGGACAATAATATTTATCACTTTGGGAAATTCTCTCTAAATGTTCGTGCATATGATGTTTATGGTTCCCTTGATGATGTTCATGCCCGTCATGTTCAATGCTTCCATTATGTTTTAGTTCTGAAACAGGAACAAGATGCATGTTACAGACAGGACAATCTCCTGGTTGCTCATATGTTTTATGGCCTTCACATTTCATTGGGCATAAATATTTTTCTGAATTCATATTAATTATTTTAGATGGTAGTTGAATTCGATTTATTACTCTTTTTGGTAAGCTGTAGAAGATATTTCCGAGCTGTAAGCACCGCCTTGGCTCCTTCTCCCGAAGCAATGACAATACGTTTGTAAACATTGGTAACATCGCCGCAGGCGAATAGACCATCAGTTTTCGTTGAACAATCAGGATTTATTATTATCTCTCCATTTTTGTTTAGTTCGACCAAGTCCTTACAGAACTCACTATTAGGCAAAAATCCAACCTGAATAAAAACACTCTCGCAAGCTAAATCTTGCTGTTTACCTGTTTTTTCAGAACTTATTGTAATTCCCTCAACAGTCTCGTCTCCATTAATTCTGCTTATTAAATGCTCTTCAATAATTTTAACTTTCCCTTTAATTTTCCCAATGGTTTTAAGGTCCGCGATCATTTTACCCATCGTTACCAAAGTAACCTTGCAACCTATTTCGTACAAATCAAGAGCAGTTTGAACTCCCGAGTTTCCTCCACCAACTACCGTCACCTGTCTACCTTTAAACAAATCTAAATCATGCACAGAACTGTAACATATCCCTTTACGTTGCAACCTGTCTTCTCCCGGAATAGAAAGTTTTCTTTTTTTCATTCCGGTGGCTAAAATCAAAGCCCGGGCATTAAATTTTACTTTCGATAGTGTTATGATTTCAAAAATTTCTTGTTGCTTTTTGATACTCACAACCCTATCGATCTTATGCGAAAGAAAATGTTCTGTGAGGAATTGCTCTTTGAATTTTTGAATGAGCATTGGGCCTGAAATAAAATCAAACCCCATGTAATTTTTTATTTTAGATGTATCTATTGCCTGGCCGCCGATATCACTGGCAATGAAAAAAGTGTCAATCTTTAAAACAGAAGCATACACAGCTGCAGTTAATCCAGCAGGACCACCTCCAATTATTATTAAATCGTAGATGTGATTTTGTCTTTGTTCGGAAAGAGATGCCATAAATTTATCTTTACAGCCCTTTGAACAAAAGAAGTATTTATTCCCGTTAAATTCGGTCGAAAATTCATCATTTTCAACTGTCATCCCACAAATGGGATCAGTATGCTTCTGTGTATTCATAACTCTTATGTTAGTAATTCGTAAAAACTGGTTTACACCTTCGTCTTGCAATACAACGTTTTCATTACTGTCGTTACTAGCTGATGTGTTGTTTCATCTTTTTATACTCTTCCTGGCTTAATTCTCCCTTTGCCAGCCGCTCCTTTAAAATGTCAAGTGCTGTTTTTTCATTACCATTATATGTTTTACCATTTTGGGTAACGAGCCAGACATTTACGATAATTATCGCAAGTCCAAACAGCCAAATCAGGCTCATCCCCCAGCCCATTCCACTAATGCTATGCATTTCAAACTCCTTTCTTTTTTCTCTGAACAAATCGATAAATTGTATTTCAAACTCAGAAAATCAAGTATTAATATCTTGGAAATATCTAGTAGTCTACTTATCTAGATTTTCTGACAAAAAGCTCTAGCCCTTTTAAGAGGCCAATTTACTTACCTGCTTAGCAGGAAATCTTGTTTCTAAGATTAGCCGCTCCAAGTTTTTAAAGCTGATATTTTGCGCCTTGTATTCAATAAATAAATATTCACTATCAAGACATAAACTAATTACCCCGTCTAATTTCAATAATGGCCTTAGCCTGGCTTTTATCTCTTGTTGTTCATTCGTGGAAAGCACCTTTCCTGATTCTATTATTTTTAAATTATTTGTTTTCATCTTACTCAATTTATTTGTTTTCTATGTTCCTCTTTCTAAAAGTGATTCAATTTTATTTGTGTTGATGACGTCCTGATGCAGAACCCTTCTGTTCGGTTTGATCCTTCATTGTTTCCATCATTTTAGGATGTTCAGCCATCATGCTGCACATTTTACTCCTAAGTACTGAATCTTGATCACACATTTTCATCATGTGCTCCATCATCATTTGCATCTGCTCCGGATTATTCATCATCATTCCGCTTTCGGCCCCCATCATTTTATGGTCACCATGCATTTGCAATCCTTTGTTTTCCATACCCATTTGATGTGATTGTCCCATCATCGTATTTCCTTCTTTTATCATCATCATGGCATGTTCGTTTGTTTTTGCTACCGCCATAAAATCGGCCATTAACTCGTGACTGCCTGTTATGGAATTAAAAATAGCAGTCCTTGTTTCTTTGTTTTCCAGTAAATTGTTTACATCTGTTTTCTGGCTGTATCCATTCATTGTGAACAAAGCCAGTGTAATAAGAATGACTATCGTTTTCATGATTTTAATTTTAAATGATTATTACTAAAATAAATTCTAACAGCATCCGTGATGCCTGTGTCCCTGATTCACTTTGCTGTGATTTTCAGTCCCATCAGACCGGTATTTAAGCTTTTTTGAATCAACGGGAACGAGTTTCATATTGCACACAGGACAATTCCCGGGAGCATCGTACAGTTTGTCCTCTTCACACTTCATCGGGCATTGATACCAAGTATCATGCTCATTCATGTTGGCCCTAATCAATGTCAACTTTTTATTGTTTCCATTTTTACCTTGACCTTTAAATAAATCTCTTAATGTTTTCATAGTTCCCTCTTTTAATATTTCTATAAATCAAAGTTAATGCGTCAATCTATTAAATGTGTTACACCTTTTTCAGATTGATTTATATGATTTTAAGGTTTATATATCATTTAATGACTGACGTTTATGTTCTTTAATACTTTTAAAATAGGTCGTTGTAAATCCCGTAACTTTCTTGAATTGCCCGGAGAGATGTGCTACACTACTATAGCCTAACTCCCACGCAATCTCGCTTAACGATTTTTCATCATAAACAAGTAGTTCTTTCACTCTTTCAATTTTCAAACTGATAAGATATTTTTCAATGGTAATGCCTTCAACGTATGAAAAAATAGTGCTTAAGTATGGATAGTCGAGGTGGAGTTTCCCGCTCAGGTAATCAGAAAAGTTCATCTCGTGACTACCTCTATGCTGGTAAACATATTCAATTGATATCGCTTTTATTTGTTCAATTACACGTCGTTTCGAGTCATGAATAATTTCAAAACCAAGCTGTTCTAATTTTATTTTTATTTGTTCAAGTTTTTTAGATTCAACATCATCCTTTGTAGTTACTGTTCCCACCTGAATATTTTTTATCTCGACTCCGGCTTCCGTAAAAATTTGAGTAACCACCATGATGCATCTTTGGCAAACCATATTTTTTATATTAATTCTCATCCTTTATCAATCTAAATTCGTGTTGAACATCTTCAAACCTTCTAATAATAACCCTGTCACCGTTATCATAAGTGAAGTATCTCCAGGCCCAGTTTATCGCTACAAGAATTTTATTACGAAACCCAATTAGTGATGCCAGGTGAACGAACGACCAAATAAGCCAAGCAACAATCCCACCGAATGAGTAGTTTCCGATTTCCGCTACTGCCTTTTTCCGGCCGATAGTAGCCATCGCTCCTTTGTTATTATATTGAAATGGCTTCATTGGCCTTCCACTTACCATCCGCAGCAGGTTTTTAGCTAATAATTTTCCCTGTTGAATGGCCGGTTGTGCTACCAGCGGATGCCCGTTTGGGTTGTCATTTGTAATCATCATCGCGTTATCGCCAATGGCAAAAATGTTGTCGAGTGATTTTATCCGGTTAAATTTATCCACCAGGAGTCGATTCTGACTATTCCTTGATTCGTTGGGCAAACCTT
Source organism: Bacteroidales bacterium (assembly GCA_041582875.1). GTDB lineage: Bacteria > Bacteroidota > Bacteroidia > Bacteroidales > F082 > UBA6244. The sequence goes on along the minus strand of JBFHGX010000139.1, from coordinate 5,455 downwards.
GCAATGAGTTACCTTTAATCCCTGCAGTCCATATGAAGTTTTTTGTCTCAATTTTAGCACTCTTATCAAAGCCTACGACCGAACCATCATATGAATTCACCATGGTATCCAATAATATCATCACATTCATACCCTCAAGATAATCCAGTGTCTTTGACGAGAGTTTATCTGATAATGCCGGTAAAAGTCTGTTTCCTGCTTCCACCAAAATAATTTTCATTTCGGCATTTTTTAACTCAGGATAATCCTTCGGAAGTACATATTTTTTGAACTCAGCTAGAGCACCAGCTACTTCAACTCCTGATGCTCCACCCCCAACTATGACCACAGTGCTCAATTTCTGTTTTTCGGACTGAACACATGTAATTGAGGCCTTTTCGAGATTCTGTAATAAACGACTCCTTATATCCAGGGCATCAGTTACAGTTTTTAATCCAAGCCCATACCGTTCAAAATATCTATTACCAAAATAATTTGTTTCACTACCACTGGCAATTACAAGGTAATCGTAATAAATTGTCCCGATTGTGGTATGCAACAAGCTGTTACCCGCATCTACCCGGACTGCTTCTGCCATTCGGAAAACAACATTCTGGTAATTCCAGAAAAGTTTTCGATAAGGAAAGACAATATTATCGGGTTCCAATCCACTGGATGCTACCTGATAAAGAAGAGGCATGAATTGATGAAAATTATTTTTATCAATCAGCACTACCTGGAATGATTTGTTCTTCAGCTTTTTGATAAAATTAAGGCCAGCAAATCCTCCTCCCACGACAACTATTCGTGGGAATTTGGTTTCAGGCACACATATCCAGCCCTGTTCCATGCAATTCTTATCTCGACACCCTTTATTCATTTTTCCAGTTAAATGGCTAAAAGTCCCTTTTCGTCGGTTCTTACTTTGTAAACTTCATTCACTGGTGATACCACAATCATTCCATCGCCCCGGTAACCTGTACGGCCGCTTTCACGAATAATTTCAACAACTGAATTAACATGTTCTTCTGCCACCAGAATTTCAAGTTTTATTACACGATAAGCATCTGTAAAGGGGTATTTATCGCTAATATGTTGCTTTTCGTGATCTGAATACTGGCCAGTACCCTCACATTGAACAAAAGTCATACAGCAATAACCGGCTTGAGCCAAGGCTTTATAAACACTTTCGGCCATTCTGAATCTTATATAAGCTTTAATTAATTTCATTTTATTAGATTTTAAATTTTTACCTTTTTTTATTTTTCAGGATATTCCACTAAATCTTCTAAGTCACATTTTTCACATGCTTCATCTTTTCCTAACAAGTTGTCATTTTCAAGAGAGCAGGAATGTTTGGGGAATTGTGCATTCTTATTGAATAACAACTTAATGCCAAGTGCAAGCATTACAAATGCAACCAGAAAGACCGTAACTACTAAAATTTTTAAAAACATGATTCACTCCTTTCTTTTTTTAATTCCATATAAAACAGCAATTCATTCTGTAACATTCTTCCTTTTCCTTTTCAATTTACAAATCAACTGTTATTCATATGTTACAGTATTTTCAAAAAAAATTACATCATTCTAATTTTCAATCGTTTAATCCACAACAATCCAATCTTTTGTCCCCAAAACTTTCTTCATTTTCCTTTTCGAGCTTTTTATTTCGTACCAATACAACCACCGACATTATTTAATTCGCCCTGTATTAATTCAGTCTAAACCGCTACTGGTATTAACAAAAAATAATATGAGTGAATTTTTAAAGGGATTCCAATCCCGTTTAACCAATTGCTTGTAAACTGGTGGTAAAGTTCTGGAGGATAATAGTCAAGGTACATTTTATCATTTTCCAAACAACGACAATTTTTTCCCTTACCTATCAAATCCTCAAGCATAGACTCCCATTCAATCCGTTCTTTCGCAGTAAGGCTTCTCCGAAAAACATATTTCTCTGCTGCTTCTATATTTTGAATTTTCATTTTTGATACTTTTGAAATTCAAATAATCTTCCAAAACTTAATTTTTACCTGGCAAAGCATAAACCAGTATGTTATCATCACCCCGAAAACTTTTTCCAACAGTTTGGTATACCAGCAATTTTTTTTGTCCGTTAGCGGAGGTAATTTTTAAGTTATGGCTGTTAGGAACTGTCAATAGCTTCTTTCCTGTCTCGTCGATAATATTCAGACTATACTTGATTCTATCAAAACTTAAATCAGGATCTTCTTCAATGGTGTTGTAGAAATATTCAGAACATGAAAAGATAATTTCGATTCTTTGGTCTGGATTAATAGTTTTCTGCGACAGAAAAAGTATTTCTTCAAAGAAATGGTCCTTTTCAAGTGGCAGTTTAATAGTCTTCCACACTGAATCATCAAGATTGTAAATAGTGAGTTCTTCAGTTTTAGCGTTAAAAAAATAATATTTTAGTTCGCCGTTTTCCAACTGCACTGTTTTATACCTTGATTTGATTGTCCCTTCCAACTTCAATTGAGAATAACTCTGAAAGGAAATCAAAAAGGCAAAGCTGATTAAAAGCATAAATGATTTCATGAATTCTCTTTTTAAGTTTAACTTTTCGACTGTAAGTATTTAACCGTTTCACTAGTAGTAAGCTGATTGGTTACATTGCCGGTCCGCAAATAAAATATTGTTCTGTTTCCCTGATTAAAATAGACCGGACGAGAGGATGGTTCGATTAATATGGAACAGATTTCGAGGCGTTCAATTATATGAAATTCAATATGAAGCCGTGGGCAGATGTCTTTTCCGAACTCATTGGAGACAAGCATTATAATACGTTGTTGAAATCCGTCCCTATTTTTCTTCTTCAGTGTCCAAAAATCATTCTCAAGACCAAGTATTTCACCATAATCATCAACACCAATAATCAACGTACCTCCTTTACCGTTTAGAAAACCGGCAATAGATTTTAAAATTATATGTTCCAGGTTTTTGTCAGTTTTTACCTGTCTGTAATCATATCGTAATGAAGATTTGAATTCTACGAATTCTGTTTCTCCATTGGTTATTAGCGTATTTATATTTTGGTTTAATAACTGTCCTTTTGCTCTTAGAATATTTTCGTTGTTTTTATGTGTTTTGTAATATAGTCCGAAAGTTACCCCAACCAAAACACCCAAAATCGAATATGCCACAGACATTGGCATCATATGTAAACTGAATGAGTGTGAGAAACTCTCGGAGAGTACTTCGCCAAAAGAAGAGAAGTTGAATACAGAACTGGTCATTTCGTACCAGTATATAACCATGCTGATTGGATGAAGAATGAAATATCCAAAAAGTAGCCCTATAATGGCAAGAAGCAATATTTCCTGGTTTCGTAAATACCTGTATAGAAAAATAATCTTTGTTCTCATGATACAAACTTTTTTTGTAAAAAACAGGTGGTTAGAAAAAGGGCGATAAGAAGTCAGTGAAAAAGGGCGGGAGGAAGACCTCCCATTCCCTAATTCAAATCAACTACCTCATTGTTTCCCTATTCTCTCCGCATCCCAACATATCATTACCGAAATAAGGATTTCTTATTTCTTCAGTATCACTAAACCAGTAGGCTCCTTTGTCCTTTTCTGCCATTGGGCAGTATTGGTAATAAGTAGTTACATCATTTAATCCGAAAGCTTTAAGGCTTTTGTAAAAAGCAAGATTGAATTTCGCAAACTCAGTTCTTTGTTTCTCTATATCCATTAACTGGCTAATGGACTTTGATGAATTATTAAGTACTTCCAATTGCTCCATCCAGGCCATATGCGCATCTCCTTTTAATAATCCCATATCAACGTTTTTGAGAGATTCAATTACTGCCGGAGCAGCTGTCATAACCGTATGTGCATCAGAAGTAATAAATGCGTCTTTCATCAACAAATACTCATTGTAAACCTCGGTTAATTGGGACTGAAACTTTTTATCAACTTCAAATTCTTCAATTGGTTTATTGGCCTGTCCCATTTCCATATCTCCATGGTTATGACCTGTAGAGACAACACCGCCATCAGGATTCATCATACTTGGCAGTCCTTGTAACTGTGCCGCTGCATCGATTTTGAAGACGCCGTTTACTGCAATCTCTTCGCCTTCCTGCAAGCCATCTGCAACCACATAAAAACTACCTGCTTCAGGTCCCAAAACTATTTCCCGATATAAAAATGATGGATTCTCCCGATCCTGTACTTTTACATACACAATTGCTCTTTTTCCCGTCCACAAAAGGGCCGTTTTGGGAATAAGAATTTCGGAGCTGCCTGCAGCTACCTTTGAGTTCACAATGCCATTAGTAAACATTTCAGGTTTCACCTCCAATTTTGTATTGTTAAGCTCAACCCTAACCTTTGCAATTCTTGTTTTTGCATCGATAATAGGATCAATAAAAGATACTTTTCCTTTGAATGTTTTACCAGGCAAAGACTGAATGGTGAACTCAACTTCATCTTTAAGTTTTATCCAGGGCAGATCACTTTCGTAAGCATCGAACAATGCCCAAACTTTCGTTAAATCAACCACTTTAAAAAGAGGTTTACCCACGCTTACATAATCGCCTATAGCAACATGTCGCATGGTAACCGTTCCTGAGATTGGAGAAAGCACATCAAAATAAAGCTTAGGCTCACCATTTTCTTCAATCGACTGAATTTGTTCATCGGTCAAATCCCATAACTTAAGTTTACCTTTTGCGGCTTTATATAACGCAGGGCGCGATTCTCTAAATGCAATAGCTTCCAGAAGCTCTTTTTGAGCAGTAACCAGCTCCGGGGAATAAATAGTTGCCAGTTTTTCACCTTTACTTACATTTTGTCCAGTGAAATTCACGAATAGTTCTTCAATTCTTCCACCATATCTGGCTGTTAGTTCAGAAATTCTCCTTTCGTCCTCCTGAATTTTCCCTTGCAGGTGAATTTCTTTCTCCGGTGTTCCGGTTCCAACAACCATGGTTTGAATGGCCGCCAGCTTAGCTGCCGATTCTGTCATCATTATTTCGTTCGGATCAACATCATCGCCACCTGCATCCATCGATGTCATCGGAATTAGATCCATTCCGCAAATGGGGCAATCGCCCGGTTTATCTTGTTTAATTTGCGGGTGCATTGAGCATGTCCAGGTTGTTGGATCTTCCGATTCGTGATCATGTCCCTCATGCCCTGTTAATTCTTGCCCTGCCTTGGTCGATGTATCCGAGCCTCCTGTGTGGAAAAACAACCAACCAAATAACAATCCTACTAGTAAAGCTCCTGAAACAAGCTTCAAATTTTGTTTTATATTACTAATTAATTTTTTCATGATTTTTATTATTTGCCCATTAGGTAATTTAAAAATGAAATGGCAGCCTGCTTATCGGCAATGGCTTTCTCTTTTTCAAGATGAAATTTCAATACTTTACGTTCCATTCTTAAAATCTCTTCGAAATTTTTATTTCCTGTAGCGTAATCGGTTTCTAAGATTTTGACAGATTT
>JBFHGX010000138.1:0-10310 GCA_041582875.1 Bacteroidales bacterium | reverse complement strand
GCTTCTTCTGACCGCGATGTGGTTAACTTGTTCTATGGTTTTCTTTCCGGACCAGAAAACCTACCTTCAACCTTCGATGGCCAAGAGGTTACAAGCCGGGTGCAAAAATCTGACCACATCATACTGGGAACAGAATTCGACTTATCAAATACAGTTAGCCTCAACATAGAAGGTTATTACAAATACTTCCCGCAACTTACCAATATCAACCGAAACAAATTGTACAACGAATCTGACGCCCCTGAAGGCGCATCAGATGTAGACACCAAAGACTTCATCCTTGAAAAAGGAAATGCCTATGGTGTAGATATGGTGCTGAAATATGATTATAAAAAATTATATGTATATGCCGTATATTCATTGGGCTTTGTTACCCGCCAGTATGAAGATAATGCCGGCAAAATGATCAGCTATACTCCTCACTTCGACAGGCGACACAACGTTAACCTGGTTTTATCCTATATTACCGGTCCTAAACGTGAGTGGGAATTTGGCGCCCGGTGGAATTTTGGAACAGGTTTTCCGTTCACTCAGGTTCAGGGATTTTATGAGTCCCTCTCATTTCCCGGTGGCGTTAACTCCAACTATGTTACCGAAAATGGTAACCTGGGGGTGATGTATGCTGATATGTACGAAGGACGTTTACCAGTTTATCACCGATTGGACATTGACGTTAAACGCAACTTCTTCTTTAGTGCCAACACCAAACTCGTTGCCGACTTGAGCATTACCAACGTTTACGATCGTAAGAATGTTTTTTATGTGGATTTAATTACCAGTGAAGTGGTTTACCAGCTGCCGTTTATGCCCAGTTTCGGACTTAGTCTATACTTTTAAAAAAACATGTTGCTTATAATGTATTACTATCCCGGGAACATTTGTTGTCGGGATATTTTTAATGATAAAAAATCATGAAAACAAATCCTCCCATTGCAACAAAAATTCCTTTCACTCATCAAGAACACGGACATCAGCGTTTGGATCCTTACTATTGGTTAAATCAGCGTGAAAACCAGGATGTTATCAACTATTTAAACGCTGAAAATGAATACACCTCAGCGGTAATGAGCGACACAACCGACCTGCAAGAATTGTTGTACGACGAAATGGTAGGACGCATCAAACAAACCGACATGTCGGTTCCGGTAGCACTCAATGGATATACATATTATACGCGCTACGAGGAGGGGCAAGAATACCCGATTATTTGCAGAAAAGCCTTAACAGATAATGCGCAGGAAGAAATCATGCTCGATGGCAATAAAATGGCCGAAGGCTTGGCCTTCTTCCACATTGGCAGCTGGCAAGTGAGCCCTGACAATAAGTTGCTGGCCTATACCATCGATACAGTGAGCCGACGTCAATATCATGTGCACGTTAAAAGTTTAGAAACCGGCGAACTGCTGGTTGACGACATCAGCAATACATCTGGTGATGTCACCTGGGCCAACGATAACCGAACATTGTTTTATTCGCGTAAGGACGAAACACTTCGGCCTTTTCAAATTATTCGCCATGTGCTGGGATTAGAAGAAAACACCGACGAAGTTGTATACGAAGAAAAAGATTCCACCTTCGATACTTTTGTGTTTAAAACCAAATCAGATAAATACTTGGTTATCGGTACCGAGAGCACCCTTTCTAGCGAATATAGAATTCTGGAAGCCGACCACCCCATGGGCGAATTCCGGATATTCCAACCCCGACGTGATAACATGGAATATACCATCTATCACCAGGGAAATCGCTTCTTGATTCTGACAAACCTGGAAGCCAAAAACTTTAAGTTGATGGCCACTCCGGAGGAGTTCACAGAAATTGAAAACTGGCAGGAATTGGTGGAGCACCGTCAGGATATCCTGCTTGAATCTGTGGATGTGTTTAAGGATTTTGTGGTCATGTCCGAACGACAGGATGGCTTGGCCCGATTCCGCATTTGTCACCCACAATCAGGTGAACATCACTACCTCGACTTTGAGGAAACCGATTATTATGCTGTAACTTCAGCTAATCCCGATTATTTTTCCGACAAGCTCCGGTATCAATATACATCGCTTAAAACTCCCAATACGGTATACAATTACTTAATGAATGACCGCAAGAGCATTCAGCTAAAGCAAATGGAAGTCAAAGGGGGCTACAATGCTTCAGACTATGTTACACGACGGGTTTATGCCACCGCCTCCGATGGGGTCAAAATCCCCATTAGCCTGGTATATAAAAAAGGGATGCAAATAGATGGGGGTCAGCCCTTGTTGCTCTACGGATATGGATCCTATGGCATTAGCATGGATTCCACTTTCCGCTCCTCTCGTTTAAGTCTCCTCGACAGGGGTTTTATCTTCGCCGTGGCTCATATCCGCGGAGGGGAAGATTTGGGTCGTGCCTGGTACGAAAATGGAAAATTACTCAAAAAGAAAAATACCTTTACGGATTTTATCGCCTGCGGACAGCACCTGATTAAAGAAGGATATACAAATAGTGATCGCCTGTTCGCTCAGGGGGGAAGTGCTGGTGGATTACTCATGGGCGCCGTAATTAACATAAAACCTTCTCTTTTTAAGGGGGTTATTGCCGCTGTTCCATTTGTTGATGTGGTAACTACCATGCTCGACGAAAGCATTCCACTCACCACAGGCGAATACGACGAATGGGGCAATCCCAACGAAAAGGAATTCTATGAATACATGTTGTCCTATTCGCCCTACGATCAGGTTTGCCGGCAAGACTATCCGGCCTTACTGGTTACTACCGGACTCCACGATAGTCAGGTACAATACTGGGAACCCGCTAAATGGGTAGCCAAGTTGCGCGATTTAAAAACAGATAAAAACTTATTGCTCCTAAAAACCAACATGGAATTTGGCCATGGGGGTGCTTCGGGAAGATTTGAGGCCCTCAAAGAATTGGCACTGGAATATGCTTTCTTACTGAAAGTACTCAACAACAGGGTGGAATTATAAGCGGTTTTTCCTTTTCTTGGCCTGCACATTAATATCCTTGTAAACAGGTGATTAATGCATTTTTATATACATAAATTTCGTGCATTTAATCATATAAATCTTAAAATCTTATACAATTTATGTAGAAAAACGTAACAGTCATGCCTGATTATGAACGTAATATTGCATCATCCAAATGGGCAAAATAAAAGTTGCCCCTAATTAAGAACTAAAAAAAAATACTACGATGAAAAAGGTAATGATGAAAAAAGGGATGATTGTTTTAGCCATTATTCTAATGACAGGATTGTGGTCGTGTGACAAAAAAGATGATATGGCAAATAACCTGACCGATACAGTTGAATTGAAAGACAACGAAGCCTCACAATTAGATTTGGATGGATTAATCTACATGCTTGAAGAAGAGAAATTAGCCAGAGATGTTTATATCACCATGTTCCACTTGTATCAGCTACCCGTATTTGATAATATCTCCAACAGCGAAGATTATCATACCAATCAAATCCTTTCTCTAATCAATTTCTATGGGTTAACCGATCCTGCGCTTCCGGAAATAGGGCTTTTTAGCAATACTGAACTCCAGACATTATATGATGAGCTGATAGTTGCAGGAAAAGATTCATTGATGGCTGCGCTTGTGGTTGGAGCTACAATTGAGGAGGTAGATATTATTGACTTACAGGAATATATTGCACTAACAACTTCAGATACCATTAAAACGGTATACACCAACCTGATGCGCGCCTCAGGATATCATCTCAAGGCTTTTGTCGCACAAATGGCATTTCGGGGAATAACTTATACTCCGCAGCTACTTACCCAAGAACAATTTGACGAAATTATAGCTGGACAGGTTCCAACCGGGGGAGGTGGTTGCGATACACTTAATTATACCATCAGTGCTGAAGAAGAAGCTGCATTGCTCTATCTGCGTGAAGAAGAAAAACTAGCTCATGATGTATATGTGAAATTATTTGAATTATGGAATGTACCCGTATTTAATTTTATCTCTCAAAGTGAGCAAGTGCACACCACACGTGTATTGGCTTTGATTGACTTCTTCAATTTAGAAGACCCTGCAAGTGAAAATCCAGGCGAGTTTAACAATGCTGATTTACAAGCCTTATACGATCAATTATTAACTCAAGGTAGTGAGTCATTGATTTCAGGTTTAACCGTCGGGGCAACCATAGAAGAAGTGGATATTATTGATCTGAATGAAAAATTAGCAGTGATAACAAATCCATCCATGATAACCGTTTTGAACAACCTGAAACTGGGTTCATATGCACACTTGCGTGCTTTTGTAGCACAACTTGAACTTAATGGCGTTATCTATGTTCCGCAATTTCTAAGTCAGGAGGAGTTTGATGCCATCATGAATAACTAGTCAGAAGCGGCACCTCTCTTCGGCTAGTTCATGTTGATTCATAGTTTTGTTGATCGCAACCGTCTTTCAGAATTGTTGAAAGGCGGTTTTTCTTATCACCATATGGGGATGTTCTTCGATATGTACCAGAAGGGAACTTTTAAAGGAGAAAGTGTTGGTCTGATTTTGGTTATTTTATTTCAAACTTTTCCGGATTCTGTCTGAAATCCCAAATGGCAATTATTTCAATTGTTTTGGTATGTTTTCGATAAAATATACCGTAGTTTCTTACGATCAATTTCCTAACATATGGGATGTCCGTTTTTACACCAATATCCGGATAATGAAATAACAAATGAATAGCAGATCGAAATTCTTTATACAGTTTTTGGCTATAATTTTTATTCCCGTTTCTTTGGTAGAAACCATCAAGTATCTCAAATTGATCAATCTTTGCTCGTGGCGACCATGTTATTTTTCTTCCAGCCATTTATCAATTTCAGATTCGACTTCTTCGTTTGTGAAATAATAACCCTTCTCTATTTGTTTGAGTCCTTCCTCAATTTTTTGTTTCTGTTCGGCGGAAGTCTGGTATGTTGTGGAATTGGTTTTTGCTTCTATGATGGTTTTTATGGCGTTCAAAAAATCTTCATCATTGATGGAGGCAATTTGATGGATCAACATATTTTTTAATTCAATAGCAGTCATTTGATCAATTCTTTACAATAAAAACGCTTTCAAAGTTACAAAATATTTAGGTGACGTAGAAGTAACTAGTTAAGTTATTTTTTCATCAAAGCCTCAATCTCATCCACTTCAATGGGAATATTGGCCATCAGGTCAATGGGATCGCCTTCAGTAACCAGAATATCATTTTCCAGACGAATACCAATTTTTTCTTCTTCAATATAAATTCCAGGCTCGCAGGTAAGCACCATGCCAGGAGCTAAAATAGCATCTTTTGGACCTACATCATGTACATCCAATCCCAAAAAGTGAGCCGTTCCATGCATGAAATACTGCTTGAAAAGAGGTGATTTCGGGTCCTGAGCCACGATGTCGGAAAGTTTAAGCAACCCCAACTGAATCATTTCCTGTTCCATCAGTTCATCTGCTTTTTTATTGATTTGGTTGATGGGAGTTCCGGGAACATACATTTTGATTAGTTCCCGCTGAACCCTTAACACTGCTTCGTAGCAGGCACGCTGCCGAAGAGTAAATTTTCCGCTTACCGGAATTGTCCTGCTCATATCCGCACTGTAGTTCGCATACTCAGCTCCAAAGTCGAACAGCAGCAAATCACCATCTTTACATTCCTTATCGTTGGTTACATAATGTAAAACACAAGCATTTGCACCTGAAGCAATGATGGGTTGATATCCATGACCCGAAGCCCTGTTGATGGTAAATTCATGATCAATTTCAGCCTGCACCTCCATTTCATTCATTCCGGGCTTGGTAGTAGCCAACACGCGGCGGAAAGCCTTGTTGGTAATATTACAAGCCTGCTGCAGAAGCTCAATCTCCCATTTCGATTTGATCATCCTCAGTTGAGCCATGAGGGGTGCCAAACGACGATAATGATGCAAAGGATAGCGCGATTGTAAGTCTTCACCCAAACGTTGATTTCGGTCCTTTACCTCTGTATAAAATTTGGGGTATTCATTGTAGTTCAGGAATATGTTTTTTGCCCAGTTGAGGATTTCACGCAAAACGGCTTCGTAATTTTCCAGAAACTGGATATTTTGTATGCCCGATATCTGTTGGGCTTCTTCAATGGTGTATTTATGCCCTTCCCAACGGGCAAGCATTTCGTTGCTTTTGATAATGAATAACACTTCACGCAAATGCTTATTGGGAGCATCTGGAGCCAAAATCAGCACTGTTTTTTCCTGATCTATCCCCGTAAGGTAAAATAAATCTGATTGTTGCCGAAAGGGCAAATACTGATCACCATTTCGTGGATATTGCTCATTGCTGTGAAAAATAGCCACCGAGTCAGCAGATAAGCTTTCAGTAAAGCGGTCTCGGTTGTTTATAAATAACAAATTGTTAATGGGAAGATAGCGCATGGTCCAAATTTTATCTGGCAAATTTAGCGAAACATGCAAAAGTCTGGAAGATAATTCAATGAAAAGTGACGCTTATTTATCTTGTGTTAAAAATAAACAGTGGTCACAGCTACCTGAAAATTGTTTTTTATCTTTGTTGCTAATTTCACACCTGAGTTACTTAAAACCTCTTAAAAGCGTAATTATGAGTAAATTTTATTCTTCGGTCACCAAGAAGATCTGGATGTCGCTTATGGGCTTTTTTCTGATGACTTTTTTGTTGGTGCATCTTAGCATTAACTTGTTATTGGTATTTAGTCCTGACAGCGATCTGTTCAACCAAGCCGCCCATTTTATGGGAACCAACCCTGCCATTCAGGTATTTCAATGGGTATTGTTTGCCGGATTTGTTATTCACATGATTTTGGGAGTTATCCTCCAAATTGAAAATTGGATGGCTCGCCCCAAAGGCTACAAAGTGAAAGCCTCTTCCGAGGATTCCTTCTTTAGCAAGTATATGATTCATACCGGAATCATTATCTTTATCTTTTTAGCCATTCACTTTGTGAATTTTTTCCTCGTGGCTAAAGGTGTGATTGGTTCATTGCAAGAAGTGGAAGTGGACGGTAAACACATGGAAGATATGGGTAAGCTTGTACTCGATTTGTTCCAGCTTCCTTATTATGTGATTGGCTACCTGATAGCTCTTCTAATTTTAGGATTTCATCTTGATCACGGTTTTCAGTCGGCTTTTCAGTCACTGGGACTAAACAATCCTAAGTACACACCGTGCATTAAAAACTTCGGTCATATTTTTGCCATCGCCATTACGGTGGGATATATGGCAATTCCAGTATTTATTTACTTTTTCAAATAAGATATTATGACAAAGTTAGATTCAAAAATTCCTGCCGGCCCTTTGGCCGAAAAATGGACCAACTATAAAGCACATCAAAACCTTGTTAATCCTGCCAACAAACGAAAAGTAGATATCATTGTTATTGGTACAGGTTTAGCTGGAGGAGCTGCAGCTGCAAGCCTCTCGGAACTGGGTTTTAATGTAAAAGTATTTTGTATTCAGGACAGCCCCCGACGTGCACACAGTATTGCCGCTCAGGGCGGAATCAATGCTGCCAAAAATTACCCCAATGATGGCGATAGCGTTTACCGACTGTTTTATGATACCATCAAAGGGGGTGACTACCGTGCCCGTGAAGCAAATGTTTATCGCTTAGCAGAGGTAAGTAACAATATCATCGACCAATGTGTGGCACAGGGCGTTCCCTTTGCCCGCGAATATGGCGGATTACTTGATAACCGTTCGTTTGGTGGCGCCTTGGTTTCCAGAACTTTTTATGCCCGCGGTCAAACCGGACAACAGCTGTTGTTGGGTGCCTACAGCGCTTTAAGCAAACAAATAGGTAAAGGTGCCGTAAAAATGTACACCCGCCGCGAAATGTTGGATGTGGTTAAAATAGATGGAAAAGCCCGGGGAGTTATTGTGCGCAATCTGGTAAATGGAAAGCTGGAACGCCATGCCGCCCATGCCGTGTTGCTGGCCACAGGTGGTTATGGAAATGTTTTCTTCCTAAGTACCAATGCCATGACTTCCAACGGAAGTGCCGCATGGAGAGCATACAAACGAGGAGCAGCCTTTGCCAATCCAAGTTTTGTACAAATTCACCCCACCTGTATTCCCGTACACGGCGACTATCAATCGAAGCTTACGCTGATGAGTGAAAGTTTGCGTAACGATGGACGTATTTGGGTGCCCAAGAAAAAGGAGGATGCTGTAAAAATTCAGAAAGGACAATTGAAACCCACCGATATTCCTGAAGATGAACGTGATTATTATCTCGAACGTCGTTATCCTGCTTTTGGAAACCTGGTTCCCCGCGATGTGGCATCACGTGCTGCCAAAGAGCGCTGCGATGCAGGGTTCGGTGTGGGAAATACCGGGTTGGCTGTGTATCTCGATTTCAAATCTTCCATCGAACGTTTGGGTAAAAAGGTGATTGAAGCACGCTATGGTAACCTCTTCCAGATGTATGAAAAAATTGTGGATGAAAATCCTTACGAAACACCCATGATGATCTATCCCGCCATCCATTATACCATGGGCGGACTTTGGGTGGATTACGAATTGCAAAGCACGGTACCCGGATTGTTCGTAGGTGGCGAAGCCAACTTCAGCGATCACGGAGCCAATAGGTTGGGAGCTTCCGCATTGATGCAAGGACTCTCGGATGGTTACTTTGTATTACCTTATACCATGCAAAACTACCTGGCCGACCAGATCACCGTTCCTCATTTTAAAACTGATACACCTGAATTTGAAGCCGCTGAAAAAGAGGTGCAATCACGTATCGACCAACTGTTGGCTGTAAAAGGTGATCATACCGTTGATTCATATCATCGCCGTTTGGGGCTGATTATGTGGGATTATGTAGGTATGGCCCGCAATAAAGCAGGTTTGGAAAAGGCCATCAATGACATAAAGGCTCTTCGTAAAGAATTCTGGAAACATGTTAAAGTGCCCGGAACAAATGACGGTCTGAATGTGGAATTGGAAAAAGCCTTGCGTGTTGCCGACTTCTTGGAATTGGGTGAACTGATGGCTTATGACGCACTGAACAGAAATGAGTCCAGTGGAGGTCACTTCCGTGAAGAGTTTCAAACTCCTGAAGGAGAAGCCATGCGTGACGACAAAAACTTCATGTATGCTGCAGCCTGGGAATTTGCCGGAGACGACAAAGAACCTATTCTGAATAAAGAGCCTTTGATTTACGAAAACATCGAGGTAAAACAGCGTAACTATAAAACTGCTTAATTAACATAAAATACCGGAACAATGGATTTAAAACTTAAAATATGGAGACAACCCTCCGCCCATGCTGATGGTAAATTTATTGACTATCAGGTAACTAATATTTCAAAAGACGCTTCTTTCCTCGAAATGATGGACATCCTGAACGAGGAGCTTGTTGCCAAAGGCGAAGACCCCGTAGCCTTCGACCACGATTGTCGCGAAGGTATTTGCGGGATGTGCAGTCTGTTTATCAACGGACGTCCACACGGACCCGATTCGGCCATTACCACCTGTCAGTTGCACATGCGCAAGTTTAAGGATGGCGAAACCGTCACCATCGAGCCATGGCGTGCCAAACCATTTCCTGTAATCAAGGACCTGATGGTGGACCGTACCGCCTTCGATGAAATCATTCAGGCAGGTGGATTTGTAAGCGTGAATACCGGTGGTGTTCCCGATGCCAATGCCATTCCCATACGAAAAGAAAATGCCGACCTGGCCATGGATGCTGCGGCTTGTATTGGATGTGGCGCCTGCGTAGCTGCTTGTAAAAACGCTTCAGCCATGCTGTTTGTTTCTGCCAAGGTTTCTCAGTTTGCTTTGTTACCCCAAGGTAAAATCGAGGCCAAAGAACGTGTGCAAAAGATGGTTTCTAAAATGGATGAGCTGGGATTTGGTAACTGCACCAATACCTATGCCTGTGAAGCCGAATGTCCAAAAGAAATTTCCGTAACCAACATCGCCCGCATGAATCGGGAGTTTTTGGTGGCGAAGTTGTCATAATTTAAACCTGACAGGTTTTCGAAACCTGTCAGGTTTATACAAAAATCAGTAAAGCCCTGCATTCGTAGGGCTTTTTTTAATAGAACAAACCCCCAAATAATTCCAGTAGCCCCCAAAAAACATCACCCTGTCATATCGAAATCCGCTTTTCGCGGATGAGATATCCCCTGAGAACAACCCCGTCATCTCGATATCAGCCTCAGGCTGATGAGAGATCCCCCAGAAAAATAGGTTTCATTCACGGGATCTCTCCTTCCCCGATAGCTATCGGGGTCGTTCGAGATGACAGATTTAATAAAATCAACCATGAAAAAATTCATCACCACCTCACTCAT
>JBFHGX010000137.1:0-10419 GCA_041582875.1 Bacteroidales bacterium | reverse complement strand
TTTTATGATTTTTTTTGAGAAATAAAAAAAAGATGTACTTTTGCCGTCCCAAAGAGCTGGTACCATAGCTCAGTAGGTAGAGCAATGGACTGAAAATCCATGTGTCCCTGGTTCGATCCCGGGTGGTACCACTTTTAAAATCGACCCTCAGATCATGATCTGAGGGTCTTTTTTTTTGTTTATATTGTTGAAGAACAGACGTTTTAATTTTTCTCATCTCAAGATGGATTCTCCTGATCACGGGTATCTCAATTTTTCCTTCTTATTTTACAATCACAACCCACTACTTCCTTCCCTTATTTACATTGTAATCCAAATTCACGTTCACGCGATAAATAGTTTTGTTTTTGCTTGACATTATGAACATATGTTCATTATCTTTGCGGTCTCATTTAAATACTACTACAATGCCACGATATGATCAAACAGGTCCGTTAGGATCAGGTTCCATGACCGGAAGAGGGATGGGATCATGCAACAGCAACAACAATAACAATAATGACAATAATATGTTCACCGGACGCGGGTTTGGCCGCGGTGGTGGTATGGGTCGCAGGGCCAGAGGTGGAATGGGGCAAGGCAAAAGGTTTGCCTCTGGATCCAATGACAATAGTTTGTTGGAACGCCTTACTGCAGATGTGGATGGGCTGAAAGAAGAGGTTAAAAAACTTCTGGGACGCTTGTCTTCTTAAGATGGTGATTCAAAAAATTAAAGGTTAACCTATGAAAATAGCCATTGCCAGTGGGAAAGGCGGCACCGGAAAAACTACGCTTTCCACCAATTTAGCTTCCTTTTTATCAGAAACCGGCAAAACTGTTTTGGTTGATCTGGATGTGGAGGAGCCCAACTCAGGTTTATTTATTGCAGGAGAATTGGTTCATCAACAGGATATGTTCAAAAATGTACCCATGTGGATTGAAGATCAATGTACATTTTGCGGAATTTGTCAAAAAGTGTGCAATTTTCATGCGGTCATTCTGTTGGGACCCAATATCATGGTTTTTCCTGAATTGTGCCACAGTTGCTATGCCTGTTCAGAATTGTGCCCTACCGATGCTCTTCCCATGATGCCAAAGAAGATGGGGGTTCTCAAGCAAATTTATGCCAATGGATTGGATTTTATTGAAAGCCGCCTGGATATTGGCGAAGAACAGGCTGTGCCACTCATTGCCCAAACCATTCGTTATGTAACGAATAATTTCGATGAGGAAACTACAGTTATTTACGATTCGCCGCCAGGCACCTCCTGTCCGGTGATTGAAGCTACCAGTCATGCTGATTTCGTTATCCTCATCACTGAGCCAACACCTTTTGGATTTCACGACATGAAATTGGCAGTGGACACCATGCGTCAATTGAAAAAGCCCTTTGGTGTTGTGATTAACCGATATGGTATAGGGAATGATGATGTTGAGATATATTGTGATGAACAAAACATTCCTCTGTTGGCCAGGATTCCAAACAGTCGGGCCATTGCTGAACGTTATTCTGAAGGAAAATTGCTTTATAAAGAAGTCCCTGAGGTACGTGATGCACTCATGAAAATCACTCAATTTCTCGATAAATACAGCAAGGAGGTCAAAGGATGAAAGAAATTGTAGTGATATCCGGAAAAGGAGGAACAGGTAAAACCTCGCTAACAGCTTCGTTTTCATTATTGGGAGGAAAGGACTTAATTGTAGCAGACTGTGATGTAGATGCTGCCGACATGCATTTATTGTTAGAACCCGACTTTGACGAAGAGGAGGATTTTTACAGTGGTGAAGAAGCATATATCAAGCAGGAAGTGTGTATTCAATGCGGTAAATGTGAAGAGGTATGTCGTTTTGATGCCATCGACATTACAAAAGGCAGGTTTGTGGTCAATGCGCTTCATTGTGAAGGTTGTGGATATTGTGCCCGGGTGTGTCCAACCAAAGCCATCATTAACAACGAAGTAAAAGTAGGTAGTTGCTATACCAGTCTCATCAAAACCGGGGGTCAGATGATTCATGCAAGATTGGGTATAGGCGCTGACAATTCGGGAAAGCTTGTAGCAAAAGTGAAAAACGAAGCCAAGACCTTGGCCAAAATGCTTAAAAAAAAGTATGTACTGGTGGATGGTTCTCCGGGGGTTGGTTGTCCGGTGGTGAGTAGTTTGAGCGGAGCCCATTTTGTTGTTTTGGTCACTGAACCCACTGTTTCAGGTTTACACGATTTAAAGCGCGTGTATCAACTCGTTAAAAAATTCAGCATTAAGACAGGTTGCATTATCAATAAAGCAGACCTCAATGCTAAGAAGACGGATGAAATAAAAAAATACATAGAGGAAGAAAAAATTATACATCTGGCCGATCTTCCCTACGATGAAAGCTTTACTCAGGCCATGACGCAAGGGAAAACAATTGTGGAATATGTAGATAATGCCTTGTCGGAATTAATAAAGGAAAGCTGGAATCGCATCTTAAAATCACTTTAAAAGAAATAAAATGAAAATTGCATTTACAACTAAAGGAACTCAATGGGATTCAGAGATGGATCCCAGATTTGGTAGAGCTACGTACTTTGTCGTTTACGATGATGTAACTGAGGAACTCACTCATTTTGATAATTCAAGTAATGGAAATGAGGCGCATGGTGCGGGTCCTAAAGCAGCGCAAATACTCTTCGACCTCAAGGTGAATATGCTCATTACCGGAAATGGCCCTGGCGGGAATGCCGCTGTCGTGATAAACAAAGCAGGAATAGAAGTGTATGTGGGTGCCGGTGAAATGACCGTTGAACAAGCCTATGCTGCCTTTAAGAATGGTCAGTTGAAAAAGGCTTAATAATTCCAACTCAGATTTTTTTTTGAATAGGAAATTATAAATCATTAAAAAAGCTATCTTTACACCAATTCATTAACCAAAAATTACGCGATATGCCCCATTGATTTTCTTGGGGCATATCGATTTTAAACAAAACACAAAAAATGAATCAGCTTCATCATATGGCATTGGCGGTATTTCCACCACGTGAAATACATGATTTTTATATGGCTATTTTGGGCATGAAATTCATGCGCCAATTTACTTTGTCGGCAGAATTAACCCAACAAATTTTTGGTATCCCGGATGAAATTGAAGTGCAGGTGGTTGGTAATGAAAATATTACTCTGGAATTGTTTATCTGGCCACAAGTGGTTCCAGGTTCATTTGAACACATTTGTTTGACGGTACCTCATCGCGAAAATCTGATTAAAAAGGCCGCTTTGGCTGGTTATCCTGTAACACGCATCCTGCGTGATCAAGGCGATTTGCTTTTTGTCCGTGATAAATCAGGAAACCTGTACGAAATCAAAGAGGGGTAGCTTCTATCTTCAGACTCCTGACTTCCCGCTCCAGTCTTCTTTCGTCCCTCTCCTTAATCAGCATAAAAATCAATCATTTCCTGAATGGCTTTTTCGCATACCGGGCAAAATTCATCTCCGGCAAAAGTCTTCATCAAACAATCGTGTTTAGGTCGGTACATGCCTTTAGCAACATAACCACCACCTTCAAAAGCGCCCACCTTTTTGTAATATTCTTCTTCATCAGGAGTGGGAATAGGTGTTTTCCTTTTTACCATATCCTGCCATTTACTTCCAAAATCAACCATCGTGGTGATGTTGGGTTCCCAAGGCTCAATGGCCAGATTGTAAAAATCGTTGTATGATGTGGATGAATCATAGTATTCATCGGCCAGACCCACAAATCCATGTCCTAACTCGTGAATGAAAATTTTAGCTGCTTTTTCGTTGCTGTTCACACTCACATTGTAATAGTTGTAAATGGCACCACCACCATATTTTTCGGTATTTACCAGAATATATATCTGATCGTAAGGCGCATTTGCGGCCAAATCCCGAACGCTCTTGTCATCGTATGTCATGCAATACCGTTCGCTATCAAAGGTGTAAAAACTGGTGTGCAAGATCGTGCTTTTCCAGATGCCATCCGCAGGAACATCATTTCCAGATTCAATTGACGGAGCCCAAACACCATAAATATTGAATTTATCTTTGTTATTGCTATACGGGGAAAATTGGAAAAGTCCATCAGTAAATTTCTTACAATCTGAAATAAATAATCCCATTTCCTCTGCGGTGTAGCCATCGGGAAGGATTACAATATCTACCTTCTCAGCAGGATCGCCACTAGAATAAGCTGTAAAGAACGGATAAACCAATCGACGGTCTTGTTTAATGAAATAATTATTTGGGTCGGCGATGGTTTCCATTTGCGGTTCCAGCACGCCATCCCAATTGCGGGCATATAGAATAACTTTTACAGGATTTTTTGGAAAGGGAAATATCACCGATTCGGAAAACGACCGGTGCATTATTTTCGATTCATTGGTGGTTTGCCATTCTCCGAAAAGGGTGTTGTAGCCTCGTGAATACAACAAGGAGTCAGTGGCCGCATCAAAAACCTTAACATAGTAATTTCCATAATTAAAGGTGTCAACCAGATTTACTTTGGAGCCACCCCAATAAGGTTCGGCAATAAACTCATCAAACGTGTATTGCTGCGTGTCGTGGTTCCCGCTGTGATAGTAGTCCATGCGGAGGGTTTGGTCTTCAAAAAATCGATTAAACTGAGCCATAACTTGAATCGACAAGAAAATGGACACGATAAGTAAAAGGTGTTTCATGACAGTTATTTAAACAGATCGGCAAAGTTAATAAAAGCGACTTAGTTGGGTAGGCGCGTTTGTTTTTTGTTACTTTTGAACCAAGAGAGGTCAATTTGAGAAAACTCAATATTAATTAACTGTGCGAAATCGAAGAGTATACTCATTAGCTAATCACCAAATAACCAATAACATCTAACAAACTACTAAAATGACAAAAACCTATACTTTTTTCACTCGAGCGTTAATGGCCACGATCATACTTTTTACTTTCTCCTGTTCACATCAGTTTATGGTGGTTGATCAACCTGTTCATCAGCCTGAGGCGCGTGTGCTCGAAACACCACCTCAAGTAGCATTGGTGCTAGGCGGGGGAGCCTTTCATGGAATGGCACATGTGGGTGTTATCAAGGTGCTCGAAGATGCCGGTATTCCCATTCAGTTAATTGTAGGTACTAGCGCTGGAAGCATGGCGGGAGCGCTATATGCCGATTATCCCCATATCGACTCACTGATCCCATTGGTGAAAAATACTACTGAAAAAAGCGTATTCGACTTTTCGTTGTTCCGTTCGCGAGAAGGTTTTATTTCTGGCAAGCGCCTGCAAAGTTATCTGTTGAAAAACCTACACGTGACCCAAATAGAACAACTGGAAATTCCTTATGTGGCCGTAACTACAGATATTGAGGCCGGAAAATCTGTTGCTTTAGCAGCCGGCCCTATTGGACCTTCGGTAAATGCGAGTTGCGCTATTCCGGGGATCTTTGAACCGGTAAAAATGTATGGAACCACTTTTGTGGATGGTGGTGTGTTGGATGCCGTTCCTTCGGATATTGCTAAACAATATCATCCGGGAATTATCATCGCGGTGGATGTTATGGCTGACTTTAGTACTAACCCTCCCCTGAACAATTACAAAAAAGTATTTGAAAGAGCATACTCTGTAGCAGCTCATGCTGTAAAAGAGCGAAAAATTAAGTCTGCCGATATTGTTATTTCACCTGATTTAGCCGGTATCCCATTGATGAGTAGTAAAGACAATGAGCAGATGTATCAAGCTGGATTGAAGGCTGCCAATGCCGCATTGCCGAAGATATTGAAAATGATGGAGGAACGGGGGATAAAACTTGTAAAATAACTACCTTTTCGAGAATGCTAATAACATGATTTAGAAACATTTTCCTGTTTTTTCTGATTGAGAGTTCTTTTGGTGAACCGATCCTGAGCGATAGTCGAGGGATCTCTGGGTCATATTCCACGAAGCTTGCTTTTGACATGAAAAATATTTACCAATTTATACCTCGATAGCTCTGCTTCGAGGTAGTTTTTATCTAGTCTCACTATTTGTGAGAACCGCAAGCAACTCATCTTGTTTTTAACCTGCTCACAATTGCCGGTATTTCACAAACTTGTTTACCCAATGGTGTGGTGTTAAACAGCCAAACTGAAATCGATCAATTTCGTATTGATTATCCCAATTGCACTAAAATTTTAGGCTACGTCACCATCACCGGGCCAACGGTACATAATATTGATAGTCTTTATCTGGTCGATTCTATTGGTGGTAATTGCTGGATTAAAAAAAGCGCTTTGGTTAACCTGCAGGGATTAAATAGCTTAAATGTCATTGGTGGATATTTAAACATCAGTGGAAACGATAGTTTGCAAAGCCTGCAAGGGCTTGAATCACTCACGAATGTTTACGGTGATTTGGTGATTGGTGATAGTCATTCGGGTCCTAACCCCTTGTTAATGAACCTCACGGGATTCAATAATTTGACTGCTATCGGAGGTGATTTCATGTTACAAGATGGGGATAACTTTGTTAATTTAAGCGGATTAAATAGCTTGTCTACCATTCAGGGTTCAGTATTAATTAATCATAACGATGTTTTGAGTTCCTTAGACGGATTGTCTAATCTTGACTTCATCGGAGAAAATCTCGCGATAAGTGATAATATTTCCCTTAGTAACCTGACTGGTTTGACGGGTCTTGATAGTATTCATGGAAATCTTGAATTATCGGATAGTACTGCACTAAATAGCCTTTTCGGATTGGAAAATCTGTTAACTGTTGGGGGAGATGTTGTTATTCAAAATTGTGATAATCTCACAAACATGGCCGGATTAAATGGGTTGTCATCCATTGGTGGCTCTTTCATTCTCCAACAAAATAACTTGCTGAATACATTGGATGGAATGACAAGCTTGGTGTCGATAGGAGAGGACCTTCGGATAAGAACAAATGCTTCGCTGACAAGCCTCGCCGGGATTGAAACCCTTAGTCATGTGGCAGGGGACATAGAAATTGGATATTATGAAGAAGGAAACCCTTCGCTTATGAGTCTGATTGGTTTATCCGGGGTGCATAAAATTGGAGGGACACTACAGGTATTTGATAACGATGTTTTGCTCAATTTAGGAGGTTTAGAGCATGTAGATAGTATTGGTGGTCATTTTTATATCCGAAAAAATGATTTGCTGAGTAGTATCGAGGCCATGGATAGCCTTACGTATTTGGGAGGTGATTGTGTAATTTATAATAATATTACCCTTACTAACCTGAACGGACTAAATGGATTAACCTATCTAAATGGCAATATTGAGATTAATAACAACAGTAAACTTGAGAATCTGGAAGGACTTTCTGGAGTCACACATGTATCCAATATCTATATGCGTTACAATAACCGACTTAGTAATTTGTCAGGTTTTGATAATATTACATCCGTATCCGGATGGGTGATGATACAAGGTGGGGAATCGATGGTTAGTTTATCTGGGTTGGAGCAGCTAGATTCTGTTGGATATTTGATGATTGAAGATCTTGACCGGCTCAAGAATTTAATTCCATTGTCTGGTCTTTCTTACACTTCAGGAATCAGAATTTCCGATAACGATTCATTGCAAAGTCTTGCCGGATTGGAAGGGATTGATACCGTTAGTGGTGGAGTTACTGTGTCTGGAAACGGCACCATAGAGGACCTTTCTGGTTTGAATGGCTTAAAATATGTTGGGGCATCGCTTACAATTGGCCATTATTTGTTTTTGGGCAATCAACGACTTAAAAGCCTGGCTGGTCTGGCGCAACTGTCTACCATACAGGGCGATTTGGAAATAGCAGAAAATGACTCTCTTATAGATTTAACCAGTCTTTCTGCTTTGACTTTGGTGAAAGGATCCGTGATACTGAAAGACAACTTGCAATTACCTAATCTGGAAGGTTTGAATAATGTGTTATACGATTCAATTGATCATCTGAGTATCACAAGAAATGCAAATTTACCTGTTTGCAACATCAAAAGTGTGTGCAATTTTTTAGTGAATTCATCAGGAGCCGCTTATATTCATGATAACAAATATGGCTGTAACAGTATTGATGAGGTAGCAAATGCATGCATTGTTTCCATGTCTGAATCTGATGTCAATTCGGGCGTTACCCTGTATCCCAATCCTGCCGATGACTTTTTGTTTATTTCATTGGATGAGTCAGATGAACCTGTTGCATTAAGCATATACAATTCGATTGGCCAAAGGGTGATGTATGAAAAAGTGGATAAACCAACCCGTTTGGATATTTCAGTGTTGCCCAAGGGGATGTATATTGTGGAGTACTCTTCACTAAATACAATTTTCAGACAAAAAGTTTTAATAAGATAACTTCTGCGAGTCAATTCATTGATCGTTATTTTTTTGGTATTTAACCACTCATCTTTTTTGCCAACTATTAACTTTTACCTCCTAGCTACCATTCATTATCGTGCTAAATGTATCAATCGTTGATATTTGAACAATGTTTTTATATATTTGCTTGGCAATCAAAAATATATTCAAAATGGAGAGTTTAAAGATTACCAGTGATTACCTTGAACAAGCCCTTTTAGCGCTTGATCAGGAAGCTGCTGAAAAGATTATTATATCGGTTGCGCAAGAAGAATCCATGATTAAAACTGTGGGCATACTCATCTCTGATACCCTTAAACGAATTGGAGACTTTTGGGAAAAAGGAGAGCTATCACTTTCTCAGGTATATATGAGTGGTATTATCTGTGAAAAAATCATCGATAAATTACTGCCTCCATCTAGTCCGTACCGAAAGAACCAACCCAAAATGGCCATTGCTGTTTTCGAGGATTTCCATTTGTTGGGTAAGCGGATCGTTTATTCTACCCTTCGTGCAAGTGGAGTCGAACTCATGGATCTTGGCGGAGGACTTACTGCGGATCGTCTTGCATCTATCGTTAAAACAGAAAAAATTAAAATTTTGCTTGTTTCGGTGTTGATGTTACCTTCTGCTCTGCGAATTAAAGAATTAAAAGAACAATTAAAAGATGTTGATGTAAAAATCATTGTCGGAGGTGCGCCTTTTAGGTTTGATGATCAATTGTGGATTGAAATCGGGGCAGATTTTTACGGTAAGGATTCGGCAGATGCATTGGAAATTGTTCATAAACTAATGGAGGATAATAAGATATGAAACCAGAAACATCGTCCATGGAGCGGGTATTAACCGCACTATCTCACAATGAGCCTGATCGGGTTCCGCTTTTTTTATTGCTTACTCTGCATGGAGCTAAAGAGATGGGAATGAGCATAAAAGAGTACTTTTCGAAGGCTGAATATGTTTTTGAAGGACAAGTACGGCTGCAAAAGAAATATCAGAACGATTGTTATTATCCGTTCTTTTATGCCCCCATTGAAGTTGAAGCATTTGGCGCCAAAGTGATTTATTCTGCCGATGGTCCACCCAATGCAGGTGCTCCCATTATTAAAGATTTTGATGAAATACTCAGTTTAAAATCCCCTAGGATAGGCGAGTCTGTTGTTTTGCATAAAGTATTGAAAACCATCGAGATGCTTCATGCAGAATCGGCAGGTAGAATCCCAATTATTGGTGTAGCCATGTCGCCCTTTTCGCTTCCTGTAATGCAATTGGGGTTTGAGAGATACCTAGATCTTATGCATTTTCATAAAGATCTTTTTAATCGGTTAATGGATGTCAATGAGCAATTTTGTGTGGACTGGGCCAATGCGCAATTAGAAGCAGGTGCTACTGCCATTTGTTATTTTGATCCGGTTTCGTCAACCACCATGATTCCCCGAGATCTTTATTTAGAAACAGGGTTCGAAGTGGCAAAACGAACTTTAGCACGGATAAATGGCCCTACGGCAACTCATTTTGCTTCAGGAAGTTGTTTGTCAATAGCTGATTTGCTACCTCAAACAGGCACTGCTGTGGTTGGGGTCAGTGTGCAGGAAAATCTAGCGGATCTTAAAGCTGCATTTAAAAATAAGTTGACTGTCTTAGGAAATTTAAATGGTATCGAAATGAGGAGATGGTCTGCCCAAGAAGCTACCCAAGTGGTGAAATCAGCCATTGACAAAGCGGCTAAAGGGGGTGGATTTATTTTGTCAGACAATCATGGGGAAATCCCCTTTCAGGTTCCTGATGAAGTTTTGTTGGCTATTACAAATGCCGTACAAAAATACGGAACATACCCTTTACGCGAAATCGGTAATTAAACATGATTAAAAAGCTAACAGTATTTACCTGTAGTTATTTAGCTCCTGAGATAGCTCATGTTATTAAAAATGGAGATTTTCCTGACGTTCAATTGCTGCCCTATGTGGCCAACTGTGCTCAAAACACAGTAAGTCCGTCATCATTGTCGGGATCCTTGTTAAAACTCAATCCTGAGACGGATGACATTTGTGTTATTGGTAATACTTGTTTTGCATTTTCATCCTTTAAAGATTGTAAATTTGAACGGCGGGAAGTACATCTGGAG
>JBFHGX010000136.1:0-10464 GCA_041582875.1 Bacteroidales bacterium | reverse complement strand
GCACGTGTACGGGAACTTAAATTACGAAGGTCGGCTTCCTGATCGTAGTTTTTTTTTTTAAATTTGTCATAATATAACTGTTTAATTTATTATCCTGTAAAGGTGCAACTTCTCTACAATTCGGCGGTCAAGTAAAACCACCGAACGTAGAGAGGTTTAGTTCAACAATGTATATAGTTTATGGCGGGTGAAGTGCTAAATATGAACATTTTAGATATTAATTAACTTTAGTGTAAGTTGAAAGATTTGTGTTTCAAAAACCGCCACAAAACCATATACTAACCGTTATGTGCTGAAACGAACAAAATGAAAGAAGCTATGAAAATTTTAATCATTCTACTTTTTTTAATTCCAATAGGATTGAAAGCACAAGATAATCCTTTGACAATTTTCAAATCATTAGAAAATTATATCTGGATTGCTGAAGGAAAATGGGGAGATGGAAGTACATTTAAGCAAGAGATAAATTTGGAATTTTCATTGGACAACAAAATAGTCAAAGTAGAATCTATGGGATTCATAAATAAAGAACAAACTGAATTTGGTTTGAGAAATCACGGAATCCGACAATATGATGAAAAATTAAAAAAAATAAGGTTTTGGGAATTCGATATTTTTGGAAATCTAACAGAAGGAACTGTTGAGGTTGACGGAAAAAATTTGATTTATAAGTATGATTACGGAGGAACGTTTGTGACTGAAATGTGGATTTATAAAAATGAAAAAACATACGACTTCATTGTAGGTGTTTATGAAAATGGCGAATGGAAACAAAAATTTCTTGAAACTGAATTTACAGGTACACTAAAATAAAGCCAGACAACAATGTATAAAAATAATAGCCGGTTCAGTAGTAAATTCAAGGGTTGTAGCCCGTTTCAACTTTCCTGTAACTTGACAGGAAAGTGCCACGCAATCGGCTACTATTCTTATACTTAACGTTGGGTGCAATAACATATGTGCTTGAACAAACATGAGTGCAAGGAGAGAATAAAATAATAAATATGAAAAAGACATTTAAGATTATTGGAATTGTAATACTTATACTTTTGATTGGAGGTATATCATATATCTTTCTTACAGTGCCACAATTACCGAAAAATAGTAACGGTATAATTGAAGATATCATAACTTCTGAAGTTCCTGAACTTGTTAGGGGTAAATCAGGGTATGTTGTGAATAATGGGACAAAAATCTGGTATGAATCTATTTCGCCCAAGGATACAAATAAGGGGGCTATTCTTTTGTTTATGGGTATTTCAAATGATGCTTTAGGATGGCCTCAAACATTTATTGATAAATTAGTTGAATCAGGATATCAAGTTATAAGATTTGATTATCGAGGCACAGGTTTTTCGGATTGGATTAAGAATTGGGAACAGCAACCTTATTCTCTAAAAGATTTAGCAAGTGACAGTAAAGTAATACTTGATTCTTTGAAAATAGAGAAAGCTAATTTATTTGGAATATCTTTAGGAGGTATGGTTGCTCAAGAATTTGCGATAAATTTTCCGGAGAGAACCAATACTCTTACATCTTTAATGTCATCAGGAAATATTCTTGATAAAGAGTTACCACCAATTTCAAATGAAATAGTTTTTAAATTGATCAAAACAAGTATAAGATATGGAGTATTCCCGAGTGAAAAAAACACAATTAAACTTCATTTATCATCAAGAATCATTCTTCAAGGTGAAGCAAAGTATGATATTGATGTCAAGGGAACAGCAGTTCAAGTATTGTATAATTTAAATAAGAGAAGAGGTTATAATCCAGATGCTTCAAGTCAACACCATGAAGCAACTTATCGTTCAGGTTCTCGGTATGATAAATTGAAGAGATTAGAAATGCCTGTTTTGATTATGCATGGATTGAATGACCCTTTTATCCCTATTGAGCACAGTGAAAAGATGGCAACTATTATACCTAATGCAAGAACAAAATGGTTTGAAAATATGGGACATGATATTCCTGTAAATATGACTGATACAATTTGTGAAGAAATAACCAAATTTCTTAATTCGAAAAGAGAATATTAATTACTGCACCCAACAATAAATATAGGTCATTTGGCGGATATTGCTAAATTTGAGCATGTTAACATTTAATAAAACATATAGCAGTTTGATACTTTGGAGCTTTAAAGCGCCAAACGCCCCATATTCTCAACGTTAGCAACAAGGCAAGAAAGGTATCAATTTATACAAATTTTATGACTGAAGAATTTCCAAGCATAATATATAATAGTAAAAATACCAATCTAGAGATCGAAGTAATGACCTTTGCTGAGATTTATACTAAATTAATTAATGACAATAGCCACAATCCATTTACTCCTCATAAAATAACTTTCTATCTTGTAATTATTGTAACAGAAGGACATATTAAACATTTTGTCGATTTCAAATTGTACAACCTACAAAAAGGAAGCGCACTTTTCATTGCAAAAAATCAAGTGCATCATTTTACTGAATTCTTTCAAAATGCCAAAGGATTTTGTATTGCACTAAATAGTACTTTTTTAGATGATTACTACTTTTTACCAGATAATATTAAATTTAATAGATTATACAATTACCATTTGGAGGAGCCTGTACTACATCAGCATGAAATGGGTAAAGACAGTTTTGTGGATATCGCCCATAAATTGAATGAAGAATATCATTTTCCTGACACTTTTGCCAAACATGAAATATTAAGAGCATACGTTCATGTTTTGTTGCTAAAGGCCGAAAGAGCGAAACAAACTAAAACATACAACGACGCACAACCATTCTGGTTTGAGGTATTTAGCAAGTTTAAAGATAAGCTTGAGAAGGAATACAAGCAAACCAGAAGTTCAAGATATTATGCCTCAGAATTGAATATTTCATATAAATTTTTGAACGATATAGTAAAAAAGTTAACCGAAAAAACCATCAAAGCCTTTATTGATGACTTTGTAACTACAGAAATTAAACGCTATTTAGTTTCAACTTCCTTATCGATAAAAGAAATTGCCTACAAAACTGGTTTTGATGAACCTACAAATATGATCAAGTTTTTCAAGAAAAATGCCAATGTTTCTCCAATGCAATTTAGAAAAACACCTTAGTGAAGTTACACTTTTACCATTTATAATCATTTTTTAACCTTTCCTACGCTTATTAATTGGCTCATTTTTGCGGTGTAAAATTTTAACTAAAAAAAAACTAAAAAAATGAGAAATTTAAAAACATTTACAGTAGGATTATTTATAGCAATATCGTTAGGTTTTGTTGCATGCGATAAAGATGATGACCAAATAACAAATCCAATTGAATACGGAACTATTGCCACCGTAAGAAACTCATTTGAATCGGCATATTTCTCAACCTATCCGGGTTTTGAAGCTTTTGTTAATGAAACACCTTATGGCGATACCGTTTCAAATGCAGTAACTGATGCAGTTGAGTTTACAAACTATTTAGGTTTGTATACCATCGATATTCAAAATAATAGCATAAGCTATAAGTTAGCTGATATCGCACCTGAAGGCATAATGTTCAGAACCATTGAGCCTGGTACTTACGACAGGTATTATATTACCTTTGACAAAGCGCAAGCATTTAAGTCGCTTAGCGTTGATGATGAATTCGTTAAAGTTTCTATCCTATCGAATACTGAAATTAAGGTGGAAATTGGTGAAGGTTATGATTTTACTAGTGGACACACTTTTACCATTACTTTGGAATAATGGTAGGTATAAATATTTTCAGCTAATTGCTGTTAAATATAAAATTATCCCTCGTTTTGCTAACGAGGGATAATATTGTTGCCCATTGTATGTGTATAAAATTAAATAGTTCAATATATCCATGAAAATAATGAATGAAGTAATTGAATATTTAGAAAACAGCCAAATTCAATATCTGGCTACACTTGGTTTAGACGGTAAGCCTAAGGTTCGTCCATTTCAGTTTATGTTTGAAGATGACGGCAAGTTTTGGTTTTGTACAGCTAATACAAAGGCAGTTTATCAGGAACTGCAGAAACAACCCTACGTTGAACTTTGTGCATCGGGTAAAAACAGGTCGTGGTTGCGGCTTGAGGCAAAAGTGGTTTTTGCCGACAATTTAGCCATAAAGGCAAAAGTACTGGAGCATAGCTCTCTGGTTAGAGGAATATATAAAACCCCCGACAATCCAGATTTTGAAGTGTTGTATTTAGAGGATGCTACTGCATCGATTTCAGAAATTGGAAAGCCACCACGAATTGTAAAACTGTAAAATATGAAACAAGTCTTGCACATAAGTGATTATGCAAAAGATATTTATCTTTTTGATGAGTTCGCGCAGCCAATACTCAAAATGAATAGTAAAGAACAACTTGTTGATGCGCTATTACTGATAATAAGCGATACAAGCAATCTTGATTCAAATTACAAGAGCAAACGACTTTTGCTCCATGGCTTACTAAATACTTTGCCGCCTAACACTTTAGGTGATGAAGCAATTAATACACTCAATCAGCTTTTGCAGCTCGAATTAAAAGAGAAAACAATTACTTTAACAGAGGACTTGATAAATAAGAGCAAACTCCGTTTGGGTAACACAAAAATTGCGGTATGGGAAGGCGATATATGCACCCTTAAAACCGATGCCATTGTAAATGCTGCAAACAATCAAATGTTAGGTTGCTGGCAGCCTCTGCATGCTTGTATCGACAATGCAATTCACACAGCAGCAGGAGTGCAATTGCGCGACGACTGCAATTACATTATGAAAAAACAAGGGTTTGCAGAACCCACAGGAACCACTAAAATTACCCGGGCATATAATTTGCCATCGAAATATGTATTGCATACTGTTGGACCTATTGTAAAAGATAAGGTAACTGAACAAAGCAAAGTAGAACTTGCAAGTTCATATACCAGTTGCCTTGATGTTTGCAAAGAAGTTGAAGCCATTAGGAGCATAGCCTTTTGTGGCATATCAACCGGTGTATTTGGTTATCCTGCAGAGCAAGCAGCCTTGGTGGCTATTGATACCGTAAAAAACTGGCTTAAAAACAATCCGGATTGTTTAGACCTTGTTGTTTTTAATGTTTTTAGCGATAACGACCTTAAATTATATGACCTCTTAATTAATGCATTATGATTGAAGTTGAAGATATAGAAAAAAGCAAAGCATTATTGGCTGATGCAGAAGTTGTTTTAATAGGAGCCGGAGCCGGACTATCTACAGCTGCCGGTTTATACTATGGCGGTAAGCGATTTACAGATAACTTTTCTGATTATATTGAAAAATATAAACTTACCGATATGTATTCTTCTGCATTTTATGCTTTTCCAACGTTGGAGGAAAAATGGGGGTATTTTTCACGCCATATCAAGCTAAACCGTTATGATTTTGAACCGGAACATGTTTATCCGGAACTTTTACGATTAGTGAAAGATAAAGACTATTTTGTGATAACAACCAATGGAGATTCCTTGTTTTCTAAATCGGGTTTTGATGCGAATAAAGTATTTGCCACTCAGGGAGAATACAGTAAGTTTCAGTGTGAAACTCCTTGCCACGATACCCTTTACGACAATAAGGAGATGGTTTTTAAACTGGTGGAACAACAATCGAATTGCCGGATACCATCTCATTTAATACCTACATGTCCTGTTTGTGGTAAAAATTTGGTTCCTCATTTAAGGATGGATCATACTTTTGTTGAAAACAGAGATTGGTACGCTGCAAACGAGCGATATGTTGATTTTGTTAAAAATGCACAAGACAAAAAGCTTGTGATGCTCGAATTAGGAATTGGATTTAATACGCCCGGCATCATTCGCTGGCCATTTGAACAAATTGCCAACGCATACGAAAAAAGCACTCTCATACGAGTAAACAGCGATAATGTAGATGGGAGATATCATTTATCAGCTAAAAATGTACTTGTTAAAGGCGATATAGCCGAATTTATTGAACGTTTGCAGTAAGAACCCCTTTAAACAAAAATAGGAGTTGGTTTCATTCCTCTGAATAAAAGGTTACACTTTTACCATTTATTTGACCAGAATGACCTTTATTCGAAAGCCTTGGTTTGGTAATTTTAAATTATGTAAATCTGTAAAAAAAATAAAAGAATGAAAACTAAAGAATTAGTAAGAAATGGTGAAGGTGTAAATTACAATTATTCGCAAGACCATTGTTTCGTAAAGCTTTCCTCTCGCAATACAAATGGTGAACTTGCTTTTGTGGAAGATACCCTAAAACCCGGTTTTTATCTTGCTCGTCATCATCATAAAATAATGACTGAGGTGTTTTATATTTTACAAGGTGTTGTGGAATTGATTTTTGATGATGAAACAATTATTTGTAAACCAGGCGATACCATTACCGTTCCACCGAATGTTTGGCATGCTGCTAAATGTGAAAAAGGAGGTAAAATGCTATCCATCTTCAACAACAAAGGACAATTCGACATCTATCTTGAAAAGCTCTCCAAAATGACAGATGAGGATTTTGCTAATGCTGAATTAATGAGGCAAGTGTCAGCTGAATATGATATTTACGAAAAATAAAAAGTACATACAATATAGTTTTAAGGGAATGTTGGGTAGGCCCACACTGGGGTTTTCACCAAATCTTGGAGTAAAATTATCTTTTACTAGTAAACATTATTGTTTATTTATATGTCATGTTTTTTATTAATAAACTATTAAAATGAAAATAGCAGTAACAGCAGCCAGTGGCCATTTAGGTTCCACTATAATTAAGCACTTAAAACAAGAAATTGGAGCTGAGTATGTAATTGGAATTGCACGAACTCCTGAAAAAGCAAAACACCTTGGAGTTGAAATACGAAAAGGCGATTATAACTGCAAAGCTGATTTTGATGTTGCGTTAAAAGGAGTTGATGCGGTGTTATTGGTTTCAGGCATGGATCATCCCGACAAGCGAATTGAACAACACCGGAATGTTATAAATGCAGCAAAAGAAAGTGGTGTAAAAAAAATAGTGTATACCAGCATTTTTGGTGCTGAAGAAGGAAATGCTTTTAGCCCGGTTGTGGCCTGCAATCGTCAAACGGAAGAAGATATTCGGTCTTCGGGATTACAATGGGCCATTGGCCGAAATGGAATTTACATTGAACCCGATTTAGAATATATAGATACCTATAAAAAAGAAGGCGGTATAACAAACTGTGCTGCTGACGGCAAATGCGGGTATACATCGCGCCAAGAATTGGCTTTTGCTTACTTCAAGATGCTTACTGAAGATAGCCTGACGGGAAAAACTTACAACCTGTTTGGTGAACCGATAACACAACAACAATTAACAGATGCCATAAACAAAGCCTATAATTTAAACTTACCCTACAAAAGCATTTCGGTTGAAGCTTACATTAAAGAACGCCAAGCTGCTTTGGGCGAATTCCTTGGTACTGTGATTGGCGGAATTTATGAAGGAATTAAAACCGATAAATTTACAGGTGAATCTGATTTTAAAGAAGTAAGCAAACGTGAGCATAAATCGCTTGATGAAATGATACATGAATTTTTAGCACAATAATATTTTAGTTTAAAAGCATGACAAATTACTCAGAAATAACAACGGCCGAATTAAAGGTGTTAATTGCGAAGCCTGGAATTACAATTGTTGACGTTAGAGAAGTTGATGCCTATAATGGTTGGAAATTAAATGGTGAAAGCAGAGGAGGGCACATTAAAGGGGCAAAATCGTTACCTCTGAAATGGACCCGCTACATGGACTGGATTGAAGTGGTGCGTCATAAAAATATTGAACCTGAAAATAAGATTATTATTTACGCTTATAACACAGAGGATAGTATTACAGTAGCTGAGCAGTTTACAAAAGCCGGTTATGCTTATGTTATAATTTACAAGCATTTTCAAAGTGAATGGACTGCTAGCGAAGCTTTACCTATGGATTTTTTACCACGTTATCGCCATTTGGTTCCGGCATCGTGGGTAAACGAAATTATAAAAGGAAATACGCCTGCTGAATACGATGGGACTAATACCGTTATTGTGCATGCACACTATCGTAATCGCGACGCCTATTTATCGGGACATATTCCGGGAGCTATAGACATGGACACGCTTGCGCTGGAAGCACCTGAAACCTGGAACCGAAGGTCGCCGGAAGAGTTAAAAGATGCACTTGAGAAACACGGAATTACCGCAGATAGTACGGTTATTTTATATGGCAAATTTATGTTTCCGGATAATGACGACGAGTTTCCGGGAAGTGCGGCTGGTGATATTGGCGCCATCCGTAATGCAATGATTATGATTTATGCGGGAGTGAAAGATGTACGTGTGCTAAATGGTGGATTTCAGTCGTGGCAAGATTCCGGATTTGAAATAACCACCAACGATGTGCCCAAGAAACCTGTTGCTGAATTTGGCGTTCAAATTCCGGCAAACCCTTCTATTATAGTAGATATTGACGAAGCCAAAGAAATGATAAAAGCCAAAGATGCCGATATTATTTCGGTGCGTAGTTGGGAAGAATACATTGGTAATGTAAGTGGCTATAATTACATCGAAAAGAAAGGACGAATTCCGGGTTCTGTATTTGGTAATTGTGGTTCCGATGCTTATCACATGGAAAATTACCGCAATATTGACCATACCATTCGTGAGGCACAGGAGGTAGAAGCTATTTGGAACGAAGTGGGTATTACTCCCAACAAGCATTTAGCATTTTATTGTGGAACAGGTTGGCGTGGAAGCGAAGCATTTTTTAATGCTTGGTTAATGGCTTGGCCTAATGTTTCGGTATTTGATGGTGGTTGGTTCGAGTGGAGTAACGACCCTGATAATCCTTACGAAACGGGAATTCCTGAATAATCAAAACTGTATTTTATGAATTACATTACACAAGAGCTTGGCCTACAAGAATCTCTAAAGATCCACAATCTTCTTCCGCAAATTGGCATTGAAAGTGCACGACAGGAAATACTTAAGGGATTGAGGTCTGAACAAAAATACATATCGCCCAAGTACTTTTATAATAAGGAGGGTGGTGCTTTATTTGAAAAAATAACCCAGCTTGAAGAATATTATCCTACCCGAAGCGAAAAAGAAATTCTATCGAGCTTGATTGGTCGTTTAGATATAGATTTTACAAATATAGATATCATTGAATTAGGGAGTGGTGATGCATCTAAAATAAGCCTAATACTTAAACAATTATCGGCACCCATTCTTGATTCAATAAATTACTTTGCCATTGACATTGATCAAGTGGCCATTGAGAAATCTATTGCACAAATCACGAATCTTTTCAATATAAATTGTACAGGAATTGTTACCGATTTTTATCAGCACTTAGAAATATTGCCCAGTAATAGAAAAAGGCTGTTCTGTTTTTTCGGAAGTACCATTGGAAATTTTAGTCCGTCTGAAGCGGAAACCTTTATGAAGCAGTTGGGAACTAAAATGAGAAAAGGTGACCAATTGTTATTGGGAGCAGATTTGGTAAAGGATACCTTAACCTTGGAACAAGCATATAATGACAAACAATTGGTGACTGCCGCCTTTAATAAAAACATTTTAAATACTGTGAATACACTTCTGGACAGTAATTTCGATCCTTCTGATTTTGAACACCTTGCTTTTTATAATAGCGATAAAGCAAGAATTGAAATGCATTTGAAGTCGTTAAAAGATTTAGAGATTAAAACAAAGTATGTTACCGAGACTATAAAAATTAAAAAAGGAGAAACTTTACATACCGAGAATTCGCATAAGTTTAACAAAAAACATCTAAAGCAGTTTGGAGAAATAGCCGAATTAAATCTTAAAAATATTTTCTTTGATACTCAGAGACGCTTTAGCCTATCTTACTATTTAAAAAATTGATAATGATAAACTTTAAAGAATCAAAAACTATTAGAAATTATTATGTAGACATAATTGCATTTTTACCCTTCCTTTTATTACTAATATCAGGAATAATTATGCTACAGTACCATGGAGGGAAAGCTTACCTTGACGAGACCATGGGAATTAATGGGAATACCTGGATAATAATTCATAAGATACTAACTGTAATATCCTTGCCTATTGTTTTACTGCACCTTGCCTTGCATTACAACTGGTTAAAAAAATTGGTTACTTTAAAATTAAAAAATAAACATAGCGGAATGAATATAAGCATTTTTATAATTTTCCTTCTATGTGCTTCCACCTCACTTTTATCATGGTTAATTTTTGCCAATTCTAATATTGGTGAGGCATTAAGAGGCATACACAATAAGCTTGGTATTTTGCTTATTGTGTTTTTTGCAATCCATATCCTGAATTATTATAAATGGATAGTTAATATGACTAAGAGTGTTTTTAAGGAATGAATAGAATACATATCAAAGCCCAGTTGCCAAAACATAATAGGATTTAAGGCTCAGTTGAGCCCAAAAAAAACAGGCCGCGATGAAAACGTCACCTACTGCCTGTAAATCAACTCCAGAGTATAGTTCAAG
>JBFHGX010000135.1:0-10530 GCA_041582875.1 Bacteroidales bacterium | reverse complement strand
GCATCACTCCCACCCGATTCGCCCAACTGCAAATAATAACCTTGCATTGGAAGCAGTAGATCTTGCTCATTGCTCATCAAATAAAATCGTGCATGATTGTTGGAAGAAGGACTGAATGCCAGCCGAATAAAGCATCTCCATTCGGTTTCGCCCGTTTGAAGGTTAGCTGTAGAAAGTTGGGCCATTCCGGCTGCTGTATCCAGCAACTGCAACTGAAAATTGTCGTTTATAATGAACTTATTCTGGTCACCTGTCCAGACAGGATTTTCTGTAAAAT
The DNA here is from genome assembly GCA_041582875.1 of Bacteroidales bacterium. Lineage (GTDB taxonomy): Bacteria > Bacteroidota > Bacteroidia > Bacteroidales > F082 > UBA6244. Next base: position 10,253 of record JBFHGX010000135.1, on the reverse strand, counting down.
TACCATCCGAGAAATCGTCGGACACCTGAGCAAAAACCAGAACAGGAAACCATAGCAGGAAAAAAAATAGATGTTTCATTTTTTGATATTTTTGCGAAACTATTTTTGGGTAGGTAAATGTACAAAATTGTGGTAAAAGCAATACTTCTCAAAGTAATAATTGTACATTTAAAATGAAAGTTGTTACTTGTAATCCAGGTTTACCTGAGTAAAGTTGAATGATATGAAATTAGCCGTTGTAGGAGCCACCGGACTTGTGGGTCGTGAAATGTTGAAAGTGCTTGAATCAAGAAATTTTCCTGTGGATGAGCTATTGGCCGTGGCTTCGACCAGATCGGTTGGTGAAAAAGTTTGGTTTAAAGGGAAAGAGGTTTTGGTAATATCGGCTGATGAAGCTCTTTTGAAAAAACCTGAAATCGTTCTTTTTTCAGCCGGTGGAACGACCTCTCTGGAACTTGCTCCAAAATTTGAAGCCTATGGAGCCAAAGTTATCGACAACTCATCGGCCTGGCGCATGCAGGAAAACATTCCGCTTGTGGTACCCGAAGTCAACGGACATGTGCTCAATGCCGATGACCATATTATTGCCAATCCCAACTGTTCAACCATTCAATTGGTAATGGCCTTAGCCCCATTGCATCGCAAATATGGCATCAAACGCGTGGTTGTAAGCACCTATCAATCGGTTTCCGGTAGCGGAAAAAAAGGAATTGATCAGCTAATGCAAGAACGTAAGGGACAGCCTCACGAGAAGTTTTATCCCCATCAAATTGATTTGAACGTATTGCCCCATGCTGGTGATTTTGATGCAGATGGAAACACCTCTGAAGAAATAAAACTGACGAACGAAACAAAAAAAATTCTGGATCCATCCATCAACCTTACCTCAACTGTAGTTAGGGTTCCGGTAGTAGGTGGGCACTCAGAAGCTGTCAATATTGAATTTGAAACCGATTTCACACTTTTTGAAGTAAAACGCCTGCTTGGAACCATGCCGGGAGTGGTCGTTTTTGATTTCCCTGAAGCCAACTTTTATCCCATGCCCATTCTGGCAGAAGGAAAAGATGAGGTATTTGTGGGAAGAATCCGTAGGGATGCATCACAAAAAAACAGTTTGAATCTATGGGTCGTTTCTGATAATCTCCGTAAAGGAGCGGCCACCAATGCCGTTCAAATTGCAGAATATTTGCTATCGAAAAAACTGGTTTAGCCCATGAAGATTTATACCTGTATCGCTGATTTTAAACCTGTAAATAACCACATTGTTACCATCGGAACTTTTGATGGAGTACACTTGGGTCATCGAGCCATTTTTGACCGAATGAAATCAGATGCCCAAAAATACAATGGCGAAACAGTCGTCATTACCTTTCATCCACATCCCCGCATAGTACTCGACCCAAACAATACTGAGTTGCGCTTTATTAAAACCCAGGAACGTAAAATTCAGGACATCGAAGAAGCAGGAATCGATCATTTGATCGTGGTGGAGTTCACCAAAGAATTTGCTGCTACTTCATCAGAAGATTTTATCAGGAACCTTGTTGTAGATAAAATAAAACCTAAAGCGCTGATTATAGGTTACGACCATCATTTTGGTAAAGACCGGGAAGGCAGTATTCGATTGCTCAAAAAACTGGGTAGCGAGTTTGATTTCGAGGTTGATATGGTGGAAGCCCAAAGCATTGATGGCAAAACGGTGAGTTCAACCAAGATCAGAAACCTTCTCAAAAAAGGAAATGTAAAAGAAGCCAACCTCATGCTCGGACACGAATATTCCATTACAGGATTGGTGGTAAAGGGTAAATCTATAGGCCGTGATCTGGGTTTTCCTACGGCTAATATTGAAGTGGCTGACCAATACAAACTAATTGCCGCAGGAGGCGTATATGCTTGTCGTGTTATGTACGCAGGTGTTCTTTACAAAGGGATGAGCAACATTGGTTTTAGGCCAACCGTAGATCATGGCGAATTAACCATCGAAGTGAATATTTTTAATTTCGACCAACGAATTTATGGTCAAGAAATTACGATCACCTTTGTGGATCGTATGCGGGATGAGAAAAAATTTGAAAACCTCGAAGCTCTAAAAACGCAATTGGCCAAAGATAAGATCATGGCCATGACACTTTTGTAAATTATATACCCGATTAAACCAATGGTAAACTGCGCTATTTCGCTGGCTTTCTATTTGGATTTTTCTGCTACTTTTGTGAACTATTGCAAATTAATGAACATAAAAATATGAACATGAAACAGAAAACTGTTGGCCTGATGATGGCCTTCTTGCTGTTGTTCGGCTTTGCCAACAACGCTTCAGCCTGTACCAATTACCTGATAACCAAAGGCGCTTCCACTGATGGATCGACCATGATTTCGTATGCTGCCGACTCTCACGTATTGTACGGAGAGTTGTACCACTGGCCTGCCGCTACTTACCCCATTGGCACCATGTTGAGCGTTTACGAATGGGATACAGGAAAATACTTGGGAGAAATTCAACAGGCATTACAAACCTACAATGTGGTTGGAAACATGAATGAACATCAGGTGGCCATAGGCGAAACCACTTATGGTGGTCGTGAAGAACTGGCTACTCAGCCCGGTGCCATTGTTGATTACGGAAGCCTTATTTACATCACCTTACAACGTGCTACCAATGCTCGCGAAGCCATTAAAATTATGGCCGGATTGGTCGCCGATTATGGTTATGCCAGCTCAGGTGAATCTTTTTCTATTGCTGATGAAAACGAAGTTTGGATTTTGGAAATGATTGGCAAAGGTGAAGGTGAAAAAGGTGCTGTATGGGTAGCATTAAAAATTCCAGATGGCTATGTTTCAGGACATGCCAATCAGGCACGTATCACTACTTTTCCACAAACTTTAAAAAAGAATGCCATTTCTTCCAACGAAATGGATAAAATTAACAATCCCGAAATTGAATGCGTGTACGCTGCCGATGTTGTTTCGTTTGCACGTAACAAGGGCTGGTATACCGGTGACGACAAAGATTTTTCGTTTAGTGACACTTATGCTCCTGTTTCATTTGGTGGTGCCCGTTTTTGCGAAATCCGCGTTTGGAGTATGTTCAACAAAGTAACCGGCGGAATGGACAAATACTGGGATTATGTAAAAGGCGAAATTGAGCACCACGATAAATTTGCTGATGGCAAAGCCAATCCAAATCACTACGCCACCAACCGCATGCCTTTATGGGTTAAACCCGATGCTAAAGTTAGTCCACGTGATATGATGAATTTTATGCGTGACCATTTGGAAAACACTGAATTAGACATGAGCATGGATATTGGAGCCGGACCTTATGCTGTTCCTTACCGCTGGCGTCCACTTACTTGGGAAGTTGATGGAGTTGCTTATTGTAACGAGCGTGCCACCGCTACCCAACAAACCGGATTTTCATTTATAACCCAGTCCAGAAGCTGGTTACCTGATGCCATTGGTGGTATAATCTGGTGGGGTGTTGACGATGCCTCTGGATCTGTTTACATGCCTATGTATACCAGTATGACTAAAATTCCTGTGAATTACGAAGTCGGTAATGGATCAATGATGGAATGGTCAGAAACTTCTGGTTTTTGGATTTTCAACCAGGTTCAAAATTTTGCTTACACACGCTACAATGTCATTCATCCTGAAATTCAAACTGTTCAGGACGATCTGGAAAACAGTTTTATCAGCATGACTCCTGCTGTAGACGCGGGTGCATTGGCACTGATAGAAAAAGACAGAGATGCTGCCATCGCCTACCTGACAAACTATTCTTGTGGTGTAGGAGCCGACGTGTTCAATATATGGAAAGATTTATACCAATACCTTTTCATGAAATACATGGACGGTAACATCAAAACCAAAAAGGAAGTCCCAGAAGGGTATATATATGTAGCTCCTGAAGTAAGTCAACCCGGTTATAGCCCGGAAACCTATAAACTCATCATCAAACAAACTGGTGATAAATTAAAAGTTATAGGGAGCGCGCATTAAGCCATCGAACTTTAAAAGTTAAAAAAGAGGAGCCGTTGGGCTCCTCTTTTTTGTTGCAAACAACAATTTTCATATGGGTTGTTCGTATATTTGTTAAATATTGCTTAATTGGTGCTTCTCTATTACCTAATTACTATGATTATGAACACAATACAACTTAAAAATGCCCTGATACAAAGGATCAACGAAATTGAAGACGTTTCGTTTCTAAAAGCCATAAAAACCATTTTGGATGCTAGATCTGAGGGGAAAATTCTCAAGCTTACTCCTGAACTTAAAACTGAGATTATCAATTCGAAAAAGGAATTATCTAAAGGTTTATACATTGACAATGAACAGCTTGAAAAAGATATGGAGATATGGCTAAACGAAGAATAATTTGGTCATTAAAGGCTAAAGAAAAGCGGGTCGAGTTAATGCAATTTTATATTCAACAAAACAAGAATTACACAAAAAAATTGAATAATATCATCAATCAAGAGTTAATATGAAACCTATCTTCAAAAATATCATGGCCTTTGTTTTGGGCTGGTTAGGAGGAAGTGTCATCAATATGGGACTTATCCAAACCGGGCATCTCCTTTTTCCGATATCAGGCATCGATCCAGATGACATGGGTGCTTTAGCGGCTGTTATGCCTACTTTGGGAACCGAATATTTCATTTTTCCATTTTTAGCTCATGCCCTTGGAACCCTTGTTGGAGCATTCTTGGCAGGAATAATTGCTGCCAATCATAAAATGGCTTTTTCATTAAGCATTGGTGGCTTATTTCTTGTCGGAGGAATCTTGGTCAATTATATGTTACCGGGTCCTTTATGGTTTGCTATCGTAGATATCCTAATTGCTTATATTCCAATGGCATGGATTGGTGGAGTGATTGCAGAAAAAATTTCTAAAAAGAATTGATTGTTAATAATAATCTTGATTTAACGCACCGTACACATGAAACACCTCCTTTTTTTCCTTTTCTTTTCGATGCAAATAGCAGCATTTTCCTGCACCAACATTTTGGTCACCAAAGGCGCTTCTGCAGATGGTAGTACTTTTCTCTATTACAGCAATGATGGCGAATGGCTATACCACCTGAACACCAAATCTGCTGCCGATCATCCTGAAGGAGATTCAATCACCTATACCAGCATGTCAGGTATAGCGTACAAAGTGCATCAGGTGCCACATACCTACGGAATTGTAGGGTTTCAAATCAACGAACATCAACTGGCCATTGGAGAAACTACCTTTATGGGCAGAGAAGAACTGTGGGACAAAGATCTTCCACTAAAATACTGGGAGTTGATGGAGTTGGCCCTACTACGTGCTAAAACAGCCCGTGAAGCCATTGATGTGATGACATCGCTGGCAGAAACCTATGGCTATGGCAGCGAAGGCGAATCGTTTTCAATTGCTGATCCCAACGAAGCCTGGTTGCTTGAAATGATTGGAACAGGTGGAAAAGGTGGAGCTGTTTGGGTAGCTCAGCGAGTGCCCGATGGCATGATGACTGCCCATGCCAACCATGCCCGCATTGGCGAATTTCCTTTGAACGATACTGAAAATTGCTTGTACTCTTCCAATATCATCAATCTAGCCATCGAAAAAGGCCATTTCGATCCCTCAATGGGACTTCCCTTTCGTTTTAACGAGGTTTACGACCTCCCAACACCCGATCATTTAAAATATACCGAATCGCGTGTGTGGAGCATTTTTAATCGGGCAGCTCCCTCGCTTGAATTTTCCTTGGATTATTGCCGTGGAATAGAAAACGCCAACCCCTACCCTCTTTTTATTACACCCGATCATCAGCTTTCACTACAAGATGTATTTGGTTTGGCTCGCGATCACTACGAAGGAACTCCAATTGATATGACACAAGGTCCCGAAGCCGGCCCATTTGGAAATCCAAACCGGGTAAGACCACTCAGTTGGTCTGTGGATTCTCTGGAATATTCATGGGAAAGAGCCATCAGCACTTACAATACAGCCTTTAGTTTTGTGGCTCAATTGCGTGATTTTTTACCCAACGAAATTGGAGGTTTAATGTGGTTTGGCGTTGACGACAGTTATACCACGTGCTATTTTCCCATTTACTGCTGCGTTACCGCGATTTCGGAACCTTACCGAACAGGAGATATCAACCATTATTCGCGTGAATCGGCATGGTGGGCATTCAACTTGGCTGCCAATTACGCCAACACACGGTATCAAGATATTGTAGTGGACATTCAGCAAAAACAAAATCAGCTGGAAAACCTCATGGTAGTCAAGCAGGAGTCCGTCGAAAAAGAAGCCTTAAAACTTACTAAGGAACAGCGCATTTCATTTTTAACCAACTATTCGGCAAAAACAGGAGAATGGGTGCATCAGCAATGGCTTGATCTGGGTGACTTCATCATCACCAAATACAACGATGGTTATATAAAAGATGAGCATAACCGTATCCAAACCAAAGGCTATTCCGAAGCATGGTTGCGCTTTGTTCGTGATCAGGATCCTGACAAACACCTCATCAAGGGAACCACCAAAGAGTTGTAAATGAAAAAAGCGCAGATAAATAATCATCTGCGCCTTACATTATATGTTTAAAGGATTTTTAATCCAGTAATTCCTGTAGTTTTAAATGCAAATCTTCACCACGGAGATTCTTATCAATGATAATCCCTTCGGGGCTGATCAATATATTTTGGGGAATTGATTGAATTCCATAAAGCTTACCAGCAGCACAGTTCCAATATTTTAAATCAGAAACTTGTGTCCAGGCTAATTGATCGTCGGCAATAGCATTGATCCAACCATCATGATCTTTATCAAAAGAAACACCATACACATCGAATCCTTTATCATGGTACTTTTCGTAAGCAGCTACCACATTGGGGTTTTCGGCACGACAAGGTGAACACCAGGATGCCCAGAAATCAACTAACACATAATTTTTTCCTACGACAGAAGAAAGCATAATTGGATTCCCATTGATATCGTCCATGGTAAAATCGATAAATGGCTGTCCTACTGCTGATCTCTTTAATGTTGCCACATGCTCCTGCAATTTTTTAACATAGATAGATTTACTGATTTCAGGAGCAAACGCCATGGTTAAGCTATCGAGCATATCCAGTTCATATTGATACGAATTGCTCAAAATAATATAAGCTGACAGTACCTGATCGGGATGATCGAATGCATATTGAGTTACATAATCCGTTTTTTGCTCGTCCAAACTCATGTACTCGGCTTCAATGGCATTCATTCTGGTAGTATCGCCCAATTGTCTGGCCTGGCCATACTGTTGTCCCAGTTCACTCATTTGGTCATCAAAGGCTTGTGTAGCCATATTAAATGCCACCAGGTTATCTTGCGACAATGAGCCTGAAAAAGTAACGTTTTCTAAATCAAGATAATCACCAGCTAACACATTATCACCTTGCTCGACAAACAACGGTATATAACCTTTGTTTTTGCTAAAAGTCAGGTAGAAAAACTCCGGCATTTCAACGCTACCCCATAGTTGAGCTTTGTCACCAACAAAGGCGACTGAATCAAATGTAACCACTTCTCCATCAACACGTTGTTTTAAATAAATGGTATCAGTACCGGCACCTGTCAAGGTTAATTGGATATTAAAATTATCGTTGGCGTGTGGCTGGGTACAAGCAGCAAACATGATCACAATAGCGACCAAAAAAAGAACAGAAAGTTTTTTCATTGAATTAAATTTCATGATTTTACATAAGGAAAACAGAGAACAAAGCTAATCACCTTGTTGAAACAACAAACATAATTAACAAATATTTGTGTTTTGAGTCATCATTATTACTGAGGTCAATTATCGCTTTTTGCGTTTTGTGGTGAGTAAAACAATCACCATAATCAAAACTGTTGTGAGTAACGAACTTAACAATGACCGATAAAGCGTAAATAATATATCCTTAAAGCTAAACACTTCCAATACAAACAAAGCAACGTGTTGGATAAAAACCAATACTACCGCATACCTAAAAAACCCACTGATTCCGAGCTTCGAAATATCAGGGGCCTCATTGGGACTAAATTCTAAATTACGGAAAAACAACCTGATGACTCCGGGACGAGAAAAAGCCATAAGTACCGTTGCTGCAGCATGAAGACCGGGTGTATTCAAAAATAAATCGATGGTTAATCCCGTAATAAAACCCAACATCAACAACATGCTCTTGTTAATAGCCTGTGGTAATAATAAAATAAACAACACATAAATGGCGGGAGTTAAATATCCTCCCAAATTCATGTTGTTGAATATCAACACCTGCAATAAGATGAGCAGTGTAAAGCGGGCTATATTTTTAAACAATACCTGATTCATTATTCTTCAATTTGCATTAACAATGAATCCTGTTCATAAACCATGAAGTTTTCGATGAGGTAAACGTGTTTTAAGCTGTTGAAATCAGTTGAAAACCGGATAACTGCAGAACCCAAATGTTCACCTATTTCCTTCACATGGTTTTCAACCGTTCCAATGAGAATATTTTTGGGGAAAATCAGCGAATTTCCGCTGGTAACAATGCTATCGCCCTTTTCCAATTGCAAATGTGAGGGGATATCCGTAATGGTTCCAATCTGATAATCAGATTGATCCCAAATTACATTCACCAATTGATTATTTGCCTTAACCCTGGCACTGATGCGCATGTTATGGTGTAACATCGACATAATGACCGAATAATGTTTGGAAACTCCAATCACGATACCCACCAATCCATTTGAAGAAATAGCGCCCATTTCCTTTTTTACTCCATCCGTAAGACCTTTATCAACCATAATCAAATTGCTTTGTTTGGTGACACTGTTACTTACAACGGTGGCAGGAATATAATGATAAAGGCTATCACCGATTTTTTCGATGGTGTCGGAAGTATCCGTTACACCTGACAACAAAGTATGTAATCGTGCGTTTTCGGCCACCAACTTTTCGTTTTCACGGATGAGTCCAAAATAATGAGTTACAGAACCATATCCTGAAAAAACAGATCCTGTTAAATCGCTTACGGTATTGTAGCGCAACGATCGCTGATACGAAAGGCTATTGCTCAAAAGCACCAAAGAAATAATCTCAAGAATGACAAATAGCGTAAAAAACTGGTTACGATAAAAAAACAGAAACAGATTACGCATTGTGTATCAGATTACAACCGCCTTATCGGATGAGGAAAGTAAATTTATCAAAGTTTTTCAATGCAATTCCGGTACCTCTGGCTACAGCACGCAACGGATCTTCGGCAACGTGAACACTGAGTTTGGTTTTGTGATGCAGACGCTTATCGAGTCCGCGCAACATGGATCCTCCACCGGCTAAATATATTCCTGTACGAAAAATATCTGCAGAAAGTTCTGGTGGTGTTTTTTCAAGTGCATTGAGCACCGCAGCTTCAATTTTCGAAATGGACTTATCCAAGCAACTGGCTATTTCCTTGTAATTTACAGTAACCTCTTTTGGAATACCCGTAAGCATATCGCGACCATGAACAGCATAGTCATCAGGTGGATTATCGAGTTCAGTAATGGCTGCTCCCACTTCAATTTTAATGCGCTCAGCGGTACGTTCACCAATGGTAATGTTATGCTGTTTACGCATGTATTCTTCTATATCAGCATTAAAATCATCGCCTGCAATGCGAATGGAGGTATTATTCACAATTCCGCCCAAAGCGATAACTGCAATTTCGCTGGTTCCACCCCCAATATCGATAATCATATTACCGGTTGGTTCCAACACGTCGATTCCAATACCAATGGCAGCAGCCATTGGCTCATGAATCAGCCTAATTTCTTTAGCTCCCGCTTGTTCAGCCGAATCCTTTACCGCACGTTCTTCCACTTCGGTAATTCCTGATGGAATACAAATAACCATGCGCAAGGCTGGTGGAAAAATGGTTTTCTTCATGCCAATCATCTTAATCATTTCCCTGATCATGTATTCAGCACTTTGAAAATCAGCAATTACCCCATCGCGTAAAGGCCGAATGGTTTTGATGTTTTCATGCGTTTTGCCATGCATCATCATGGCTTTTTTTCCAACGGCAATAATCTTGCCTGTATTCCGCTCCAATGCCACAATAGAAGGCTCATCCACAATTACTTTATCATTGTAAATAATAATGGTGTTGGCTGTGCCAAGGTCAATGGCAATTTCTTTGGTTAGAAATGAAAACAATCCCATATTTGTATTTTTATAAAGTCGTTAATGTTTAAAATGGCGGATTCCTGTAGTTACCAT
>JBFHGX010000134.1:0-10779 GCA_041582875.1 Bacteroidales bacterium | reverse complement strand
GCCATTTAAAAGTGGAAAATAAGGCTGAGAAATACCCCAAAAGTAAAATTGATCAATTACACGAAAAATATCCAGCTTATTCAGATTGCGTTTTACTAACTCACCGGGAAAACATCATGGTTTTCTTGCGGGCACTAATTATTCGATAATAGCTAGCCGAATCTTCAGCACACTTATTCCATTCCTTATCGTAAAAAATCTTTTTGTCGTTGGTTGATTGTCCCAGAACGCTAAAAAATGACAAAAGTAAGAAGGTAAGAAATAAAACTTGTTTCATGATTGTTCAATTAATTTGGTCAAGAGTTTTACTGACAAATTTATGAAAAAAGAATTCAATTGTGGGAGGGCTAGTTGGAGAATTAAAAAAGAAAACATTCAATACACAGCTGTATCACAGTGCAGTGATACAGCTACGATAAACGAGAAAAAACGTCAATAAATCATTAATATCCAATAACTATCAATAATCACATGTAGTGATAAGAAATTTCAACCTCAATCTTGCATGGTTCGTGCTATAATTTCTTCTTGTAAAGCCTCACTCAAGTGATTAAAATAATCGCTGTAACCGGCCACCCGAACGATCAAGTCCTTATGATTTTCAGGATGTAATTGAGCTTCTCGAAGTGTTTTAGCCGTCACCACATTGAACTGAATGTGGTGTCCATCCATTCTGAAATAAGAACGCACCAGGTGCAAAACCACCTCCTTGCCCTTTTCAGAAGTAAACAAATCAGGATTCAATTTTTGATTGAGCAAGGTTCCTCCTGTTTTCAAATGATCAATCTTAGCTGCTGAATTGAGTACGGCAGTAGGTCCATTTCGGTCGGCTCCCTGAAAGGGAGAAATACCTTCCGACAAGGGTTTAAAGGCCAAACGACCATCGGCTGTGGCTCCGGTTACACTCCCAAAATAAACATGTGACGTAGTGGGCAACATGTTGATGCGGTATTGTCCTCCCTTGGTATTGGGACGCCCGTCAACAGCAGCATGAAACAAGTTAAAAACCTGCGTTGCTTGCGCATCCGCATAATCATCATCGTTGCCATACTTGGGCGTGTGGTTTAATAATGTATTACGCAGGTTTTCCTGATCAGTAAAATTACATTGAGTTGCTTGTAATATTTCACTCAAGGTCAGATTTTTATTGTCAAAAACATGGTAGCGAATACTGGTCAGCATGTCGGTAATACTTCCCAAACCAACACCTTGAATATAGCTGGTGTTGTATCGGGCACCGCCATTGTTATAGTCTTTCCCATTGGTGATGCAATCCTCAATAACGAGGGACAAAAACGGGACCGGGATATTTTCAGCAAAAATCCTGTCGATGGTATTGCTTCCTTTAATTTTGATGTCGATAAAATGGCGAAGTTGACGGTCGAATGCATGAATAAGCTCTTCAAATGACTGCATTTTCTCCACTTCTCCAGTTGGTATTCCAACTGACTTCCCGGTAACGGGATCCAATCCATTGTTCAACGTAATTTCCAGCACTTTTACCAGATTAAAATAACCTGTCAGGATATAGCTTTCTGTACCAAAAGCTCCTGTTTCCACGCAACCACTGGCACCACCATTACGGGCATCTTCCAAGGTTTTTCCCTGATTCAGCAATTCCTGAACAATGGCATCCGTATTAAAAATAGAGGGCTGTCCGAAACCTGTTCCCACAATTTGGGCCGCTCGTCGAATAAACCGATCCGGATTTTTTTTGCTCACCTGAATCATAGAACTAGGCTGCAACAATCGCATTTCTTCAATAACATCAAGTATCAGGTACGACAATTCATTAACGGCATCGCTGCCATCGGCTTTTACTCCTCCCAGATTGATCAGAGCAAAATCAGTATAGGTACTGCTTTCCTTGGCAGTAACTCCAATTTTTGGCGGAGCCGGATGGTTGTTAAACTTAACCCAAAAAGAAGAAAGCAACTCTTTAGCACGCTCTTCAGAAAGACTTCCACTGGAAATTTCGCGGGCATAAAAGGGATATAAGTGTTGATCGAGCCGACCCGGATTAAAGCTATCCCATGGATTGACTTCCGAAATCACACCCAGGTGGATAAACCAGTAATGCTGCAAAGCTTCATGAAAGGTTGCTGGGGCATGCGCTGGCACACGATCACAAATTTGAGCCATTTCCATCAACTCCAGTTTTCTATCTTCATCATCTTCCTGATGAGCCAAATCTGTCAGAAACTCCTTATTCCGTTGGGCATACAGCATGATGGCGTCTGCTGCTAATTCCATTGCGGTAAGTTCTTCTTTCTTAGTATACGCCTCCGGATCATTGAAATAATCCAGATTCTTTATGGACGCTGCTATTTCATTTTTTAAATCCAAAAAACCTTTGCGAAACATCTTGTTCCCCAGAACGGTATGCCCCGGAGCACGTTGTTCTTGAAACTCGGTAAAAATACCCGCTTCATAGGCTGAAATCCATTCTTTTTCGAGGTGGGCGAAAATCTTATCGCGATTGGAACTTCCCTGCCAGAAAGGAATGATTTCCTCCCGGTAAATTCTTCGCATGGATGCATCGCTCTTGTACGACACTTTAGGCCGATCGTGAAGGGTTTCTAGATCTTCCAGGCTATGGACAGTGATTTCAGGATAAGTGGGAACCGATTTGGGCTTGGGACCCCGTTCACCAATGATAAGCTCTCCGGGATTATAGCACAAGCTTTTGTGTTCCATAAAATGATAAAAAGCACGGGCTCTTCGCACAGGAACCGACACCTGGCGCGATTCGTTGCTTTTGTAATATTGTGTAACTAATTGAGCACGTTCGGCTGAAAGCGAGGGTATGGCCTCGCGACTTTGTTTTCGGAGTTGAGTAATGCGTGTGTTCATAGGAAAATTGATTACAAATTGATTAACCTCCAACCTGTATGGAGTATCCTTCATTCTCAAAAATATGCTTGGCAAAAGCAACGGATTCCTTCGTAGGTTCTTCAATGCCTTGCATGTGATAGGGCAATTGAAAGCGATCGTATTTATGGCTTCCAATTTTATGGTAGGGCAATAGGCTGATAGGCGGTTTTTGCTTTAATTTGGCCAGCATGGCCAGGTATTTAAGCAAATCCGACTCATCATCATTAAGGGTAGGAATAAACGGAATGCGTATCCATATTTTCTTGTCTATCGCATCCAATCGATAAAGATTATCTAAAATTAGCTTATTTTCAACTCCGGTAAACTGGCGGTGCTTTTCGTTGTCCGGATGTTTGAGATCGTACAAAAACAAATCGGTATAAGGGGCGACTTTTTGGATGACTTCCCAAGAGGTAAATCCCGTGGTATCTAGGCACGTATGGATTTCGTTTTTTTGACATTGTTTTAAAATCTCTGCTAAAAATCGGGGTTGCATCAAGGGCTCACCACCTGAAAAAGTCACTCCGCCACCACTTTCCTCATAAATCATCCTGTCGCGCAAGATAACCGACATCAATTCGGTGACTGTAATTTCACGTCCGATGATTTCCACATCGTCTACAGACTTACCACCAATTTTTTCACTTATTTTCAGACATTGGATTTCCCTGGATCGGCTTTCCGGATTGTGGCACCAACGACAACTCAAGGGACAACCCTTAAAGAAGACCGTTTGCCGGATTCCGGGACCATCATGCAGCGCCATGCGCTTGATATCGAAAATGATTCCTTTCATGGAAATCAAACTAATTGCAATATGAGTATTAAGGAATTTGGGTTTTCATCCGTTGAAAACCAATGCCAGAAAATTAATTGTTGGCCTTAATTGGAGAGCATCAGAACATCCAGCACTCATACAAGCCTTTGCCCGAACGATGCGATAAGTGGTTATTTAAGTAACTGATGTGCATGCTATATAACTTGCGACAAATGTATGGAAATTTTAATGAATTTATGAAAACAAATTATAGCATAATGCTCAATGGTAAACATGTATAAAACCGTTTGACAACTTTGATTTAGCTTTATCTCAAAAATCATTAATTTTGATTAGCTAAATTTCTTCCGGAAACAAGGGCATACTTAAATAACTCAAAAATGGGATATATAAAAATATGGGTTCACATCGTTTGGACAACAAAGAAACGTAAGCCATTGCTAACAAAAGAAATCCGGCAACCTGTTTTCGAGCATATAAAGAACAACGGTAAAACAAAAAGTATTTATATTGATCAAATAAATGGGTATCTGGAGCATGTACATTGTTTAGTATCACTTAGGAGTGGCCAGACCATCGAAAAAATACTCATGCTTCTCAAAGGGGAATCCTCGTATTGGATAAATAAAAACAAGCTTAGCCCAACAAAATTTGAGTGGCAGGATGAGTATTTTGCTGTTTCTGTGAGTGAATCGAACCTTCATCGGGTGAGAAACTATATTAAAAATCAGGAGGCCCACCATTGTAAAAAGTCATTTGAATTTGAGTACAATGAGTTTATGAGTAAGTTTAATTTCGATGAAGAAAACTTGGGCTAAAGCCCGCACTTTATTGTATTTGACTTCCCCAGACTAAAGTCTGGGGTAAGTGTTTTAGAATCAACTTTTCCAAAAATCCAATTTCTTATTGTCAGCAGAAAAAACATGTTTTGTGCCTTGCTTCGTCTCCGAGATAAAAAACCAACTAAAAACATTATTACTTACCCCGTGCTTTAGCGCAGGGATAAAAAAACGATAAACACTGGCTTTAGCCAAACACAAAACCCGTATTCAATAAAACCGTATACTCAATATTCTGCAAAAAAATGAAAACAAAAAGAAATAAATCAACCTTTGCTATACCCCACAAAACCATTAATACCATGTTAATAGTTTGAACAACATATCGTTATATCTCTCTAAAAAACCAACTAAAAACATTATTACCTACCCCGTGCTTTAGCGCGGGGATATAAAAACGACAAACTCTGGCTTTAGCCAAACAAAAAACCAGTATTCAATACAGCCGTATACTCAAATTATATTAGCCAGAAAAAATATAAGCAGAAAGGGAATAATACCGATTATGAATTGAAAAATGAGCTTTAAGTTCGCTACACTCCTAAAACCTCTTCAATTCTATATCGGCATTATACCTCAATATGAGTAGAGCTAACTTCAATTTATAAATGGTATAAGTTAACCTTTGATCTACCCCATAAAACTATTAAAACCATGTTGAAAATTCGAGATTAACAGGAGAGTTTATCTTCTGTTAAAAGTCAGATATTCCTCCACAGTGTTCAAGTTCAACACCACCTCGCTAAATTCCACCTCCACTCTTTTACTGTTGAAAGCATTAAGCACTTGTCTTAAATCTCCATAGGCATTTGAAGGTTGAATAAGCATTGTCATTATTTTCTCCGACAACAATATCGGATGCCCTCCTTTACCCTTATACACAGGCACCACAAAATCCGTCTCTTTAAGATGACTCAGCAATTGTTCAAACAAATCCTTGTCCACAAACGGGTTATCGATGTTGTGAATAAAACATGCTTTTCCCTTGGAAAAAGCCTGAACGCCCAATCGAATGGAATGCATTCGGCCTTGTTCAGGAGATGGGTTTTGGACTATTCTTACCCCATGCGGAAGCTTGATAAAATGCTCCCGGTATTTTTTAAAATCAGCTGTATTAACGACCACCACAATTTCACCAACACCCGACTGGTAATAAACAGTGACTAAATGTGCCAAAAACGTTTCTCCCTTAGGATGTTTCAACAAAAACTTGGGTATTCCCATGCGCTCAGATTTACCGGCGGCAAGAATCAAAACCACAGCGTCAGATAATTTTGATGTTAGCATGGATCAAAGTTACGCGAAATACCAAACCTGTGCTAGTTTTCACTAACTTTGATGGTTCAATTTGAATGTCCTGCTATGACAGATCACTTTACTCTGATTCCCGTTGATTTGATGTTGAAAAACATCCTGAACGAAATCCATGAAAATAACCGCATTTTTGGGATTCCCAAAAATCTGTTTTTTACCCCAGTAAAAGACGACCCCATTTGTTCGAGTCGTTTTAATCAATGGATTGAAACCCCCATCGGTGTTGCTGCCGGACCTCACACCCAACTCACACAGAACATTGTGGCAGCCTGGCTCACTGGTGCTCGTTTCATCGAGCTAAAAACCATTCAAACCCTCGACGAACTGGAGGTTTCAAAACCTTGCATTGACATGCAGGACGAAGGCTATAACTGCGAATGGTCGCAGGAATTGAAAATCAGCCAATCCTTCGATCAATATTTGAATGCGTGGATTATCATTCATGTATTGAAAGATTTACTGGGGCATCAGCAAAAGCAATCCGGATTAATTTTCAACATGAGTGTTGGATATAATTATGATGGCATTCTGAACGACAATGTCCAGTGGTTTTTGAGTAAAATGGACAATGCCTCCGAAGATTTGCTTGAAAAAACTGAACAACTGGCCAAAATTTATCCGAAAATTAAAAAACTAAAAATTCCTGCTCAACTCAGCAACAATGCCACGTTAAGTACCATGCATGGTTGTCCGCCGGAAGAAATCGAGCAAATCGCTCATTATCTGCTCACAAAAAAAAAACTACACACAACGGTCAAGCTCAACCCTACCCTATTAGGGAAAACCGCTTTGCATGAAATCATGGATACATCAGGTTTTAAAACCCAAATCCCGAACACAGCATTTGAACACGATTTAACATACGAAGATGCCGTTCCCATGATACAACGCCTTCAAAAAACGGCAGAAGAACAACAGTTGAGTTTCAGCGTTAAGCTAACCAATACATTGGAAAGCCAAAACCACAAAAATATTTTTCCGGCCAATGAACCCATGATGTACATGAGTGGCAGGGCTTTGCATCCGCTTTCGGTGAAACTGGCCGAAAAACTTCAATCTACCTTTGAAGGAAAATTAGACATTAGCTTTTCGGGCGGTGCCGATGCATTCAATGTGGTGGATTTAGTAAACGCAGGACTTTGTCCCGTTACCGTCTGCTCCGACCTGCTCAAACCCGGTGGTTACGGTCGTTTACATCAATACATTCAGGCTTTACGCGATGCCATGGCGGCCAGCTATTCGGATGATATTTCAGAGATGATCCACAAAAAAATTCGTTGTTTTTGTTGTACCGATGAAGACGCAGCCTGGAGAAATTTAAAAAAGTATGCCTTTGAAGTGATTGCCAACCCGGCCTACCGGAATACCAACCTGAAAACGCCCACAATTAAGACACAACGCCCATTAGGTGCCTTCGATTGTATACAGGCTCCTTGTGTGGATACTTGTCCTACCCATCAAGATATTCCTGAATACCTAACTCAGACTGCCAGTGGAAATTTTAAGGAAGCTGCCAAAGTCATCCTGCAAACCAATCCCTTTCCTCAAACCACAGGTATGGTGTGTGATCATTTATGCCAAACACGATGTACACGAATTAATTACGACTCACCCCTATTGATCAGAGAGGTTAAACGCTTTGTCGCTGAAAAGGAGTTAAAGACTCCTTCTGCAACCATTGTTCCCGATTCGATCGGAAAAAAAATAGCCATTGTAGGGTCCGGACCTTCGGGGCTGACCTGTGGATATTACCTGGCCAAATCCGGATTTCAGGTTGACATCTATGAAAGTAAATCAAAACCCGGAGGCATGGTTTCAGGAGCTATTCCTGCATTCCGTTTACCCGATAGCGATTTGCAAATTGATGTTAATCGCGTGCTTTCCATGGGAGTCAACATTCACTACAACACATTAATTAACAAGGACATATTCAGCCTACTTCAATCGAAATCAGCAGCTATATATGTTGCTGCCGGGGCACAGAAATCGGCCAAATTAAACCTGGAAGGCATAGCGTCTGCTGGCGTTCTCGACCCATTGGAATTCTTATATAAAGCCAAGAAACAGCAACCTACCGGACTGGGGCAAAACGTAATCATCATCGGAGGTGGAAACACGGCCATGGATGCAGCTCGCACGGCTTTTAGGTTAGTGGGCGAAACAGGAAAAGTGACCATCGTTTACCGCAGAACCATCACCGAAATGCCTGCCGATCAGGGCGAAATTAAAGCGGTAATGGAAGAAGGTATTGAAATCGTTGAACTAACCTCGCCTCTTAAAGTGATGCAAACCAACGGACAAGTATCGGGCTTACTTTGTCAGAAAATGAAACTGAGCGATCCTGATTCCACCGGGCGACGAAGTCCTGTTCCCGTGAGGGATTCTGAATTTACTATAGAAGCCGACACCATCATTCCTGCCATCGGACAAGAATTGGACATTGATTTTCT
Source organism: Bacteroidales bacterium (assembly GCA_041582875.1). Taxonomy (GTDB): domain Bacteria; phylum Bacteroidota; class Bacteroidia; order Bacteroidales; family F082; genus UBA6244. The sequence continues at coordinate 2,524 of JBFHGX010000134.1, read as the reverse complement.
TGACAGTGAATTTCTAACAAGAAACCATTACCAAACCAAATTATCAAAAGTCTATATCGGTGGCGACGCCATGCAGGGAGCTTCCACAGCCATCAATGCCATTGCTGACGGAAGAAAAGTGGCTGAGAAAATTATTCAAGAACTCATCCCGGAAACGGAAGTGCCACCAACATCAACAAAACGATTGCACGATTTTAATGACCTGATGTTCAAAAAAGCACAGCGCATCAGAGGGATTCTCCCAAAAGAATCACCCATCAACGACAGGAAAAACTTCAATTTGGTGACTTCAACCTTAACAGAAGAAGAGGCGAAAGCCGAATCATCACGATGCTTGCAATGCGATGTATTATGTAATGTATGTTCCACGGTTTGTCCCAACCTGGCTTTCCAATCATTTGAGATCAAACCTGTACAGTATAAACTAAATAAATTGAAGATCTGCGAAGGTGAGATAACGCTAATTGCTGATAAAGATTTTGTTATTGCTCAGCCCTATCAGATTCTTCACTTGGAAGAATGGTGCAATCAATGCGGCAACTGTACCACATTTTGCCCAACATCAGGAGCACCTTGGCGCGAAAAACCCCACATATACACCACCAAAACAGCTTTTGAACAATGTACGGATGGCTACTTTTTTGATGAAGAGACCCACACCCTTCATCGAATAAAAGAGGGTGAAAAATCGACTTTATCCCGTGACAAAGAATATTTTACATACCACCAGGAAGGTACTATATTGCAACTGGATACCAGCACATTGGAACTCACAGGATGGAGTATAAAAATACAAGAAAACAGAGAACTTGACTTAACCACCGCCGCTGAAATGAGTGTTGTTTGGCAAGGATTTGAACACAAAAATTAGTCTAAAATATAGCATATGGACACAAAAGAAAAAGTACTTGAAAACACCATCCAACGGTGTAGGGAACGTCACATCATTCTTCCCACATACAAACAAATGCGCAATCCTGAATTGGTTCCTCAAAAAATCAAAGACAAACTGGCCAACATCGGTTTGTGGGATTTAAATTCGCTCAACCTATTCCGCATAACCTGGAAAAACGAACCCAAAGATTTCGGCGGAAAATTCGGTGGAGTCAACTACCTTGAAATCCCCACAGAGCTGAGCGGAATAAAAGCGCGTATCATCGTACTGATCGGGAAATATTTTCCAACAGGAGCACACAAAGTGGGGGCTACTTTTGGTCCATTGGTCGAAAAATTGGTCACCGGACGCTTTGACCCAACCCGCCAAAAAGCCCTGTGGCCTTCCACCGGAAACTATTGTCGTGGAGGTGCTTACGACAGCTATTTATTGGGCTGTGAGTCTATTGCCGTGCTACCACAGGGCATGTCGAAAGAACGTTTTGACTGGCTTCACAAAGTAGGCGCAGAAGTTTTCGCCACCCCGGGAAGCGAAAGCAATGTGAAAGAAATTTACGACAAAGTGAAAGTTCTGAAAGCCGAACGTGGCGATGGGATTGTCAACCTCAACCAGTTTGAGGAAATAGGTAATCCGCTTTGGCATTATGCCGTTACCGGACCCGCCATGGAGGAAGTGTACAACCAAACTAAAAAGCCCAATCAACGTTTTAGTGGTGTATTTTTAACTCAAGGATCGGCTGGAACTTTGGGCAGCACAGATTACCTGAGAGAAAAATATCCTCATATGAAAGTCTGTGCAGGTGAAGCCCTACAATGCCCAACCTTACTCGAAAATGGATACGGCGAGCATCGTATCGAAGGCATCGGCGACAAACATGTGCCTTGGATTCACAATATCCGCAACATGGATGTGGTAGGCGCTATCGACGACAATCCCAACATCCGATTAATGCGCTTGTTTAACGAACCTGCAGGAAAAGAATACCTTAAAAATGAACTGCATATCGATGCCGAATTGGTAGACAAACTAGGTCTCTTGGGAATTTCCTCCATCGCTAACTTGATGGGATCCATCAAACTGGCTAAATATTACGAAATGGACGAAAACGACATGCTGTTTACGGTGGCTACCGATTCAATGGACATGTACCAATCGCGCCTGACGGAAGAAAATCAAAAACATGGCGAATTCACCAACCGCGATGCTGCAGTTAGTTTCGATTCAGATTTACTGGGATTGAACATCGATCACATGCTTGAAATGAATTATTACCAGAAAAAGCGCATGCACAACCTGAAGTACTTTACCTGGATTGAACAACAGGGCAAAACAGTAGAAGAACTGAATGCCCAATGGTACGACGAAAATTATTGGAAATCGCGCTATGCACAGGTCAACCTTTGGGACGAAGAAATTAATGCCTTCAATGAACGAACAGGGGTTTTGAAAGAATATAGTTAACATCCTGCTTTTGGCAGAAAAGTTTATTATCATGATACATCAGGAAATAACCTACACGTGTACTCATTGTGGTAAAATAATGAACACGGCAAACGTCAGGTATTTGTGCCCAGTTTGCGAACCAAAAAATGATCCATTATTGCCACCAATGGGTGTACTAAAAGTAAT
>JBFHGX010000133.1:0-10789 GCA_041582875.1 Bacteroidales bacterium | reverse complement strand
TTTGGCTGATCTTCAAGTGGGTGGGGTAACCATCGAGGGATTCGACCCCCTCACATTGGAATACTCGTATGCGGTAGTTTACAATCAACCGGCTCCCTTTGTAACCGGAATCCCCAACGATCCGTTGGCAATGGTTGATGATACCCAATGTATTTCCATTCCCGGCGATGCTGTATTGGTTGTTACAGCTGAAGATGGAACCACAAGCTTAACTTATACCGTTCATTTCTATTATCTTGGTTATGATGCTACTTTGTTTGATCTAACGGTTGATGGCATAACCATTCCGGATTTTGACCCCAACATCACAACTTATCAATATGTGGTTGAAGATATTACTCCTATTCCGGTAGTTGACGGAATTACTTCTGATCCCCTTGCCAGTTTAATCATAACCCAAGCCACCTCTATTCCCGGTGAAGCCAACCTGTTGGTTGTGGCAGAAGATGGTGTAACCGAACTCACTTATACTGTATATTTCTACACCTTGGCCACAGATGCCACCCTCATGGATTTAACATTGGATGGCACCACCATCGAAGGATTCGACCCGGCCATTGTATATTACGAATATGATGTAAGCGAGGGAGATTTGGTTCCTACCGTTGATGGTACGACGAACGATCCTTTGGCCACGTTGGAAATAATCCAAGCTACGGCCGCACCCGGAAACGGAACTTTACTGGTTACTGCTCAGGACGGAACAACTCAATTAACGTATACGGTACATTTTAATCTGATACTTGGAATAGAAAATTCAAGCGATAACCTACTGACTATTTATCCCAATCCGGTGGTCAGTGAGCTGCATTTTTCCGGCTTAACAGGAGAAATACAAGTAGATGTTATCAGTCTGTTAGGCGAACATGTTTTTATTGGTAAAGTTACTGAAAACCAAAGCATCAACACTGAATTTTTAAAAGAGGGGATTTATTTTGTCAAGATTAGTCAACAAGACGGTAAAGCCTCCATTTTAAGGTTCATCAAGAAATAATGGCGCAAAAAAAAGGGGGAATTCTAACCAATTCCCCCTTTTTTTATATTTCCAAATTTGGATTTGCTCCCAACAGCTTGAGACAATCAGGGCACAAACAAGTATCGTATTTTTTATTAATGGCCTCTTGGGTAGCTGCTGACACACTCACTTCGAAACACCAGCATTTACCCGATTTACCACAGACAAATTCAGTACCACAACGCGGACAAGTATCTTTTGAAAGTAATATCTGTTTCTTTTCCATCGTGTTAAGCTTCTAGTTCAACACTTACAAAATCCATTTTACCACCCAAGGGAGGGTTGAGCTTGCAGATTTTTAACCGGGCATGCTCTACGGTTGGGAATTCAGCTTTTATGCGATTTAAAATCCGCCTACCCACATGTTCTAAAAGTTTGGCGTTAATTCTCATCTCTTCTTTTACAAAGCCATAAGCAGCCTGGTAATTCACCGTATCATGCAGCTGGTCAGATTGCTCAGCAACAACAGTATTTACCTCCATAAATAAATCTACACGAAATTTGGTGCCGATCACCTGTTCTTCTTTAAAACAACCATGATAAGCAAAAAACTCCATGCCTTCGATCGAAATTATTGACATCTCTTCAATTTTACTGAATCAACTATTATCAGGTGACACAACCTAAGCCTCTTTTGGTCCTATTTCGTGTAAACCACGATCCATTCGATTCAGGGTTTCTTCCTGGCCAATCATGGATACGATATCGAACAAATGTGGGCCTTTTAACGCACCAACAATGATCAACCTGAAAGCATTCATTATCACTCCCATACCATAACCCTTTTCTTCAATCCAGGCTTTGGTAACTTCTTCCACATGTGGAGCATCAAAAGGTTCAATGCCCACCAACAAAGCCCTGAGTTCAGTCATTTGATTAAACGAATCGGCTTTCCATCTTTTTTTAATAGCTTGCGGATCAAATTCTTCAGGAGTTATGAAAAAGAAATTGACCTGATCCCAAAGTTCACTTACAAAATTAACGCGTTCTTTCACCAAACCAATCACCTGAGCTACATATTCCGGCTCAGCTAAATAACCCTTAGCTTGTAGCAATGGCAAAAAGAGTTCAGCCAAATCTTCGTCGGTTTTGTGAATCAAATATTGATGGTTAAACCAAGCAGCTTTAGCAGGATCGAATTTAGCACCTGATTTTCCTACACGCTCAATGGCAAAAGCTTCAGCCAATTCATCCATAGAAAAAAGTTCTTGCTCCGTGCCCGGATTCCAACCCAATAATGCCAACATGTTGACAAAAGCTTCCGGAAAATAACCATCCTCGCGGTAACCTCTCGATACATCGCCAGATTTGGGATCTTTCCATTCCAATGGAAAAACAGGAAATCCTAACCGATCACCATCGCGCTTGCTAAGCTTACCGTTTCCTTCGGGTTTCAACAACAAGGGTAAATGGGCAAATTCAGGAGCCTCCCAACCAAAAGCTTCATAAAGCAACACATGCAACGGTAATGAAGGAAGCCATTCTTCCCCCCGAATCACATGACTAATCTCCATCAAATGATCATCCACAATATTGGCCAAATGATAGGTGGGCATACCATCTGACTTAAACAACACTTTGTCGTCGAGCACCTTGGCGTTCACCTCAACTTTTCCACGAATCAAATCATTCATCACCACGATACGTTCTTCGGGCATGGCAAAACGAACCACGTAAGGGGTTCCGGACATCAGAAGTGCATTGAGCTCTTCTTTGCTCATATTGAGCGAATTGTTTAATTGTCCACGTACCTCAGCATTGTAAGTAAAGGTCTTTTTTTCCGCTTCAAATGATTTGCGCAAGTCATCCAACGCCTCAGGCGTATCAAAAGCATAATAGGCATGACCTGAGGCAATCAGTTGTTCACAATATTTTTGGTAAATGTCTTTGCGTTCCGACTGAACATAGGGGCCAAATGGTCCACCCTTGGTAACGCCCTCATTAAACTCAATTCCGCACCAGCGAAACGAATCGATAATGTATTGTTGTGCACCGGGAACAAATCGAGTTTGGTCGGTATCTTCAATCCGGAGGATGAAATCACCACCATGTTTCTTGGCAAACAAATAGTTATAAAGTGCTGTGCGCACACCACCGATGTGCAACGGACCTGTAGGACTTGGGGCAAAACGTACCCTTACTTTTTTCTGGCTCATGTAATTAATATTTCGCTGGCAAAGATAGGGAATAAGCCTGTTGAATCAACTTCTAGCCTCCATCCTATAAAGATGATGAACAATAAGCGCGTTAGTTCAAGTACTTTTTTTGATTGTATTTTTCAGCCAACGTTTGCCGATCTTCTGCTAAGAGCGAGTTCATGTATGCCTTCCATCCGGGACAAAAATTAATGTGCCACCGCCAGAATCTGCCTACCCATGATTTGGGATTGTTATCGTATCGTGCCTTTATGGGACAAATATCACATTTAAACTCCTTTTTTACTTCTGACATATACCTTTGATTTTGACTATTTTGGCTACAAAATTACACTATCGGCTACTAAAAAGCAACGCCTTTTTATAGGTTATAATCACAATCAGAGTAAATTCGTAGCTTATTATTTAATAAAATCAGAGTGATCATGCACAGGAATAAATTCAAGGTTATTTTTATTGGTATTGGTCTGTTGATCAGCCTAATTGCTCAGGCACAAAAGCAAGGTACTAAGGTGAGTTATTCCTTAACCTCAAATGGGCAACCCATCGAAAATCAGCAGTTAACCCTGATAAACACAGGAAACACTTCTTCGGTTCATTATAACGATGATACCCCCGATCGTTTTATTGATTTTGATAGGCAAACCATCGTGAAAACGCTTATCACGGAAGTGGATACGGTAAAAGTAAGCACTCCTTGGTCGGATTTGGAATCGGCTGAAATCGGATCTGAAACCGAAACTCTTTTGGAATATCCTTGCAAAAAGGCAATATTAAGCCTGTATTCCAATCAAATTGAAGTTTGGTTCACCGACAGTCTTGGTCAGGTAGGCTCGCCATATACTTCAGTGATGCCAAATTACGGATTGGTGCTCAAAGTAGTACGCAATGGCAATTTCGAAATCACAGCTACTTCCGTAGAACAGATTTCTCCTGCATCGCCCCCCTTTCCATTGGATAAAATAAAAGAAGTTACCGAGTCAGAATTTAATGCCCTTCAAATAAAAAGCCGCTATACCACCATTCCTGTTTTCCATGATGAAAAAATAAATTTTGGCGATTCCATCGTGAATCCTGAAGGAGATATGCCTAACCAAACCTACCGATACTCCAGGGGAACTGTAATTCTGAAGAAAATAGCCCTTCCAAGGCCAGACAATGATCAGGTATTTGTGGATTTAAGTGTGCGCTCTGATGGGGATGCTTACGACCGCACCGGATCGGTTTTCATCCTTACCGATACCTCAGGAATGCTCAAAGCCTTGCGTTTTGGATTGGATCAACTTCCAGTATATGTTGTCAACGACAGTGCTATTTATCAGGGTATTGTGGCCAATGAATCATATACTCCACCCTTAGAATTGATGCGGTTTTTTACTTCATTTGGGGTCGGTCATTTCAACGAAAAAGTGACCATCGCGGGCTATCAGTGGAGCGATTCATGTGTTTACCGTCAGGAGGTTACATCATTGATGGGTGATTTGCCCGATGAAGTTTGGGTGGGCGTATTTATAGGCAATTATGCACAAAACGGTCATCAGGTAAGTCTGGCCTTGAACTATTACCCGGGAGAAGAAAACGAGACGGATAAAACGTGGATTTACCCTATTTTCAACACATTGAACATCATGGAAATGTCAGAACAGAACTATGCTACTTTGTTTCTTTTCGATTCATTGAGGGTAACCATCGATATTCCTGAACACCTCAAAAACCTACGATTGTATTTTACAACTACAGGACATGGCGGATGGGAAAACGGTGACGAGTTTAATCCAAAGGTAAACGAGATTTTTATGGATGATGCTTTGATTTTTCAACACATTCCATGGCGCTCGGATTGTGCTACATACAGACTGATGAACCCTGCCAGTGGCAATTTTAGCAACGGACTCTCTTCCAGTGACCTCAGTCGATCCAACTGGTGTCCTGGAACGCCTACACCTCCATTCATCATTCCACTGGGACAAATAGAGGCGGGAAGACATACATTTAAAGTGGCCATCCCCATGGGAAGTCCTGAGGGAGGAAGTTTTAGTGCCTGGAATGTATCAGGAATTCTGGTGGGAGAAGTGAGTTCAGAATAAAATAACAAAGTCATAAAGTGTGAAATGGAGTGTTAGGCAAAATAATCCACTAATTTTGCATGCTAAACTTTAATGATGATTCCATTTAATTTTCACCAGCATTCATTATTCTCCGATGGCAAAAAACCTCTTGAAGACTATGTTCTGCAAGCCGTTGAACTTGGTTTTAAAGCCATGGGGTTTACCGAACACTCACCCCTACCATTTAGTACTTATTACTCCTTACCACATGAGCGAGAGCAAGAATATGTTGACAAGACCAACCGGTTAAAGGAAAAATACGCCACTAAAATCAAACTCTACCGTGCATTAGAACAGGATTTTATTCCTGGAATTACAGAGGAATTCAACCTCGTTTCCAAACGGTTAAAATTAGATTATAACATTGGTTCTGTACATTTGATTAAACCTGATCATTCGGATGAACTCTGGTTTATTGACGGACCCAATCGTGACATTTACGATGATGGATTAATGCAACTCTTCGATGGAAACATACACAAAGGAGTAACGTCCTATTATCATCAGTTAAACCAGATGATTGAATCACAAGACTTTGATGTAGTGGGACATCTTGACAAAATTAAAATGCATAATGCAGGTAGATTTTTTCAGGATGATGAAAACTGGCATCAGCAATTGGTGAACGAAACGCTTGATTTGATCAAACAAAACGATTTGATTGTTGAGGTGAATACGCGGGGGATTTACAAGAAACGTTCAACTAGTTATTTTCCTGATCATGCAACACTTAAAAGGGTAAAGGAGCTTGAAATTCCAATTATCATAAGTTCGGATGCACATGAACCACATGAACTCCATTTGGGATTCGATACTGTGCAACGACACCTTTTGGATTTTGGATTCAAATCTACTTGCTTTTTTAATGGAATATCGTGGATAGAGCACCCGCTTGACGCTGTAAATTAGTTAGATATAAAATTTAAGATTTTCAATTTCCAGGAGATATCTCATCCGCAAAAAAGCGGATATACCAATGACAACTTTTTGTAAAAATATGAATATCAGTCATATGTTGAATTTAGAATATCGAACACCGAACACCGATTTCAGAAGTAAGGAAGAAGGGCGAATCAACCCACTTGTCCAATTTCATCATTCATTATTCGTTAATCGACATTCGATATTCAGTCCCATTGTCATCATACAATGTGCGCCCCCTTTTTTCGGGGGTGTTGGGTCTCGATATGATCAGGTAGATGCTGAGAGGTTTTATTATCATACTATGTGCGCCCCTTATTCCGTGGGTGCTAGGGGCAGATGACAAATAACCAACCGTTAATCGCCACTAACCTACTTTAGGCACTTTTAACTTCAAATACTTTAGGCACTTTTAACTACTCTCCCCTAATCCACATACATATACCGCTTAATGCTCTTCTTGGGGGTTTTCTCAAATTCTTCCTCCCGAATGATGAACTTAGCAATCTGGGCATAGGCAGGAAGTTTTTTGTTCGCGTCCTTGCGGTAGAATTCAAAAATACGCGGCAGGCTTTCTTTGCTCATTTTACGGGCACGCATTACTTCCTGATCGGGAACCACCATGGCCACAATTTTACCATTTTCTTGTACAACCACACTTTCTAACACCAACTGACGGCTATTTATCACCGACTCAATTTCCTCAGGATAAATATTCTGACCTGATGAACCCAAAATCATGTTTTTAACCCGGCCTTTGATGAAGATAACACCATCTTTATCAATCAAGCCCATATCACCAGTGTGCAACCAACCATCTTTTCCGAGAACCTCCTCGGTAGCTTTTAAATTCTTAAAATAGCCATCCATCACATTTTCGCCTCTGACCAAAATTTCTCCCTCGATGCGTTCAGGATCAGCGGAATCAATTCGGGCTTCCAAAGAGTCCACAGTTTTACCGGCAGATTCCAGTTTAAATTTCTTCCACCCCGAATAACTAATTAACGGACCACATTCAGTCATGCCATATCCAATGGTAAAAGGAAAGCCTATTTTTCGGAAAAACTGTTCAGTTTCGTGGCTCAACGCTGCTCCGCCAATTACCAATTCGGTAAAATTTCCCCCGAAAACATTCACCAGTTTACTTTTTATCTTACTGAACAACAATTGATTTAATCCTGGGATCTTTACAAGAATTTTAATAACAGGTTTTTTCAGCAAAGGAGAGATTTGCTTTTTATAAATTTTTTCAATCACCAAGGGAACTGATAAAATTAAGCGTGGTTTAACCACGCCAAAAGCTTCCATAATTATTTGTGGCGATGGCGTTTTGGTTAAAAAAGTAATGTGACACCCTAGCGTAAATGGAAACAAAAACTCAAAGGCACAACCAAAGGCATGTGCCAGAGGCAAAAACGATACAATTTCATCTTCTGCCTTGAGTGGCATGTTATTTTGTGCAAATAGCATGTTGGCAGCCAGACTATTGTGTGAAAGCATCACCCCTTTTGAGTTTCCACTGGTACCCGAAGTATAGCTGATAACCGCGAGCTTACTGTTATCTATGGACTCAACAACAAAAGTCTCTGCTGAAAAACCTTTGGGATATTTCTGTTTAAAGACATCCTCTTTATTGGCACATGCTAATTTTACGCCTTCGTTGTTGGTGCTGGTAACCATCAGTTCCTCAATGGAAAAAACAGCCTCTATTTGCGGGGTATTTTTAGGATTAATGGATTTTCTCATCTGATCAGAAGCAAACAACAACCGGGATTCAGAATGGGTAATGATATGCTCCACAGCCTCCACTCTGAAATCGGCTAAAATTGGAACCACCACCATTTCAGAAAGAACACCTGCCAGGTATACGATGGCCCAATGAACCGAGTTTTTCCCCACAAGTGCAATTTTATCTCCTTTTTGCAAACCCGCAGCATCAAAAATGAGTTGAATAGATGCAATACGTTGGGCAATCTCACCATAAGTGAGCGTAATTCCTTTATAGTCAGAAAGTGCTTTGGTGTTCCAGTTGTTCTTTATTCCTTCTCCCAGGAATTCAGAAAAGCGTTTAGAAATCATAGTAACTGTTTTATAGGCAAGCTAAATTACAATAAAAATGAGATAGTAATGTTTTTTCCATTTTTATTCCTTTGCAGGAATTTGATCGCTATTCATTATTCTTCCCACCGGATAAACATCTTTTTGCTGATCCCACCAAGGCGATTGATGATAAAACCAGTTTAAAATAGCATAAGGCCGGGCACTTGCCTCAGGATTATTTTGTTTCCAAGACTCGAATTTTTCTTGTAAACCCGGATCATCTTGCAACATCTGACGGGCAATTTTTTCCATGGAATAACTCTCTGAATATTCTTTTTGCTCTGTAATGGCATCGAAATACCCCCAATATACGTATGAATCGGAAGCCTTTGGTTCGAGGATATGTGCCAAAACACGTGCGCGTCGCTGATTGACCGGAACAACTACAGATCCAACAGGAAATTCAACCTGATTTGTTACCTCATCCATGGTTAGTGATGTCATGGCATGTCTTCCTTCAGACGGTCGGTTTTGCCAAGCATAATCTGTAAATAAATACTGATTTACAGTTAGTTCTACATCTGATTTTACTCTGTAAAACTCGATGCCATGCAGAGCTAACTTATCAATAATGGTGATCCATTGTGGTGGAATGATATAGGCTTCGGGAAGCATAACTTTTTCGGAAGCATATACCTGATTGAACATGGGCAGGTTAAAAGTCTTGGGAGTTGATCCGTATTGAAACCATTCACCCCCGGTTAAATCGCTGACGACCATTTGATAGTCAATCCCTTTAAAGTCAATCATGATACTATCTTCAAAACTCGTTGTAAAATCAATAGCCATGGGCTGACTTCTAAAGGCTTTACCGGAAACAAGGTCATCTGCTTGTTGAATCAATCTTTGCAGATTTTTGTACTCGTCGTTAAGTATTCCTAGTGTAATCAATATCAACCTTTCAGTGGCTTCCACACGTATTTTATAGGATTTGAGCATATGGGTCTCAATAAGCAATCCCGGACGATTTTGAAGCGCTGTATAGCCTTCTGACAAACGTGGCAAAGCTACCGATGTATACAAACCACTGCGTGGATCGTGCCATTTTCGAAAACTAACATATTGATACATGGGAAATCCGGCAGTTTCCATTTCCTGCTCGGCTGTTTCCAGATACGTTTCTTTTTGCCATCGGGTTAAACTGACATCCATATTGCCAAAAATCTCCATGGAATGGGTAAGTGGATATTGGTAATCGGCTCCATCCGTGGTGTGGCAATCGATAAAGAAATCGGGCATCCACAAGTTAAAAAGCTTGATCCATGATTGAATTTCCGGAGTTTCAGCTTTCAAATAATCACGGTTTAAGTTTAGATTTTGGGCATTGGTACGCCAGCCCATTTCTTCGGGGCCATTTTGATTGATGCGTGAATAGGGGCTATATCGCTCATGCCCGTCCACGTTGATGATGGGAATCCAAAGTATGGTTACGTGGTTGAGTAACTTCAGGTGTTTATTATAAACAACCATGTCGCGCAACAGTTGCAACATGGCATCTTTTCCGTCAGGTTCACCGGCGTGAATAGCACTTTGGACAAGCAATACCGCATTTCCTGACTTTTTTACAGATTCCGGTGTAAAATTTTGATTCTTATCGATTTTAACTACCCAAATGGTTCTCCCTTGTGGAGAAACCCCAATGCTATCCATGATAATATAATCGACCTCGTTCGCTAAGCGCTGACAAAATGCTATGGTTTCGTCATACCTGGGAGTTCCATTAAAATGGTGTTGTTCGTAGTATGTTGTCCAGTCGGACGATTGGCCAACTGACATAATAGGAATCAAAAGGATCAAAAGAAATGTACTAATTTTCATCTAAACAATTTTGACCCAAAGATAACCAAGAAGCGCATAAAAAAAGTCGTGCAAAACACGACTTTTCAATATGCTATAATTCAATCTCTATTTTGGATCGTAAGCCCATTTGAGGTAAATAGATCCCCAAGTAAATCCGCCACCAAAAGCCGCCAATACCAGATTATCACCTTTTTTCAGTTTATTTTCCCACTCGTAAATACACATGGGGATGGTTGCATTGGTGGTATTACCATATCTTTCAATATTGATCATCACCTTTTCCTTGGCCAATCCCATGCGGCGGGCTGTGGCTTCGATAATCCGGTTATTGGCTTGATGAGGAACAAGATAGGCAATGTCGTCAGCCGTTAGGTTATTTCGATTCATAATTTCAACCGCTACATCAGCCATCCGGGTAACCGCAAATTTAAATACAGCCTGACCTTCCTGATAAATATAATGTTCGCGTGCATCAACAGTTTCGTGAGAAGCTGGTTTTACTGAGCCTCCAGCTTTTTGATGCAAATGTATTCTTCCTGATCCATCGCTATAAGTAGCTGAATCCAAGATGCCAAATCCTTCTTCATTGGGCTCCAACATTACAGCGCCCGCAGCATCTCCAAACAACACACAAGTAGTACGATCCTGATAATCAGTAATGGAAGTCATTTTATCGGCCCCAACAATGA
>JBFHGX010000132.1:0-10904 GCA_041582875.1 Bacteroidales bacterium | reverse complement strand
CTTTTGTATTTTTTGGATGTATCCCTGAATGGTATCTCCTGATAAGTCAACGTAATAACCACTGGCAAACTGGCCGGATTGTGCAAATGAAAATGATGCGGTTAAACAAAAGAATGCCAGTGTGATAATAGATGTTTTTGTCTTCATGAAAAGGTGCTTTATTTTGATGATAAACTTACTTAAAAATATTAGATGTTCATTGATATACAGTGTGTTGTTATTTTGTTGGTTATGGTGTTTTGCCGTCTGAAAGTTTAATAAAATTCATCTGAAATATCTTGGATTAGTTTGTGTGTCAAAGCGATTAAAAAACCGCATTCAAAATCACATCAATTGATCTTGCAAAGTATCAAATCGCTTATGGCCAAGCTGTTAATTTCAATTTCCCCTTTTGGGAAATTTCTAACGACAATCATGCAGTTCTCAGGTAGATCGTAGGTTTTTTGATGGATGTTTAAAATAACGCTTCCCTTAAGGGCGTAAAAAAATAACCAAGAGACGTAATTGTCAACAGTAAGAATTTGAGAGGAACTTTCTTTAAAAGTCAGAGCATTAAGTTCTCCTGATGTGTCGCCGGTAGTCATCAAATTAAAATCAGTACATCGACCATGCGAGGTGGTTTTCCAATCGCCTTCAAAGGCGTCTTGTTCGAATTTTGTAAGTCGTTTGCTATGGTGATGGTCGTGATTAATTCGAGTTTTTCCGCTCATAATCATGAGTTTACGAGAGATGCCCGGGAGCGATGTAAACTCAGAAATCTCCGCTTCTATTTTCGCCGAACTGAGTCTGAAGCTGAAATCGCGCAGAGCATAGGTGGCTGTAGCTGGAAAGATGAAAAGTTCTGTTGTGGTTCCTCCTGACCACTGGCTTTTTACAAAGTCTTCTGGTTTAATGAGTGTAACATCCATCTTAGTGTGCCAATTTTAATCCAACAATTCCCACAATGATTAAAAAGGCGGAGGCTAGTCGCCAAGTACTTGCTGAATCGCCAAAATAGAGTATGCCAATAGTTAAGGTGCCCACCGCGCCAATCCCAGTCCAAACCGCATAAGCCGTTCCTATGGGGATGGTTCGTTGAGCCATCCATAAAAAGAAACCGCTGGCAGCCATGGAGATAACAGCTAAAGTGAGTCCCGTGACTTTTGACGGCATGGTTTGTGAAATTTTAAAGCCTAAGGGCCACCCAATTTCAAACATGCCTGCAATAATTAAATATATCCAGCCCATAATAATTGTGGTTTTGTCTTTTAAAATGATGAGTAAAGAATCTCAAAAAAGACGCAATTTAGTTCAAAATACTTGCAACTCTGATTGAGTTCATGGTTAAATAATATTTGGATATAAATTATTCTTTCATTTGAATAATGTTTATCTTTATGAAGTCTATCCCAAGAAGAATCAGTTCTCTTAATTTGGGAATGGAAATTAGGGGTAAAATTGTTTTAAATGCCTAATAAACAGGTAAATATAATTTTTAGCGCGATATTTGATACCTAATTATAAGAAAAAAGAATAACCAAATATACAGCTATGCAACGTAAACTCATTACACTCATGCTCGTTTTTGCTCTCGGACTGGTCATTAGTTCGTGTCGTAAAACAACTCCAACAACCAATGATGACCCTACTAATTTTCTAGATTTGAAAGTAAGTGAATCGTTTAAATTTGAGAGTTTTTCTGATTTGCAAACTTCTATTCAGGTTTTGAATACCAAAGCTTCTGGAGTAGAGATTGTACGCATTTATGATGCTCATCCAAACAATGGTGGTCGACTAATTTTAACAGGCTCTGTGGATGAAAGTGGAGTTTTTAACCTCCCCATTCGCATAGCATCACGGCTAAAGGAGGTTTATGTCGCTCGATTGTCTTCTGTTGGAGCCAATGAATATGTAGCAGTTCCTGTTAATGGCAATAAAATTCAGTTTAATTTTGGAGCTAGCAGCAAAGATACCGATGTGGTGGATCCTTGTGACAATACGCTTGTAGACAATTTTAATAGTAATCTAACCATTCCTGCGGGTGAAACTTGGTGTGTGGCTGCCGGCAGGTACGCTACCATTAAGAAACTTCAAATTGGCACAGGAGGTACACTGAGGGTAAGTGGTACAGCAAATATCACCAAAAATTATCAACAGGACGGTCCTGATCAAAACATTACGGTAGAAGTGGGAGGAAACCTGACATTACCTAGTCATTCCATTGAATATACAGTGAATAACTATGGCACCATTAATATTACAGGAAGTGGTGCTAGTCAGCTCAAAGGTATCTTTAATAACTATGGAACAGTGGATTGTGCCATCAAGCTTGAAAATCAAGGAGACCTTTACAATCATGGCACTTTTGTTACTCATGAAGAATTTACCAACAACTCAGATGGAGAGTTTATTAACTACTGTAGTTTTTATGTGGTTGATCAGGTAAATACGAAGAGCGGAAATGATTACGATTTTAAACAGAATAGCTATTTTGTTAATAATGGTTATGTAAAAATAGATGGAAAACTTGAAATTACCGGATCAGGAAGTAAAAAAACCGAATTAGGTAGTGGAAGTTTAATCGAGTGTGAAGATTTTAAAATCACGGGCGATATAGAAGGACCTGGCGATTCGAATGCTCAAATAAAAGCCGATGACAAAGGTGATGTAGAAGGAGGAGCTGACCTTCGAAGATTTGATTTGTGTTCTGATGACGATGATTATAATGGCAATGCAACCTATGTTGACATGACATATTGTACCAACAATGTTCCTGCACCCAGTTGTGATGCCAATGAGCCCCCAACCATTACCAGTTCATTGCAGATAGGAGGAGTGGTCAACCAGGCCATTACACCTTATGTGTTTACAGCCACAGGATCGACCCCCATTACCTACACTGTTGATAATTTACCTGCAGGCTTATTCTTTAATTCCACTAATAACACAATAACAGGGACTCCACAGGCTTCTGGCACTTACAGTATTTCGCTCACAGCCGAAAATTATATGGGTACTGATGAGCAAACATTGGTTTTGATTGTTACCCAGCCTACAGCTCCTCCTGTTATTACTAGTGCCCTTACAGATCAAACTACTGTTGACGAGTCATATACTTATTTGTTAACGGCTAGTGGAACAGGTGATATTACCTACAATGCCACCAATCTACCAGATGGGTTAACATTTGATCCAGATACACAGGAAATTACGGGTAGTCCAACCTCGGCCGGCATCTATAACATTAATTTGGCAGCAACCAATGCAGGTGGAACTACAAATGAAACTTTGGTGTTGACTGTAGGAACTCCTCCGGAAATTACCAATGGACTAACGGCTTCAGGAACAGCAGGCGTTCAGTTTTCAGTCTTTACGGTAACAGCTACCGGATCACCAACAATTACGTATACCGCAACTAATTTACCCCAGGGATTGTCTTTCGATCCAGCAAATCAAACCATTAACGGTACTCCCTTGTTTAGTGGCGTTACCAATGTGTTACTCACTGCTACCAATGGTTATGGAACAGATACCAAAACACTTGTTATTACCATTAACGAAGGGCTACAACCACCCGAAATAACTAGTTTGTTAACGGCTAATGCTATGGAAAACTATCCTTTTAGCTATACCATAACTGCAGATGGTTCACAGCCCATGTTATTTGATGCAGGAAACTTACCAGAAGGATTATCCTTCGACGGAACTACCATAAGCGGAATTCCAACCACAGCTGGAACCTATAATATCCCCATTGGGGCTCAGAATGCTGCCGGAGTGGATTCGAAAATTCTGGTATTAACAGTTGCCACAGGTGGAGATACCGATACAGATGGAGATGGAATTCCTGACAATATTGATCAGTATCCTCTAGATCCTACACGTGCCTTTAACTCATTCTATCCCAACGAAACAGACTTTGCAAGCCTTGCATTTGAAGATTTATGGCCTGCCTATGGTGATTATGATTTCAATGACTTTGTAGTCAATATCAACTATAAGATTGTAACCAATGCGCAAAATAGCGTGGTAGATGTTATAGCTCAGTATCAGATTATGGCTGACGGCGCTTCCTTAAATAATGGTTTTGGTATTGTATTCGATGTAGTACCCTCAACTGTGGAAAGTGTTACAGGTTATATGAAATTGGGTAATGCTGTTATACTTGCACCTGAAGGATATGAGGCCGGACATACTGCACAGACTGTTGTTATTCCTTTCGATGCCATTAATCCTATTATGGATGGTGGAATGGCCAATACCATACCTGGCGGAAAATACGTGCAAACTGTTATCAACACAGTGACTACGCACTTTGGTACTCCTCAGGCATCTATCGGTACTCCTCCTTTTAATCCATTCATATTTGTTGATCAGGAACGTGGTCATGAGGTTCACTTGAAAGATCAGCCTCCAACAGAGTTTGTGGATGAAGATTATTTTGGAACAGATAGCGACGCCTCTGATCCTGCAGCAGGAATCTATTACAGATCAACCAGCGGATTACCTTGGGGTATTGAAACACCTATAAACTTCAACTATCCAATTGAAACAGCTGATATTTTGACTGCACATTTGAAATTTGCTGCATGGGCACAATCAGGTGGTGTTGATTTTGAAGATTGGTACATGGATGAACCAGGTTACCGCAACGAGGCTAATATTTATGTAATACCATAGTTAAAAACAAATAGTTGTTCCCGTTCGGATCAATAAAAAAACCGCAGATCATTCATCTGCGGTTTTTTTATTGGCATTATAATCTTTTAGACTTGTATTGTACTATTGGGTTTGGCGTCCTGTGTATAATTCAGCTAGTTTGGTTACCGTTTTCCAGTTGCGGGTGGTTGCAGATACCTTTAATGTTCGCTCAAAAAGTTGATTGGTCAGTTTTGAATCACTGGATTTGCCAGCGCAAAATAGGTATACATTTTTCCCTATCACACTGAATTTATCAGGAGGGAATTCCATATTATTCAATTTGTTTAAATGTTCAACATGAGGGGGTTCTCTTAAAAATGTGACGTGTAAACGCTCAATATCAGTAATTCCATTGATGATAAATGGATTGTTCCGTCGGATATCTGCTAATTCATTCGCTTGAAGCACTATTACTGGAACTTCATAACCATATTCCAGATGTATTTTTTCCTGAATGTTTGTACTCAACTCGCGGATATTATCATCTCCATTATAGTCGAAAATCACATTTCCACTCTGGATATAAGTCTGAACATACGAAAAACCAAGGGTTTCATAGAGACTAGTTAAATCTGCCATGAGCATTTTTCGCTTTCCCCCCACATTGATTCCCCTGAGAACAGAAATATAGGTGGACATTAAATGATGTTTTTGGTTTCAATGGTGAGGATGTCAAATCCAAGCCAAACTTCTTTGGCTGCATGGATGATCCCCACAAGCACTGATAACAAAGCGATGATGAAAAAGGAAAGGCCAATACCCGTGATCAAGACTGTTTTACCCAGAAAAAAGTACAACCCAATAGAAAAAATCGAAAAAATAAACATCGCAATAGCGATGGTGTATAGCCAAACAGCATTTCTGATGAGTCTCATTCGTTTGATGAGCAACGGAAGCTGTATTTTAACGTTTTCTCGGCGTTCGTTATCGGTAGCATCTAAACTCCTAAACTCCGTATTGAGGGTCCGAATGCGGTTCACGACCAACGAGTATTTGTTGTTCATCCCCAATAGGAGCAGGCCGCAAGCGGAAATCATAATTCCCGGAGCCAGCATTCCGCTGATGATTTCTATGATTGTTCCATGCATAAACAAAGCATTTTTTGATTAAAGTGCAAAAATAAACTCATTCAACAAACTGATGAATGTAATCAGGAAAAAAATAAGATGGTGTGAGAGTTGGGTTAATCCATTAATTCCTTAATCAGTTGATCTACAGTAATTCCTTCGGCCTCAGCCTTGTAATTCCTTACAATGCGATGTCTTAATATAGGAAGGGCTACGGCTTTTACATTTTCAATATCGGGGGAATATTTACCATGTGAAGCGGCATGCGCTTTGGCTCCGACAATCAGGTATTGTGATGCTCTGGGGCCTGCGCCCCAGTTAAGGTACTTGTCAGCCCAAGGATGAGCACCCGGAGTGCCCTTACGTGTTTTAGAGACCAATCCAACGGCATATTCCAATACATTATCAGCTACAGGTAATTTACGCACGACTTGTTGAAAGAATGCGATTTCCTCTTTGTCGAGCATCTTGTTTGCATTGCTGGAAACTCCAGCTGTGGTTCGTTTTACTACGTCCATCTCTTCGTCGAAAGAAGGGTAATCTAAAACCAGATTAAACATAAAACGGTCTAATTGTGCTTCGGGCAGGGGATAGGTTCCTTCCTGTTCGATAGGATTTTGAGTGGCCAATACAAAAAAAGGTAAATCCAGCATATAACGTCGTCCGGCAACTGTAACCGATTTTTCCTGCATGGCCTCTAATAAGGCAGCCTGCGTTTTGGGTGGAGTTCGGTTTATTTCGTCAGCCAGGATAATATTAGAAAAAACAGGACCGGGAATGAATTTAAACTTCCTGTTTTCGTCCAATATTTCAGTACCGATAATATCGGATGGCATCAGGTCGGGTGTAAACTGAATGCGGTTGTAGCTAAGGCCTAGCACCTCGCCAATGGTGTTGACTAAAAGTGTTTTGGCAAGTCCGGGAACGCCAACCAATAGCACATGTCCTTGGCTAAAGATTGAGATTAGCGTGTTTTCCACTATCTCGTCCTGGCCAACAATAACCCGGGCAATTTCTTTTTTAAGAAGTTTAAATTTATTTACAAAGGCATCCACCGCCTCTACGTCGTTCTTATAATTCATCTTTAGGGTGCTGCTCAATTAATATCAATAGGTTATCTGATCTCCCACTTGTGTTCAAAAGGACAATCTTTATATTCATCCACAATGCGCACATAAGTATCTTTGGCTTTGTCATCAATCCATTTGTTGATGGCTTTCATCTGTTTATCCTGCAATGCCCATTGTTGTATCCGGGCGTAGTCATCTTGAATATTGGCTTTATGTGGAGTTGTTTTCTCTTTTAAATACAACAATCGATAGGCATCTTTTTGGTCGCTGGTTTTCATAGGGACAGGGTTTGATAGTTCACCTACCTGCATTTTTTCGATGGTGAACGAAACCTGGGGGTCAAGTTGTTCGGCTTCAAAGGTGGTACCCATGGTATATTCGTTGATCAGAACCCCGCCATTGTTTTTATTCTCACCTTCTGAAAATCGTTCCACAGCTACATCAAAAGTAATGGAGTCGGATCTAATAAGTCCGGCAACACTGTCGAGTTCGTTTTTGGCTTTATAAAGATCAGTTGGGCTTACTTTGGGGATGAGGAGGATATGCCGTACATTTACGTAATCACCTTTGCGTTCAATCATTTGAATAATGTGGTAACCGGCTTCAGTTTCTAATACATTCGAAATCTCCCCTTCCTTTAATTTAAAGGCCACAGCTTCAAATTCGGGATATAATTGACCTCTTCCATAGAAACCAAGCTCTCCACCTTTTTTGGCTGATCCAGGATCTTCCGAATATAAAATGGCCATGGTAGAAAAGTTTTCGCCTGCTAATACGCGTTTACGCAAATCCATCAACTGTTCTTTGATACGTAATTTTTCTTCAACACTAACCGGTGGTTTTTTTACTATTTCACAGATTTGGTATTCTGTTTTGATCATCGGAATACTGTCCTCAGGGATAGTTTTGTAGAAAGATCTTATTTCGGAAGGAGTAACTGTAACACTGTTAACGATGGAGCTTTGAACTTGTTGAGCTAACAGTTGTTCTTTGACAATTTCATGCAGCTCTTTTTTTATCTCTTGCATTGATTTGCCATAATAAGATTCCATTTTTTCCTGAGAACCAAACTGTTGTATAAATGAAGATAACCGACGTTCCAAATCACCTTCAACTTGAATATCTGTTACTTCTACACTGTCCACTTCAGCCTGTGTCACCATCAATTTTTGGTACATAATATCTTCCAGAATACGGCATCTTGCTTCTGTGGCAGAACCGGAAATCCCTCCTTGCATGTGGAGGAAGTTTAGGTACTGATTTTGAATATCAGACTCCAGAATAATACTTTTTCCCACGACAGCTACAACCTGATCAATTACCTGCTCCTCCTGGGCGATGGACATTAAAGAAAACCCGGTCAGCAACCAGGTCATCCAAACGAGTTTCATTCCAGCTATTCTGGTTGTCATATCTTTCAAATTCATATCGTTATTGGTTTTATCATTTTATAAAAGCCATTGCATCACTTCTTTTCTTTGCTGCAACTAATTCGTTAGTTCAATTCTGTTAGTATCTATTCTAGTATACTTCAAAATCATTGTTATACAATGCTTTATTGTATATATCTTCGCGTACCTTTTTGATTAATCTGGTTTTGCGCTGATTAATGATGATGTGTCTGATGTCTTGTCGTTCAACTTCGAGGGGTGAAATATCCTCTTTAATTTTAAAATCGACGACTTTTACTAAGTAATCCATACCGTTTTCTTCAAGGTGGATTAATCGGTTGTTGTTCAGAAATAATTCCTGGTTATAAGTTTCTACTGGTATAATTTGTTGAAACTGAAAAAAGCTCATCCATTTTGTGGTGTCTATTTCCAGCGAAAGCATGTCGATGTTCTTCTCGAAAGTGAGTAACGAGTCGATAGCCAGTGTGTCGGGTAGCGCAAACACACCAATGAGCGTATCGAGCAAAGAAGTTTCAGCATTCACAATTGCATAATAAGTACGCAAAATATTTTCTTTTAATTCGAAATCATTGTGATGTGATTGATAATAAGCCACTATTTCATCATCACTTACAACCGTATCGAGTTCTTGTTCTATCAGCAAGGTTTCGTACCGATAGATTATCAAGGAGTTTCTGTAATCGTTGAGTTGCTTACTAAAGTCAAGTTGTTCCTGAGTAAGGTTACGCTCAGCTTGAGAAACCATGAGCCGGTTTTTGACCCAATTATTGATAAAATTTCGTGCCAAACCAATGCTGTCGCTGTGAGAAAGTCCTTGAGGTATAACTCCTTCCAAGTCGCTTAAAAAAAGGTAGTCTCCCTGTACTTCTGCCAGAACCGGGCTCTGGTTTTCGTTGAGAGAGACTACATTACACCCACTGAAACAAAAGGTCAATCCCCAAAAAAGCATGGTCACTGCCAAAATAGTGACAGACCCTGTGGGCAATAAAATGGCAGATGTCCTTTTCATTGGGGGTGATTAGTCAAAATAATTATCGGGGTTGACTCAACAGTTGATCGAGCGTTTCCTGTTGCACTAAAACGGGATACTTTTCTTTTAATTGTTCAATCCAATTGTTTTCTAAATAGGTCTGATAGTCGGCGGTAACTATACCTCTTGCTTCATTTAAAGCTTTTGGCTGAGCAGGTAGTAGTTCTCTTATCCGGACAAAAACCACTAAATCTTCAACATCTGAAGCAATGGGACCAGCCAAACCAGGTGTCCATTTAACAGCATCAATGTAGTGATCGGTACCTTGTTCAAATTTTCCGGGAGTCATGCGTACACTGCGGATGCTGTCACGATCAAGTGCTTTTGCTAAATCTCCATCCAAAGGAAATTCCTCAAGTAAAGCAGCTACTTTGTCAGCATCTTTTTTGTTGCGAATTTTATAAACGGTAGCATCCACACGTTCTCCAAACTGATATTTGTCTTGGTGCTCGTTAAAATATGCTTGTAAACCAAGGGTGTCTTTCACAGCTTTGGTCCAAACCATTTCGTCAGTAAGGTTGAACAATAAAATGCCGTCATGGTATTCATTCATCAGATCTTTAAAGTCAGGATACATTTCTTCTAATTGGCTATCCATATAGCTTAAGCAATTTTCCTTTACAAACTGATCAAATAACTGATTGAGGTACACCTCTTTATCGATGTTTTCAGTTTTTTTCTGGTTCTTTTCCACGAATGTGGCAAAGTCAGCTTGCGAATATTCCTTTTTGCCTAGTTTCATTACCGGTTTTGTCATGGTTAAAAAGGCACTATCGTTGAATGACTTTTGCAAAACAGTAGTGTCAATCATAGAGAACAAAGCTAATTTAGCTTTTGGATAAGTCTTGAATTTATTGTCTTTTTTAATTGCAGCAATTACAGCATCTTCACTTTTATGACTGCGTTGATCTTTTGCCAAACGTTCTTTTAATTGTGCCGATTCTTCATCAAAAGTGCCGGGAGTTTCTCTTCCAATCAATTTGATGATATGCCATCCGTAAAGGGTGCGAACGGGAGCTGAAATACTTTCTATTTCCAGGCTATCAACGGTAAGAACAAATTCAGGTACAACTCTACTAGATGTAAATTTGCTGAGTTTACCTTGGTTTTGAACTGACCCTTTGTCTTCAGAATATTCAGTAACAGCATCTTCAAAGGACATACCTTCCTGTATCTTTTGGTAGATATTGTTGATTTTTTCCGTTTTGCGTGTGATGTCTTCCTCGGTAGCTTCAGGTCGTACGGCTACAAAAATATGGGCTACTTCAGCAACGCCCATGGCATCACGACTATCATTAACTTTTACCAAATGGTATCCGTAACGGCTGCGCACAGGTTGCGAAATCTCACCAACGGGAGTGTTAAAGGCTGCATTTTCGAAAGGGTAAACCATATTGAAGACAGTAAAGTAGCCTAAATCACCTTTGTTTCCCGGGCGAGCGTTTTGTTGTCCGGGGTTGCCTTCGCGATCACGGGCACTCTGATCATCGCTATATTCTACAGCAGCATCGCCAAACGATTTGGCTCCACTTACAACTTCATTTCTGATGTTCATTATTTTGTTGTAAGCAGCTAACGTGTCAGCTGGTTTAGCATTTTCGTCGACCATGATGAGTATGTGACTGGCACGAATATCTTTGGTAAG
>JBFHGX010000131.1:0-10907 GCA_041582875.1 Bacteroidales bacterium | reverse complement strand
TACCAGTAGCCGAACGTAATCCATTACTAATATCTCGTACTGATTGACTTTTGGCAAACTGACAAAACAACATTGACACTAAATGAGTCCAACTGTCATATCCCTTTTGATGTTTGTCCGTTAATTTTTCTGAAACAATCTTTTTGAAAGATCTACGATCCAATTTTGATATGATTTGAGAGAATAAGTTTAAGTTTGTCATGAGAGAAAGTCATTTTTGTTACGCAACTCAAAGATACTTTGAGATACTTAAATTCTTTCTCTCTTTTTATTCGTTTAGGACGCTATTGATGATGAGGTTATTATTACCCTGTTGAAGTTTAAGAAAAAGTATCCCAATGTACCTGCCATATACAACTATTTGGGAATTGCCTATCAGCTGAGTCATCGTTTTAGTGAGTATATTGATTGTTTGTGTGAAACAAGGAAATTATTTCCGGATTATATTTTTGGGAAAACATCCTTGGCGGAGTATTTTTTGAAGACAAAGCAACACAGTAAAATCCCTGAATTATTTGACAACAAGTTTGAAATTAATCAGCATTTTCCTGAGATATTGATGTTTCATGTTTCGGTTGTGAGGGGGTTTTATAGTGTTACAGGAAGATATTTCGTTAGAGTAAATAGCATCGAAAGGGCTTACAAGGCTTATTTTCTTTTGAGTGATCTAGGCGAAGACCATCAATCTACTATTGCCTTAGCAGATGAAATTTTGGCTTTTGAAATGGAGGCTATCAGTAAAATGTTTGATTCGAAAAGAATCAAGAAAAAACCGCGTAAAAACTAATTTTTCAAGTGTTTCTTCCTCAATTCATACATCAGAATAGCGGGAACAAAAAATACGATATCTGCCAAAGTTTTACCAATAAATGAACCCACAACAAAGTTGGTCATCATTGTTGGTATGAGGTACATAAAAAATGGTCGAACGGCGAGCACGTCTAAAAGTTCAGCAGGTCCAAACTCAATAATCAGGTTTCTGAAATCCTTTAAGAAAGATTTAGTCGTGTACTTTTTCTGTCGTAATCGATGGTGCTTGATGCTTTTACGCACATCGGTAAACGCAATAACTCCGTAAAACAATATGGAAGCCACCGCTGAGGCAACAAAAGCAGCAAGTACCCTGTCATCTGTGGTTTCTTTAATGAACCAAGCGATAAATATGGAGAAAATGGTGCTGATGATATCTGCTACCAGATAACGTTTTACCCATTCTTTGATTTTCTTTTTTAACATGTAGTTTATTTTCTGCTTAACGAAGATGCGTTTACGATAAAAATAAAACAAGGTTACCATTTGCAACCTTGTTTTATGTTAGTTTCGTTTTATGGCGTGATGTTTGAAAAAGTGAACCCATTCATCGGCAGGCAGCAGGTTAGCTGCCATAAAAATAATCGATCCAATGGCTAAAACTACCAAAACGATGGCCATTATTCGTTCTGCAGGTTGGTACAATGGCCCTTTACGACCATTATCGATCCAGGCTTTGCGGTAAACAAATATCCCGATAGCATACAAAATCGTGGAAGTCAGGATATAGTGTATTCCAGCTGCATAAATCAGCCAAAACCCATATATCGTGGCTATGGAGCCATTTATTAGTGCTTTGGTCTTAAATGCTTTGGTTTTTACCGAACCCGATTTTTCAATAAAGGCGAGTTTAAATAAATACATGGCACTTAAGGCATAGGGAATGAGAATCATCGACCCGGCTATGCTAATAATGGCCAAAAAGGCATTCTTTGACAATACACTAAAGATGAGTGTAGCCTGCATGATTAAACTCGTGGCGATAAGCGCATACGATGGTGATTCGTGTTTATTGAACCGTCCGAAAACTTTGGGAAAAACTCCATGTTGAGCTGCTGATGAGGGCACTTCAGCTGTAATGATGGTCCAGGCAATCCATGCTCCAAGTATGGAAACAATAACTCCCACGTTAAGTAATACAGCTCCCCAGTTGCCAACAATGGCTTTCATTACGTATGCTGATGATGGATCGGGAAGTTTAGCCAAATCGGCTTGGTTCATAATCCCAAATGAAAAAATGCTAATGGACGCGTAGATCAACAAAGCACCAACAAAACCGATAAGTGTTGCTGTGCCCACATTCTTGCTGTTTTTGGCCCGGTCGGAAATTACCACAGCCCCTTCAATCCCAATAAATGCCCATAGGGTTACCAACATGGTGCTTTTTAGTTGTTTCGGAATACTTCCAAGAGCAGCATTTTGCTCTCCCCACAAATCAAACGAAAGTTTGTCCCAGTGAAATGCAAAAAGCAAGACAATGAGGAAAATGAAAAGAGGAATGAGTTTGGCGACCGTTGAAATGACGTTGAGTAAAGAGGCTCCTTGAACTCCGCGTTGAACGATTAAATTCATTAACCACAGAAAGATTGTCCCTCCTACAATCGACTGCCAATTGTTGCCGGCCAGAAAGACAGGAAAAAAATATCCCAAAGCTTGCATGAGCAGTACGGCAAACGATACATTGCCTATACTGGTGCTCATCCAATATCCCCAGGCCGAATTAAATCCGACATATCGGCCAAAACCTTCGGCAGCATAGCTGTAAATGCCTGAACTCAGGTCGGGGCGTTCGTCGCTAAGGATTTTAAAGGTATTGGCCAAAAAATACATGCCAATTCCGGTAATGATCCAAGCAATAAGAACAGGACCGAGGGCTGCGCCCTCGGCCATGTTACTTGGAAGATTGAAGACTCCGCCTCCAACCATCGACCCCACCACAATGGCAGTGAGACCGAAAAAGCCTACTTTTTTTTGATGGTCAACCATGAAGATTATTTCTTAATGCACATGGTTTTGAAGAATTTTTTACCATCTCGTTCTTCGCGAACAACTCCGTGGATATCACTCTCGTAGCCAGGGAACTTGTTTTCAAAGTCCTGACGTTTTTCCAGGTATTCATAAATGGGTTTGGCTTTTGCATTCAGTATTTCTCCACCCATGATGATAGGAATTCCAGGAGGATAAGGAACGATCATCACTGCAGGAACGCGATCCATCATGTTTTTCAATTCCACATACTCCACTTCTTTTCCCACAACTTTGTGGTAAGCGTCAGCAGGTCGCATCACTTGATCAGGGATAACCTGGAAGGCATTTTGCATGCTGTCGAGTAATTTATGCTTTTTATAGTATTGGTGAATCTCGTTACAATGTGATTTTAATCCAACACCTGCGTAGGCTTCCGGATGCGATTTCACTAGGTCAGGGAAGACTTCACACAAAGGAGCATTTCTATCATATAACTCTTTGAATTTAAATAATTCGGCCAGTAAGGTACCTTGTTTTCCTTTGGTTGTGCCTAGTGAGTTAAGCAATAAGAAGGAATAATAATCTGTTTTTTCGCAAACGATACCTTTACCTATTAAATAGTTGGTGACAATGCCCGCTGGAATTCCTTCGTCAGCCATCTTACCGTTATCGTCAATTCCGGGAGTGGTAAAAGTGAGTTTGATGGGGTCGAGCATGGCATAATCATCTTCCATGTCTTCAAACCCGTGCCAAGGATTATCCTTCGACATCACCCAGGCACTTTGATTTTCAGCCAGAATTTCAGCATCTACATTTTCAAAACGATGTTCTTTTCCGTTTAACATCACCTTGCTTGGTTGCCACATACCAAAGAACCAGTCTTTAGGATCGTTTTCTTTTAAATCGTTGAGTATAGTAATGACTTTTTTTCGTAATTGAATGGCTTCAATAATCATATCGTTGAACATGATTTCACCATTGTCGTGCATCATTTTGGTAGCTACATCCAACGAAGCAATCATGCTGTATTGAGGAGATGTTGAACCGTGCATCATGTATGATTCATTGAACTCGTCGGGGTTAATTTTTACTGAACTACCGTTTTTAATGTGCAACATGGAGGCCTGTGAAAAGGCAGTGAGGAGCTTATGTGTTGAGTGTGAGCAGAAAATAGGAGGGTGATTTTCGTTTTTGTCATCGCTCATGCCAAAGTGGTTTTTGTACATGGGATGGAATCTGGCGTACGCATACCAGGCTTCGTCGAAATGGAGGTTGGCCACACTGCGTTCCAATTCCTTTTTAATATTGACTACATTATAACAAACACCGTCGTAGGTGGAGTTCGTTAAAGCTGACATTTTGGGAAGATTCTTTTTTAAGTTCTCAGGAATAAGTTTATTTCCTTTGATCTTGGTGGCGATGGTTTCCGGAGAAAATTCGCTCAAGCGAACAGGCCCGATAATGCCTCGTTTATTCCTACGGGGAATCATATAAATAGGAAACGCATCTGTAATAACCATGGCATAGTTCAGCGACTTATGACAGTTCCGGTCGACGAAAGCAATGTCGTTGGGTAGCAACTGACTTCGCCAGATAACTTGATTAACATTGGAAGTTCCGTTCAGAATATAATAGGTGTAATCGGCACCAAATACATGGGCTGAGAATTTTTCGGCATCGCCAACTACGCCTTCATGATCCAGTAGCGATCCCAATTCAGGAACCGAAATGGAAAGGTCGGAACGAAGGGTGTTTTCTCCGAAAAACTTATAAAAGGCAACACCTGCCGGACTTCTTAAAAAGCCCTCACCTCCCATATGACCAGGAGTGTGCCAGGCATATTTGTATTCCTCTGAATATTTCACCAACATGCCAAAAAAAGCAGGATAAACTCCTTTAATGTATTCCAGTAAATGGGTTTCTATTCTTCCGGCCAAGAATTCGGTGGTATCTGCCGTTTTCCACAGATAACCATTTATTTTCTTCAGCACATCTACCGGAATGTCTTCTGTTTCAAGTCGATCGGTGAGAAGCAAGATAGGTACATTTTTATTCCTTTCGCGGATGATATCAATTAACTCGGGAGCCGTCATATACTCCATCTCATCTTCTTCTGGTAAATCCCAGTCGATAACTACCGCTCCGAGATCAGACCGCGAAATAAAAATCTCTTGCGCATCTTCGTAAGTAAAGGATGGAATAACAGAGCATTGTTGAACTTCTTCTAGCTCTTGTACCAGTTCGTTAAGTCGGAAACCTTCGTCGTTGGGAACGTTAAACTGACCAGAAACGATCAGAACAGGCCATTGGTGTTTGGTGATTTTCATGATAATTTATTTGGGTTTAATATCTGATAAGTAAATTTTATTCTTAGATGAGTATTGTCGGTTCAATTATTTATCGTCTGGGGTGTATAAGTAACAGCGTTAAAATTAGAAAAAAAAATCGTTTATTTTACAAATTGACTGATAAAGTCGCAAGGAGACGAAAGGTTTTCTATTTTCGTATCTAAATTAATATCAAAGTATGATTGGTACGATTGTCAATACCATAGCTGTGGTAACCGGAGGAAGCATCGGGTTATTGTTTAAAGGCCGGCTTCCCAAAAGATTCAGTAAAATATTTTTTCAGGCGATCGGATTGTTTACTTTTTACCTGGGTATTTCCTTGGCGCTCGAGGCTAAACAGGTATTTTATTTGGTTATGGCACTCATTTTGGGGGCTTTGGTTGGTGAGGCCCTTCGCATAGAGCAGCGAAT
Source organism: Bacteroidales bacterium (assembly GCA_041582875.1). Taxonomy (GTDB): domain Bacteria; phylum Bacteroidota; class Bacteroidia; order Bacteroidales; family F082; genus UBA6244. The sequence goes on along the minus strand of JBFHGX010000131.1, from coordinate 5,370 downwards.
GGAGCAAATGAGTCAAGGTTTGAAAGCAAGGTTTCGTTTTAAAAATGAACGTTTTTCTGAAGGGCTTTTAACGGCCTTTTTATTGTATTGTATGGGTTCACTTACCCTGTTGGGAGCAGTAACGGAAGGTTTGGGGGGCGATTCCAAATTATTGTTGATTAAATCACTTATGGATGGCATTTCGTCTATTGCTTTGGCCTCTACAATGGGTGTAGGTGTAGTTTTTTCGGCCATACCTCTTTTCATCTATCAAGGTGGACTTACTTTGTTAACCATGTGGCTTGGCGATTTCATTCCATTAGAAATGATTACAGAAGTCTCTGCTGTAGGAGGAATCTTGCTAATAGGATTGGCCATTAATATTTTGGGGTTAGCAAAAATCAGCATCATGAATATGCTTCCTTCATTGGTTATCGTGGTGCTTTTGCTTCTTTTTCTGCCACCTCTATAAAGGACATGTAAGTTTGCAAAATGCGGGTAGGAATCCTCTGGATATTTGATTGCACTTGTTGATCAATTATTGGTCATTTGAAGTAAAAGTGTTGAAATATAGTTTAGTACGAATTGTTTATCGGTTTTTCTTTTGAAAGTAAGTGCATTTCAATCTGTGCTGGAAGCATAAATGACATGCATCGCACTCGATTGCGTAAACTGTTTCTAAATTGTCGTCATCCTGAATAACTTAGCTCGAGTACTCATAATTTCACTACCTTAGCACCTTCAATTTTTAACAATTACTCATGGAAAATACAAAGAATATAGATTGGAAAAACCTTCCGTTTGGTTATTACAAAACAGACTATAACGTAAGGTGTTACAACAAAAATGGAAAATGGGGAGCACTTGAAGTTTCCTCTTCAGAATATGTTCCCATGCACATTGCCGCAACGGCTTTACACTACGGTCAGGAAGCATTTGAAGGATTGAAAGCCTATCGTGGTAAAGACGGAAAAGTACGTTTGTTCCGTTGGAAAGAAAATGCACGCAGAATGCGCAATTCTGCCGATGGAATCATGATGGCGGAAGTTCCTGATGAATTATTCTTCGAAGCCATTACCAAAGTAGTCGAATTAAATAAGGACTATATTCCACCATATGGAACTGGCGCTTCTCTTTATTTGCGTCCTTTATTAATTGGTAGTGGCCCTCAGGTGGGAGTAAAACCTGCTACTGAATATATGTTCATGGTGTTCGTTACTCCGGTAGGTCCTTATTTTAAAGAAGGATTCAAACCTGTTGACATTGAGTTGGTTCGTGATTATGACCGTGCCGCACCTAAAGGTACTGGAAGTATAAAAGTAGGTGGTAACTATGCTGCAGGTATGCGTCCTGCCCATCGTGCACACAATGACGGATTTGCATCCGTTTTATTTCTTGATTCATTGGAAAAGAAATACATTGATGAAGCTGGCCCTGCCAACTTTTTTGGTATCAAAGATGGAAAGTATATTACTCCCAAGTCGGATAGTATTTTACCCTCCATCACCAATATGAGTCTTGAAGAAATTGCACATGATATTGGACTAAAAGTAGAGCGCCGCCGTGTTCCCGTGGAAGAATTGGATACTTTTGAAGAGGCTGGTGCATGCGGTACTGCGGCCATCATTAGCCCCATAAAAAGGATTTACGATCGGGTAACTGATAAATCCTATGCTTATGGAGAAATTGCAGGTCCATATTCGACTAAGTTGTTTATTACACTGCGCGGTATCCAAGAAGGTGAAATAGAAGATATCCATAACTGGACAACAGTTCTCGAAGGTTTGTAAATCAGTTCTATAACTAAAAAAGGCAGCCCAAGAGGCTGCCTTTTTTAGTTTAGTATAGGATCTTTTGGAAATTTTGTCCAATGCTGATAATCATGACCTAATGGTCTGATTAGGTCTTTCCACATTGTGTTAGGGTTGGAGGTAAGCAGGTTATTTTCTGGCATATGGGTTACTAACCATGAATTTCTTTCTAGTTCTTGTTGAAGTTGTTTTGGTGACCATCCGGAATAACCGGCGTAAAAACAAATATTGTCAGGAGTGAGTTGATTAAATTGGATTAACTCTTTAATCATTTCGATAGAACCACCCCAATACAATCCGCCTCCTATGGGAATAGAATCTTCGATAACTTTTCCGTATGAATGAACATAGAAAAGGGCATTGCTTTCAACCGGACCTCCCAAATGTAGCAGTCCCTCAAAATCAGGAAAGTTGGGAACCGCTTTGTTGAAGGGTTGATTGAGGGGTTTATTGACGATTACACCAAAAGTTCCTTCGTCGTTGTGGTCGGCCAAAAGGATGACCGATCGCCCAAAATAATAATCCCCCATCAATGGCTCCGATATCAATATCCTGCCTCGGGCAGGTGTTAAATCGTTGCTTTTTATTTGAAAATATTTATCAAATCTGTCCATGGTTTTGTAATTTTCAAAACGTCGGTGATTGAAAAACGCTTACTTTTACACCCATTTTCTAACAAAAAACATACCAAGACCTTGAATATTCAAAACCGACAGCAGGATTTTGATCAGCTAAGAAAAAGTTATCCCTTTTTCGAGTATACATCATATACCTACTTAATAACTGATTCTGGGTTTAAGGCGTCATTTCAGTTTAGTATCAGCGATGTATATCATTTTTCGCCGAGTATTGACATCCCTTTTCGAGAAATCTATCGTTGGAACAAACTAACCAACAGTGATTTGGATAATCTGGTTTTTCATTTGGGGATGATCGAATTGATAAGTTATTGGAAGTTGACCTGCTCGCCTGAAATCAGGATATTGCCTCATTTACTGGACGAAAAACAAGTGCAATGGTGGAAAAAATTGTACGTACATGGACTAGGTGAGTTTTTATATTTGAATGGTATCGATAGCGAAATTCATGATCTATTCATTATTTTTTCAGAAGGAAAAGCATTGAAACCCATCAGTTTTACTGCTGACGAAACTAAAGTAATGGTGCCTGTTGGGGGAGGAAAAGATTCTGTCGTTACACTTGAATTGTTGCGCTCAGGTAATATGAGCGTTATCCCGATGGCGGTGAATATGCGTCCTGCAATTCATCAAACCATTGAAAATGCTGGATTTACTGTGGATGAATCCCTTTTGGTGAACCGACATTTAGATCCTTTGATGTTGGATCTCAATCAACAAGGTTTTTTAAATGGACATACACCTTTCTCAGCCATGTTGGCATTTTTAACGGTGTTGCTTGCCGCAGGATCAGGGATTAAGCATATTGCTCTTTCCAACGAAAGCAGTGCGAACCAAAGTACTGTTCCTGATACTCATATCAACCATCAATATTCGAAATCCTTTGAGTTTGAACAGGATTTTAGTGCTTATGTTCACCATTATATCCATAAGGAAATCAAGTACTTTAGCTTTTTACGTCCCATCAACGAATTACAGATTGCTGCTCTCTTCGCTGGTTTCAAACATCATCATGTAAGTTTTAGAAGTTGTAACGTCGGTAGTAAACTCAACCAATGGTGTGGTGCTTGTCCAAAGTGTTTGTTTACCTACGTAATGCTTTCTCCATTTTTGAAACGTGAGGAACTACAAGCTATTTTTGGGACCGATTTGCTTGAAAACCCTCAGCTTTCGGTGGCTTTTGATGAGCTTGTCGGTCGTGCAAGTATTAAGCCTTTTGAATGTGTGGGTACACCGGATGAGGTAAATGCAGCTATTTACAAAGCTTTTCACACACATAAAAACCATCCGTTGTTGTTGAAAAATTACAACTTCTCAGATCAGGGAGAGCTTGATTACAGTACGCTTATGAATATATTTTCGGATGAGCATCAGCTTTCAGGATCATTGGTTAATCTTTTAAAGGAAGCTCTGCATGATCGACTTACTTAAACCATTGATATCGGCATACGAAAGGGTAATTTTGCTTGGGTTTGGTCGTGAAGGCAAATCGACTTACCAGCTTCTTCGCAGGTATTTTCCACAGCTTTCGCTGATGATTGCCGATGCCAATGTGGCAGTTAATGCGGATTTACTTTTGCAGAAAGATACTTTTTTAAGTTTTTCAACCGGACGTGAATATCAGAATGTGCTCAAGGAAAAAGCATTGATTTTTAAATCACCCGGAGTGAAATTAATTGGGGAGGTCCTTCATCCGGAAAGTTTACTTACCTCACAAACCAATTTGTTTATCCAAAAATACCATCGCCAGATGATTGGCGTTTCAGGTACAAAAGGAAAAAGTACTACTGCTACGTTGTTGGCTTATTTACTGAAGTCCGTGCGTAAGAATGCTGTCCTTTTAGGTAACATAGGAATTCCGGCTTTCGACAAATTGGACGAAATACTCCCTGAAACGTGGATAGTTTATGAGCTTTCGGCACATCAGCTTCAGTTTACCCAGCACTCACCCCACATTGCAATTTTGCTTAATGTGTTTCCTGAGCATCTGGATTATTTTGCTTCTCTCGAAGATTATCGTCAGTCCAAGATGAATTTATTTAGGGCACAATTCCCTAACGATTTTTTAATCATTCCTGAATCGTTGAACGATTATACTAATTTGGGAGATGGTTGTTCGATTGTGTATTCGTCAGCTGGTGAATCGGATAGCAATATATGGTTTAATGCAACAGAGTTCTCTGTTTATGGCCGGAGGTTTTCTTTTCCATCACTTCACCTCAAAGGGATGCACAATAAATCGAATGTATTGGCGGCCATGTTAGCTGTTGCTAAAACTGGCGTAGAATTGGATGAAATGCTTGAAATATTGCCTGATTTTAAGGGACTTCCTCATCGACTTGAGTTTGTGGGCGAAATGAATGGCGTAATGTATTATAATGACAGCATCAGCACCATTCCTCAATCGTGTCGTGCTGCCGTGGAGGCTTTAGGAAATGTGGGAAGCTTGATATTAGGAGGTTTTGACCGAGGACTTGACTACACTGAGCTCGTTCATTTTTTGGAATCCACAGAAATTGAGTGTTTTGTGTTTGTAGGTGAAGCTGGTTTACGCATGAATAATCTTTTTAATTCCGATTCTAAAAAAAGGTTGTTGATTGCCGAAAATTTCGATTTGGCTGTTGGTTTGGCCAAAAAACATGCTCCTGTGGGCACAATATGTTTACTCTCTCCTGCAGCCGCCAGTTACGACGAGTTCAAAAATTTTGAGCATCGGGGAGATCGTTTTAAACAATTGGTGTTAGAAACAACTTGATTGAATGGTGTGGATTCTCACGAAAAGAATGATTGATTTTTTGTGGTTTTTACTAGCTTTGTCACCTCAGGAAAAAAACATGCCTGCATATGCTAAAATCCTTGAAAATAAATAATTACGCATTAATTGACCAACTGGATATTTCCTTTTCTTCCGGATTTTCAGCCATTACTGGCGAAACGGGTGC
>JBFHGX010000130.1:0-10911 GCA_041582875.1 Bacteroidales bacterium | reverse complement strand
GTTGGGAATCCCCTCAAACATTACAGTGGTTGCTCCTTCCAGAAGAGGACCATATACAATGTAGGAATGACCGGTAATCCAGCCAATATCTGCAGCGCAAAAATACACCTCACCCGAGGAATATTGAAATACATTCTTAAAGGTATAAGCGGCATAAACCATATATCCTCCAGTGGTATGAACCACTCCTTTAGGTTTACCGGTGGAACCACTCGTGTAGAGAATAAAAAGCGGGTCTTCCGCATCCATTACTTCTGCCTTCCCCTTATCGGATGCTTGCTCCATAAGCTCATGGTACCATACATCATGATCATTCCAGGTAATTTCTGATCCCGTTCGTTTTACCACAACCACCTTTTCAATGGACGGGCTTGTTTTAATTGATTCATCAACGGTATCCTTTAATTTCAGCACCTTATTTCCCCGATATCCTCCATCAGAAGTAATGACAAGTCTGGATTGTGCATCGTTATTGCGATCGGCCAAAGCATTGGCCGAAAAACCGGCAAATACCACAGAATGGATGACTCCAATGCGTGCACAAGCCAGCATGGCAATGGTCAATTCAGGAATCATGGGGAGATAGATCGTGACCCGGTCGCCTTTTTTAAGTCCTAAACTGAGCAATACACTACTAAACTTTTTTACTTCCAGGAATAATTCACCGTAAGTTAGTACTTTATGGGCTTCACCCGGATCATTAGGCTCCCAAATCAAAGCAGGTTGATCTTGTCGCAAAAACAAGTGGCGTTCAAAAATATTCTCAGTAATATTGAGCTTTCCGTTAACAAACCAACTGACTTTGGGCTCATTAAAGTCCCATTCCAAAACTTTATCCCATCGCCTTTGCCAATAAAATGTGTCGGCCACATTGGCCCAAAATCCGGTAGGGTTGGAAATACTTTTTTGATACTCGTGGATATAACCGCTTAATGTAGAAATTTTAGGAACCATAAAAAATTGGTTTTAAGTTAGTAATTAGGAATCCAAAACAAAAGAAGACTTAAACGCACTTCATTTCAATCGTTGTCTGAGGCTAAAATACATAAATATTATTTCGAGCACTTATTAATCCCTCGATTATTGTTATTAGTTAACAACAATCAGTACATCTCATGATAATTGAAACTTTAAGAAAAAGGACATTTAGCATAAATACATAAAAGTATTAATTTTGAGAAAATTTACAAATAGTAATATTGCTGCGTATAACTAGATAGATTTATAAAACATGGGATTTATTGCGATTTCAACAGACAATTATGTTAAAAAACATTTGGAGAATAACCCTAAGGAGAAAGAAAAGGATTTAAGGAAGCGACTAAATTCTGCATTAAAGGATTATAAGAGTGGGATGAAATGTTCTTGTGGCAATGATATTTGGGTTATCGGCTCTGCAGCAGTTGGAAACAGTTGTTTTACTTGTATTACAGGCGAAAGTGCACCAATAGATGATTATGAAATTGATTCAGCAATTGATAAAAAAGAAAACAAAATAGACCGAAGACACATAGATACGATTAAGCCAGAGGAAATTCAGGGATTCTTTGATGATGACGGGTACGAGATAAATAATGAGCTGATTATGAAACCTTCCATTTGTTTAGCTTGTCAACATGATAACGACCCTACAGAAGAATTCCTTTGCAATATGATTAGATTTGACCAGCAAAATGAACAGGAATTCAAATGTTTTGCGTATAAAAAGATAGAATAAACTAGATGGGTATAAAAAGAGAAATAGACTACATATTTAAAAATGTATAATTGGGTGTTTGATAGAAAATTTGGGACGTATCTTGAATATAAATCAAATGCTTTTTTTATTGAAACCAAGGGGAAAATCTATATTTCTTAAAAGCTTCCTGTAGCCCCCAAACTTTAAATCCCAATGTCTGTGGTGAATTGAAATCAATTTCCATCTGGATACCCTGAAGTTTCAATTGATTAAACTGGGACAATTGGAGCAGCCCCTCAAAGGGAATTCGATCTACAATAAGTTCTTTAACTCAATAGGATAATTTAATATCAATCAATTTACTGATTTCTGCCAGTTGAGCACGATTTCGCATATCCAACTGAATACCCCTTCCCTCAACATATTTTACAGCTTGTTGCAGGGTCGCTTTAATATCCTGATCGATATCGCTTTGCATGATGGCATCATAAGCTCTTTGTCCATAAAAACACTATGATCTTCCATAATTACTTGTCTTGTGCTATTGGGTTAACGGAGCTACACAACGAAAACCAATGGCGATGTCCACCCATGAAGCCCGAAGCGCATTTCGGGTATATACCTTTTTACAGCTTGGACCCGACTTCCAACCTCCTCCCCTGACAACAGTCAAGCGTCCTTGGTCAGGACCCTTGGGATTGTTGGCCGGACTTTTATTATAGTAATCCTTTTCATAGAAATCACTTACCCATTCACGGGCATTGCTGCTCATTCCATACAATCCATATCCATTAGGCTTTCCAGCCAATACATCATAAGGATGACGCACTCCATCAACAAAAATGGTATCTAAATCAATACAGTCATTAAACGTGGGTCCATTGGCATAACTATTGTCAACCAGTCCACCACGAGCGGCAATTTCCCATTCGGCTTCGGTAGGCAGGCGTTTCCCCACAAACTCAGCATAGGCTTGGGCATCGTTTTTGCTCACACCTACAACCGGACAATCTGGAAATTCGAGCCCACTGCAATATTTTTGGATTCCCCAAAATTCAGGTAGAGCATGATTCGTTTCCTTGCAAAATGCATAATACTGCGCATTGGTTACTTCGTGAATATCCATATAGAACGAATCGACAACTACCTGGTGAGCAGGAGAATAATCTGCATCACTTTCGGAATCTTTTCCAATATTGTATTCTCCACCAGCTATAAGTACCATGGGAGTCTCCACGATCTGAGATCGGATAACTGAAAAGCTAAGTATTTGAATCAGAAGAGAGAATATAATTGCTTTTTTCATGTGGATACTAGTTTGTTTAAAATGTCACCAAATATACAACAAATTGTATCAAAGAATATTGGGTAAAAAATCAAAGATGTCATTCCTTAACTCCTTTATCTTCATATTCAGGTATTTATTGTCCTGGGTTTTCTCAATGGAATGTTGTAAAATCTGGCGCAATTTCTCCTCATTAATTTTACCTTCCATATATTGCGATAAACAATGATACCACTGAATGGTAGGTACATAACGAGCTTTACCGTAAAATTCCTTTTCGCGTTGTACCAAACGATACCTTTTTTCGATATTCAACAGCTTTTTGTACTTTTCTTGCTTGAGCAGCGACATTAAATAAGCAGAAAAGAAAATATGCCACCTAAAACTGAAAAGTTCCTTTTTGTTGTTGGCTAAAAAGCTCTCTCCAAAACTTTCTCCCTTGGTGAATTTCCCATTTTTGTTCAACACCCTGATGTACACCGAGACAAATCCAATTTGTGTGTACATGCTGTTGTTATTCTTTAGTTCAGCCATATTTTCCGACATAAGCTTTAAGGCTGTACTATTTTTGTTTTCGATAATAAGTATATTACACAACTTGATGAGGTAGAACAAATAATCGGAATTCTTCTGTCTTACAGACAAATAGGCATAATATTCAGCCAAATCCATTTCGCGCAACATGGAATGCATCATCGATCGGTTGGAGTAATAATTGGCCAAAATACGTTTTGAATAAAAAGAGGTGGTTTGAATTTCAGCATCCAACTCATTGTAAATATCCTTTAATTCATCAAATTTGCGGTAATTGTAATGAATATAGGTAATCCTAACGAAAGCTTTATAGCGGGTAAAACCATCAATATTCGTATTCCTAAAGGTTTCCATTAAGAACTCCTCCCATTGGATGGAATCTCCAGAGGAAGTGAGGTGGTGATTAATGATGTCTTCTGCCGACTTATTAATCTTTCGATTCAACTCTAGCGCACGATTGTAATCTGATTCATATTTGAGCAAATACTGCTGAACCGGTTCGTAATAAAAAATCCGGGTACGTATGAGCAAATAGTCGCGGTAAGCGTTGAGCATTTCATAAAACCGAATGAAGAAGTAGGACGTCGGCCGGATATTTTGAGTAAATTTCAGGAGCTTTTTCTCATCCGCAGGATGCACGTTGTCCATGTTAATTTCGCGCTCCATTTTGATAATCCACTCAAAAAAAACATCCACATCGGCCTGATCGAGCTTTTCCCTGATCCATTTCATTAAATACGAGTACTTCCGTTTATCAATATCCTCAAAAAAGGGTTTTACCTTGTCGGGATGATACACATTGAACCGGATGCGTTCAACAATACGAATAATTTCTTCATTTTCAAACTGTTCTATGGAATCAAGGTACTTTAATTCATGGGGATACAGTAAATTGACAAAACTGGAAAACTTAGATAATTTCATGAAATCCGTATTTATAATTCTGACCAAAGTTAATGGTTTGTTTTAAAAATGGATGTTCCCATTTCCACAAAAAAACCCGCTCACCTAAGTAGGTAAGCGGGCACAAACAAAACAAAATTATGAGAAGTGTTAATGAATAAAATCGATGATTTGTTGTGGAATGTCATCCGGCTTTTCAAACATCACAAAGTGACCACATTTGGGAATCATGATCAACTTGCTGTTGGGAATTAACCCTGCTCCGGTTTCGGCAATTTTCCGTGTGGAACCTGGATTTAAATAGCGATTGGGAATGAGGTTGTCATTTTCACCAAAAAAGATGAGTGTGGGTGGTTGCAGCTCTTCTAATTTATCGATAATTGGCTCATTGACCATCCCTCCTACTGACTTACTCACTGCATAACAATACAAATCGAAATCCTTTGCACCACGCATGGCCATCCGGTCGGTAATCATAAACTCAGCTTCCGGAGGCATGTTATAAAAATTATATGCCAGATTGGTTTCGATGGCTTCGTAAGTAGTACTTTTAACCAAAACTGGAGTCATCACATCTTCCAACCAACGCTTTTGCCCTGAGGTAAATCGCTCGAATCCAGCAGGCGCAAACAGAATGAGGTTATTGATTCTTTCGGGCCAACTCAATCCATAAACAATGGCAATTTGGCCTCCCATGGAATGTCCAGCCAGGTTAAATTTTTCCAATTGAAGCGAATCGGCAAACTCATTCACCACATCAGCATAATACGTCATCAGGCCACTGTGGGGATCTTTGCTCGATTTTCCGTAACCGGGCAAGTCGATAGCTATACATCGGTAAGTCTTACTTAACTCAGGAATAATGCGGTTCCAGGCCGGAATGTAGGAACCCAATCCGTGAATAAACAGGATAGTTTCATCGCCTGATCCTGTTTCGGTATAGGCCATTTCAACTCCATTTGACAATTGGGCCTTTTTTACAACCGAAGGATACTCAATGTCCTGGAAAGTTTTCAATTGTGGTATATTTTTATATGGTGCACAGGCTGTTACCGACACAACAGCCCATATAATAATGCTATAGAATATATATTTCATGTTGTGTATTTTTAAAAGAGTAACCATTTGTATACCAGAAAAACAGTCCATGGATCTGGAGGACGCACGTCGTAACTTCCGTTAATGTCAGAGCTGTAGGTGTCATCGTTGCTGTCGTAAAAATCACCCAGCCACAAATTGGCCGCATGCAATTCCACACTCATAAAAACACCCAAGCGGTATTTGATTGCCGCATTGACTTCAGTTCCCATATTGCTTCCGCCGTTGGCCGGAATCACATTGCTAAATCCTTGAGCTCCACCAATTTTCACATTCAATTTATTGGGGATGATGTCGTGATACGCATTAACGGTGAAGGCATTCAAACCATAACCCATATTGGAAATATCGGCAACAGCCGGAGTAAAACGGTTGACCACATTGCCATGAGGAAATAACAGATAAGCACCTGAACTGATAAATATTGACGCAGGCATTCCCCAGGTATTTCCGGTGAGTACACCGGTAAACTTTCCGTCAGAAATGCCATTCTCATCGCCTGATGAATACACATAATCCACTGAAAAATAATCCTCAACCGTTTGACCATAGCGATAAGCACCGCGCATAATAAAAGCATAACCACCTACATCAACACCCTGCTCCCATCCTTCCTGATTTACATTTACTTTTCCCAGGTTATAATTAAAGAATCCAGATAGTTGAAAACGATCCATAATAAAATCAGGATTGCGACTGAAAAATGTTCCCAACCAGGCTATATTGGCAGTATAATCGTTGGTACCAAAATTAAACCTGTAACCACCATTGTATGCCACCAAAGTACTGGTAAGACCTTGACCGAAAACAGATACACCTCCGGTATTCTTTCCTCTGTCGATGATAGCATATGCCGAAACACCTAGGTTCCAATATTTAGGAAGCTTGTGGCGATAAACCGCTTCAAGCAAGGTAACATCATCATGAATTTCTTGCAGGTTTTCGTAAAGCTTATAAAATCCTACTTTCGTTTTCGACAAATCGGTATTCCTCCGTACCGAAATTCCAACGGCATCCGAACCCCAATAGGCCAAACGATAACCTGTGTATGTCATTTTATCGAAGAAGGTTCGGTAAGGATTAAAGGGTGTATCAAACAAACGTTGCAATCCCAAGTTTACAGCCCAACCCGTTGCCGGAATGAGTTCGATTTCAACATTTTGAGTTTGAATATTCACCTGATCCGCCGATAGAGCACCTCCTTTATTACCTCCTACACCATAGGCCTGATCTCCCCAGGTCCAATCAATTTCAAACGAAGCCCGCAATAAGGCTTTGCCATTAAACAACTGTGGGGTATAAATAAAAAATGGGATTAAACGCTGTTCAGCATAAAAAGAAGTCTTGGTACTTGAGGTAGAAGAAGAGTTAGCTCCAAATAAACGTCCAACCAGCTGACCGTTGAACAAGCTGCTTTCGGGATACATATTGGTAGACACCCCCTGGTTGATAAAAAAAGCGAAAAACTGCAGCGTTTTGTGCTCACCCGATGAAAATGGCAAATCCTTTTTAAACAGATCCTTCGAGGAGGATGACTCCTTTTGCTCCTCTTCTCGCAAATTGATCACTTGAGCCAGGATGGGATGATAAATCCCAACCAAAATAACCAACAGGATCAATAGTAGTTTTTGTTTCATAGTAGGTTGATTTAATATATTAAACAGCTATTCTTCAATAAAAAAAGGACTGCTTAAAGGGCACAATAAGCAGTCCTTTTTATTAATTTAAGTCATTACATTCTTACAAACTTCTGAATATTGGTGTCACCAAAAGCACCACCATTGCTGCTTCCAAATCCAGCCTCAGCTGTTGGAGGAATATTTTGAGTTCCTGAGGTTTGAACCACTTCGTACCACAATACTTCAGGATCCATTTTAATTTCATAAATACCTGAAACATCAGCTAAATAAGGTAATTCTTGAACAATTACGATATTCCAAATATTGTCAACACCTGATTTTTCCATAGAGTATGTACTTGTGAATATAACATCAGGAGTTCCACTGACATTGCCCACATTGTACTGCTCAACATACATAGTAAAATCATCTTTAAACTCTGCATAGATGGAATCTACCGCAAAATAGGTTACCAATAATGGGGCAACATTGTCACCTGAAGAATACCAATTTCCAATAATTCCCAAGTCTGGAGCTAAGTCAGTACTAGCAGTGGCACCGGCAGCTAACACTTCACCTTTATCGTCAAAAATGGAAGTGGCTGTGGTTACAGTAACTTTAGTATCAACCGGAATAATTGAAGTATAATCCAAGGTAATGGTGACTACTTTTTCACCAGCTACATGAGCAACATTGGTAGTAAAAGTCACATTAGGAATGGTGACAGTCAAGTTAGTAGCGCTTAAATTTCCAGTAGCATCTGCATTGGCATAAACACCTTCAGAAAAGGTAACGGTTACAATATTTTCCACAGCTGTAACGCTTTCAATGGTTGGTGCAGGATTGGCAGCATCTTTTGAACAAGAAGCCAATACAATTACTGCAAGTGCAACGAACGAAAGAAAAAGATTTTTTTTCATTTTGATTTAATTTTTAGTTATTGATTATTTAATACAAATTTAAGTTTTGATATATAATTTGATGTCAGTGATTCGATTATAACCCCTTGCGACTTTTATATACTAACAGGATATTTACATTTTAACATACTGTAATACTTATATATAGGTTACAATGAAATTACTGCGACTTTTTATTTTTCACCTCCCCAGGTAATCACATTAGCTGCCCACGCATAGCCAATTCCTGCCGATATCATTGAAATAACCGTCCCCTCTTTGATTTTACCGGAAGACAAGCCCAAATGGAGCGACAGAATTTGATCGATTTGGCCCAAATGGCCGTAATTTTCCAGATAGGTTGTCTGATCAGGTGACAATCCTAATGTTTGTAGAATTTGATGGTGCATGGAACGTTTAAAATGGAGAATTCCCAAATATCCCAACTGCGTTTTTTCCAATTTCGACTTGGCAAAAGCTTGATCGATACATTCAAACCAATTGTTTAACGATACATCGTTTAAGCGGTTTTTCATGTGTTCCACATCGAATATCTTCAACGATTTGTATGCGACATCGGCATTTTCAGCCGTAATAGGATGGCAAGTTCCTCCATAAAGAACACCGGCATCACGTGCCAGACTTCCATCTGTTACCACGTGGGATGCGTGTAACAAATTCTTGGTCATTCCTTTCTTCATGATAATTGCGCCTCCACCAGCTCCCAAATTGAACATCATCGACATGCTGGGATCGGCATAATCCACAAAATCTCCATTGCGGTAACCACCAGCAATAAGCACCGTTTGGATGGCTTCATCGGCCACCATCATGTCTTTTGCAATTTTCATGGCCGAAACCGTGCTACAACAACGTTGTTGCATGTCGAAGGCCCAAGCGCGTGAAGCCCCAATCTTTTCCTGGATATAGATGGCGGTTGTGGTGAGTGGGTATTCTTTCCATTCCTCGCCAATGCTGATAATTAAATCGATACTTAGTGGATCGGTTCCTGTGTTTTTCAAGGCATCCAAAGCGGCCCTTACCCCCATTTCCTGGGTTCCATCCTCGTCTCTTGGCATGGGCTTTTCAATGATACCAAGCTTTTCAATCACAGCCTCTTCGCTCCAAATTCCATTCGACTGATCAGCAATATCCTTGGCGGTCATTCGTCCTTTGGGGATATAGATTCCCGTGCCCACAATGCCGACAGTTATTTGATTTTCTTTCATATCCTAATAGGTAAATACGTTACTGCCTACTGCCAGTCCGGCACCTGAGGCCACAAAAATGACACGATCGCCCCGCTTGATCTTCCCTTCTTTTACTGCATGATGAAAAGCAATGGGCACACAAGCCGACCCTGTGTAGGCATACTTATCCATGATACAGGTGGTTTTTTCGTAGGGCAACTTCAATGCATCCATCACTTTTAGTATCACCGACTTATTGATTTGCGTAAATATAAAATGGTCGATTTCATTCAATTGAAGGTCTGATTTATTGAGTAATCTGTCAACTACCATGGGCCACAACCGCACATTGCGATCACCAGGCATGGGCTGCAGGCTTTGTAGGCCGATGGTACCTTCTTTTATTTTCTCTTCGGTAACGGGGTTACGGGAGCCACCGGCATAAATACCAATATAATCCCATTGGGTGCCGTCGGTCAGCAATTGACTATTGATGTAATCTGACGCACCTTCTGACTGATTTTCAATAATAACCGCACCGGCACCATCTGCAAAAATCGGCAACGAAAAATGATCGCCTTCCCGAATAAAAGCCGGCATATTATATACACCAATCACACATCCATATTTAATGGTAGGATCTGTTTTCATGATCCGCACGGCATTGTCGAAAGCTATGGTAAAGCTGGCGCAGGAAGCGGACACATCAAAAGTGCTGGTCCACTTTTCAGATTGTTGCAATCGTCCCTGAACAAGAATGGAAGTAGCAGGTGTAATAAACTCCGGCGTATCAGTTCCTACAATGATGAGCCCCACTTGATCGGCCTGAATACCGGCATCTTTAATGGCTCGCTCAGCAGCTTTGGTGGCAAAATCAGCAGTAGTTTCGTTTATTCCCCGCAAACCGGCCATGTGGCGTTGGTAAATACCCAATTTGGCCTCCATTTTCGCAGAATCAAATTCAACAGCCGTAAGGTCCTTTAGTTCCTGATTGTTGATGGGTGCGCCCGGAACATACATCCCGGTTCCCACTATTTTAATTTTATTCATGATTTTCGGTTATATAAATCCAATTTCGAGAGCCTCCTGCATGAGTTGATCTCTGAATTTGGGATGAGCGATATTGATGAGTTCGTGGGTGCGTTCACGGATGGTTTTTCCACGCAGAGACGCAATACCAAATTCTGTAACGATGTAATCGACATTAGATCGGTGTAAGGTAACTGCCGTTCCTAAAGGCAAAACACTCACAATAGTAGAAACACTTCCGCCTCGAGCGGTGGCTCGACAAGCAATTATCGATTTCCCTTTTCCATCTGTTCCTTCCACCGCTCCGATGGCGGTATCTGCTTGCCCTCCTGTTCCAGAATACTGCTGTGTACCAAACGACTCACTCGAAACCTGTCCGGTTAAGTCGACCATTATACAAGTGTTGATCGAAACCATCTTAGAGTTCAGTTTGATAAGCGCGGGATCGTTGGCAAACTTACCTCTGACAAACTCTACGGAGGGGTTGTTATCGAGCCATTTGTATAGATCAGGCGATCCCATCGCAAAAGTGCATACAAATTTATCCTTGTAGTAACTCTTCTTTTTATTGGTGATCACACCCGCTTCATAAAGCTCCATCATGCTATCGACCAGCATTTCAGTATGTACACCCAAATCTTTTTTTCCTTTAAGCGATAATGCTGCTGCATTGGGT
>JBFHGX010000129.1:0-11012 GCA_041582875.1 Bacteroidales bacterium | reverse complement strand
TTTACCGGTCCCAGTCATGAAATCAGTTTGATTTTTGAATTGGATGACATTGGACTAATCAACAAGGACAAAAACTCGTTCATGGCGCCCAGATCAAGAAGCTTTAGTCCGGTGGAGTGTTCGCCGTTTTAGGGGAAAGCTGAAGCTTTGGGCGGGAAAATGGAACGCTGATTTTCATGACGATCATGATTAAATATTATTTGGCTGGTGCGTGGGTATTGGAACATGGATGACAGGGAAGGCTGTTGGCTGTTGGCGTTGGCTGTTGGACTTCGGAGAGGGTAGAAGATTGGGGAAGCCCAAGTCCCGGCGCACAATCCTTCTCGTCAGACTTGAGCTAGGGTATGGTGATCAATTTGGCATTCAGCAATATGGTTGTGTCTGGGTTTGGGATAATGCTTTGTCACTTTGGTATAAGGACTCGAGTCAACTTTTCAACTATTCAACTACTTCCTCCATTGGTGATTCCGAACTGCCCCATTTATTTGTTCAAGTTTTCCCCAACCCATGTCGCAATCAAATTTCCATCGATTTTGAAAGCAACGAAAATGAGTGTGCCGACTACCAAATTTTCTCCGTTACCGGAAAGTTAGTAGATGCAGGAAGTGTAGGAAAAGCCAACCCCATTTCAGTCGAGAAGCTGAACTCAGGTTTGTATCTGATTCAAGCACAGTGCGGCAGCCGGATTTATATGGGGAAATTTATTAAGTATTAACAGACATCAATATATTGTAATCCATAACTTTTCCAAAGTTTTAAACTTTGGAAAAGTTATTTCCGTTTAAAACACAATCCGTTTCAATCCTTCAAGTTGTTCTTTGGTTAATCCCAGTTGGTCGCCTTTGGGTAAACTTTGCCGGACCATAAAATAAACTTGGGCAGACTTAGCCAATATATCGAGTACATCGAAACAGTCATTCAGACTGGAGCCGATGGAAAAGGTGCCATGTTTTTCCCAAATGGCTACCCGGTGTTTTTGGAGTTTCTCGATGGTCAGGCGGGCAATGGCGGCGCTTCCGGGAAGTTCGAAGGGGACGAAACCGACTCCTTTTGGGACAAACATCACCGTTTCGGGATGCATGCTCCACAAAAGGTTGTTGAGGGCGATTTCGTTGCAAAACTCAGGAATGTGGGTGAGGGCGATGAGTTCGGTAACATGGGTGTGCATCACCACCCGGGCATTGATGTTGGTTTTCATCATGCGGGCATGAATGGCCAGGTGGGTGAGGAGTTCGCTGGTAGGTTGCAGGTCGTGGGTATGCTTGGTGGGGTGAATGATTTGGTAGGTTTTCCCCTTGTCATCAAGTTGAATGAACAAGGTGTTTCGTTTGGGCTTTTTCGCCATGTTGCGCATCAAACTTCCTTTGGCTGAGATGAGGAAAATTTGGTTGGCTAACAAGGGAAAAGGTTCGGTAATCGTGTGCCGAACTTCTTTGGAAGCACTTACCTTGGCCGAAAGACGTATTGAAAAATTGCCTGCGTTTTTTTCGGCCCAGCCGCGTTTCCAAAGGTAGGAGGCTATTTGTTTTACTTCAGCAAAAAGGGATTGGTGTTCTTTGTCCATGAGGTCCTAAAATGGTTTTGTCCACGAAAAATTATTACCCGGCAAAATAACAAAAATTGGGTGTTGTAAAAACAAGTTTGCTGACTTTCTGTCATAATTCAGCGGTATGTATTTGCAAACAGAGAGTTATTCGATACGATGGAAGTTTTAGGAAGTAATTTTAATGCGAATAAGAAACGGCTTTTTGATGATTCAACTAAATGTCAGTCACTTCCTGTTTTTCTATAAGGCTCACAATCGATTGCATCAAACCATTAACCCATCTTGATACGGGTTCTGTAAGGTGATCAGTTTGTTGTTGCCCGTTTACACGGCTACTCCCTAATATTTAACTACCTTTGTAATGAATCAATTACACAACCATGAAAAATGTATTGTTAACACTTTTATTCTTTACGGCTACGCTGTTTTATGCTAAGGCTCAGGTAATAACCCTAACTCCGGCTTTTCCTACCGATCAGGATCAGGTAACAGTGGTGTTTAATGCACAGCTGGGAAGTGGAGGTTTGGCAGGAACTTCCGATGATGTATATGCGCACACAGGCGTAATCACTGATGCCAGTACCTCACCCTCTGATTGGAAATACGTAAAAGCCGGTTGGAGTACCAATATTCCTGAATGTCAGTTATCACCCGTTGGTGAAGATCTGTGGCAACTTATTATTACCCCTTCTATACGCGAATACTACGGCGTTCCCGAGAGCGAAACCATTTTACAGTTGGCTTTTGTTTTTAGAAATACCGATGGTTCTGCTACAGGAAAGAATGAAGATGGTAGCGATATCTTTTATGATGTAAGTCAGGGTGGCCTAAATGTTTTGATTACACTTCCGGCTGAACGTCCTTTGGTCGTTGAGTTAAACGATCAAATTGAAGTTTCAGGAAGCAGCAACGAGGCCGATTCAACATATGTATATGTTGATGATGTTCAGATATATGCCGGCGTAGGTTCGGAGTTTTTTACCGCTTTTATTGCTGATGATTACGGTAAACATTGGGTTAAGGTCATGGCTAAAAATGCTACCGATCTGGCCTATGATAGTCTGTATGTTTATGTAAGGAGACCAGCCGTAATCGAAGAACGTCCGGAAGGAATTGTAGATGGAATTAATTATATAGATGCCAACACCGTTACACTTAGTTTGTATGCTCCTGAAAAAGAGTACATTTTTGCCATTGGTGATTTCAGCGAATGGGAACTCGAAGAGTCATATGAGATGAAAATTACCCCTGACGGATTGCATTTTTGGGTTGAAATTCCTGGCCTCGAAGAAGGCAGACAATATATTTTTCAATACCTTATCGATGGAAGCATTCGCGTAGGCGATATTTATGCCGATCAGGTGAGCGATCCTTGGAATGATCAATACATTACTGATGCTACCTATCCCAATTTAATTCAGTATCCGACAGGGAAAACATCAGGAATTGCTACCGTTTTTCAAACCGGACAGGAAGAGTATCCATGGGAAGTGGAAAATTTTAATACGCCGGAACCCGAACATTTGGTAGTTTATGAAATGTTGGTGCGCGATTTTACTACCGCCCGTACCTTTAACAGTGTGCTGGATACGTTGGATTACCTGGCCAATCTTGGGGTTACTGCCATTGAATTTATGCCCGTGAGTGAGTTTGAAGGTAATATCAGCTGGGGTTATAATCCCAACTATTATTTTGCTGTGGATAAATATTACGGACCAAAAGAGACGTTTAAATCCCTTGTGGATGAATGTCATAAGAGAGGGATTGCGGTTATTATGGATATGGTGCTCAACCATGCTTATGGTACTTGCCCTTTGGCGATGATGTATTGGGATGGTGAAAATAACCGACCTGCTGCTAACAATCCTTGGTTCAATGTAACTTCTCCCAATCCTATTTACAGCTGGGGAAGCGATTTTAATCACGAAAGCCAGGCCACCAAAGATTTTGTTGACCGGGTGAATAGCTATTGGATTGAAGAATATAAAATTGATGGATTTCGTTTTGATTTTACCAAAGGCTTTACCAACACTCCGGGTGATGGCTGGGCTTACGATCAGGCACGTATAGACATTTTAAAAAGAATGGCCAATCATATTTTTAGTGTGAAAGATGATGCATTAATTTTATTGGAGCATTTGACTGCTAATTCAGAGGAGAAGGTTTTGGCCGATGCTGGCATGTTTTTATGGGGGAATATGAACTGGAACTATTGTCAGGCATCCATGGGTTATGGTACTGAAAACGATATGTCGTGGATATCTTATGAAGATCGTGGTTGGACAAAGCCCCACCTTGTTGGTTACATGGAAAGTCATGACGAGGAGCGTATGATGTATAAAAACCTGACTTATGGAAATTCGAGCGGTAATTATTCGGTACCCGAATTGAATACAGCTTTAAGTCGTGTTGAGGCAGCTGCAGCCTTCTTTATCACCGTTCCCGGACCCAAGATGATTTGGCAATTTGGTGAACTGGGGTACGATTATTCCATCAATACCTGTGAAAACGGGACCATAAGTGATGATTGCCGACTGAGTCCGAAACCGGTAAAATGGTCCTATTACGACAATGTCAAAAGGAAACGCGTGTACAATGTATTCAAAGCATTAATCGATCTTAAGAAAAACGAACCTGCATTTAGTACAACAGACTTCTCCATTGACGGTGAAAACTCGCTTTATAAAACCATCCACTTGAATCATTCCTCTATGAATGTCACCATCGTTGGAAATTTTGATGTGGTAGCAGGTTCAGTGAATCCAAATTTTCAACAAACAGGTATTTGGTACGATTTTCTGAGCAGTGATTCCATTCAGGTTTCAAATGTAAATGATCCATTGTATTTGAATCCGGGCGAATACCATATTTATACTACGAAAAAACTTAATCAGGGTACTTATCTCGATATCGAAGATTTAACTCTCAATGAAATTCCTATGGCGCTATATCCTAATCCGGTCGATAATCATTTGTATATCAATGCTGAACAGGGAGTCGATCAGGTAGATGTGTATGATTTATTAGGGCAATGGGTTGCAGGTGAAAGTTTTGATAGTGCTACCACGATGGTTATCAATACTGAAACTTTGAAAAATGGATTGTATGTGGTTCGTGCACGAATGGAAAATGGACAAATGATAACCAGTAAATTTGTAAAAAAGTAAAAGTGATCTGATTTCAGTTCCTTAATCATTTTAAACATCCGCAGAAGCCATTCGCTTTTGCGGATGTTTTGTTTTGTAGGACTTGTTTAATTGGTAACAAATCCTGTTATGATGGGTTTGTAATTGATTACACTGTTGCTAATGGTCGAATCTTTAGTGATTATTTGGCGTCCTTTTTTTTCTGATATCCTATTAGGTGTTAAACTTGATGGGCTGCTGCTGCCTCTTTTTGTGGTTTTGTACTGTATGAAATAAGTCTGCTATAAGGCTTGAAAGTCAGTTTGTCTTAAAAAATGAGTCCTTTTGAGTGTTTTTTTTAATGCTTCTGCATCAGAAGGGGTAGTGTCGATTTTCATTTGCAATCGTTTTAATAGGGCATTTATGAGTCGTGGCAATATGAATTACAGATCGACACTAAATATTATTATTGAAAATCAGTATAATCCATTGCTTTATGCATACTTTAGTATCACCAAAAGCGCAGGAAATTATCAAGTTTAAAATGCGTTTGAAGTTGTGTAAAAAAACGAAGCATGTTGTAGTCCTTTAGGTGAAGGAAATAATAATTAGAAAAAGTTCTTTTAAAATATAGCTGTAATTGTTCATTTTTTTTTGGAAGCTCATCCCACTCTGTGGTATGGGCTTTTTTTGTACATTCACGCTGAATTTTTTCATAAAGAATACCTTGAATTTGTCTTGTATTAATAATCACCTTAAACGAGGATAGTTTTAATTATAGGGCAATTCATATTTCAATGTTTTAATTAATAATTGCCACATGAAAAGTGTAATTAAACGCAATGGGGAACGTGCTGAGTTTAATGTAGAAAAATTGCGTGAATCATTAATCCGGTCCGGAGCAGATGAAAAGGAAGTCGATCGGGTGGTTGATTTGGTAATGATTCAAATGAAAGATGGAATTTCGACCCATGAACTATATAAAATGGCCTATGCTCAGTTGCGTAAGAAATCTTCAAAAGTAGCGGGACGCTATCGATTAAAAAAAGCCATTTTGGATTTAGGACCAACTGGTCACCCTTTTGAATTTCTTGTAGGAGAAATTTTGAATAATCAAGGGTATGATGCACAAGTTGGTGTTTTGGCGAAAGGCATGTGCGTAGGTCATGAACTGGATGTGGTGGCAGAAAAGGATCAAACCCGTGTTATGGTTGAATGTAAATTTCATAACGACATCCGCCGTAAAAGTGATGTTAAGGTGTCATTGTACATTCATGCCCGTTTTATGGATATGAAGAAGGCATGGGAGAGATCGGATGGTGAAAAAACGATGAACTACGAAGGATGGATTGTTACCAACACCCGATTTACTGGCGATGCATTGCAATATGGTACGTGTGCCGGATTGAAAATGATTTCGTGGGACTATCCTAAGAATGGAAGTTTGCGTGAACTTATTGATACAGCTGGATTTCATCCCATCACAGCCATGCATTCTTTATCAAAAGCTGAAAAATTATCTTTGTTGGAGCAAGAGGTTGTTTTGTGCCGTACACTTATTAATTCTCCTGTATTGCTATACAAACTAGGAAAATCGGAAAGACAAGTTGAGAGAATAATGGAAGAAGCCAAATCAATTATCGACGAAGGATAATTATTTGTTAAGATGTTTATCCAGGGTTCCCAACAGATGATCAAGCATGATGGGTTTCGAAATAAAATCGCTGGCTCCTAATTCGTAACAAGTGGCCTCTTCACCCGAAAGTACATAGGCGGTTTGTACGATAATGGAAACTTCAGTATTTCTTGCCCGGATGGTTTTAAGTACTTCAAAACCACTTATTCCAGGAAGGTTGAGATCAAGAAGAATGGCGTCAATGTTGGGGTTTTCTTCTTCTTTCTTTAACGCCTCGTCGCCATTAATTGCCCATAATAAATTGGCATTGGTTCGACTAAGTGCTGCATTGTAGAATCGGTTACTGGTTTCTGTATCTTCTACAATCAAAATTACCTTATCCGAAAAATTATATGTGCTATTTGTGCCCATGGTTTCACTTCATTTAATCGAATTCAAAATTAACATCATTTTTGGTATTATCAGGTTAAATCTGATTTTTACTCAAAAATTTTCTTTAAAGCGTACTAAAGTAATCAAATATCATTAATCTGCTGCATTTATTTGTTGTCTCTTTTGTCCTTCTGCCAAAAGCCGTGTATCCTCCCGACGGATTTTTCCAGTTTCTGTTCTTTTAAAGCGGTCAATGAAGCAAATTTCACGCAATAAATGTGATTTATTGCATTGGTATTCAATTGTTTTCCAAATTGAACAGATTTGAGACAACAAATTGCCATTGTCCTCTATGCATAAGATAATTTTTTGACCTAAAAGGGGATCCGTTTTCCAGGTAATGAAAAACGGACACCTGAGATGGCCTTCCAATTCGCGTTCTATACTTTCGGGATTGACTTTTATTCCTCCACTATTGATAATCCAATCGGCCCGTCCCTTGAGGGTAAACCTGTGGTTGGTATTAATCTCAGCTAAGTCGTTGGTGTGCAGATTGGTGATTCCGATCGTTGGATAATCAATTACCAGGCAGTCTTTATCGTTTATGGATATTTGAACACCGGGCAAGGGGGCGTAACCGGATGTGGTTTCACTCCCATTGATTCTTCTTAAGGCCACGTGACTGATGGTTTCCGTCATGCCGTAGGTGTGCCATAGGGCAAAACCTGTCATGGAGCTAAGTTTCATTTCGAGAGATTTTTCAATGGAGGCACCACCAATGAGTAAATGAGTGATCCTCTTCTCAAGCATTTCACCTTCTGATTTAAGAGCTACCCAGCTGCTTATTTGCATGGGAACCATGGCGGCTAAGGCGATGTTATTTAACTCAGGCACGGAGGGATGGAGAGTCGGCTCTGAAATCCAAAGGTTTAAATTTCCTTCCAATGCCCGGACAATCATCATGATGCCAGCAATGTATTCGCTCGACATGCAAAGCCATGCCCAGCTTTCGGGTTTGATATCCAAAAATTGGAGTGTAGCCCGGGCGCTTGCACGCATGTATTGTTTTTGTAGGCGTATTTTTTTTGCTTCACCGGTAGATCCGGATGTGTGAACAGATAGTGTTTCGGAGGTATCGTGCCAATCAATAAAAATGCGGTACAAGGCCTGTTTCCAAGTCGCTGCATCTTTGATGTTAATCTCGCTTTGACAGAGTTTTAAAAATGCAGGCAAGTCATAAGCTTGATTGAGAAAGGAAATTTGCATCGGTTAACTCTTGAGCATTAAGTTTTCAGTATTCCAGGCTATTTCAGGATGGTAATGGAGTCGGCCTTCTTCAATAACCAAGGGTGATGTCAGGTTGTTGGTGAACAGTTGACCAGTTCCAAGTCCTTGTGGCATCTGGTTGTTAAGGGTGTAGGTCCACTGAGCGATGGCATTAAGACCGATATTCGATTCCAATGCTGAAGTCACCCACCATTCCACCCGATTGCTCTCGGCAGCCTGGATAAACTGGTCAGCTACGGATAATCCTCCAATTAAGCTGGGCTTCAGGATGATGTATTTGGGATGTATGATCTGTAACATCCTGCTTAATTCACTACTACTACCAATGCCAATCAATTCTTCATCTAAAGCAATGGGGATTGGACTTTTCTGGCAAAGTGTAGTCATTGCTTCCCATTGCCGGACACGAATGGGCTGTTCGATGGAATGAATTTGATAAACAGATAGTTGTTCAAGCTTTGAAAGTGCTTCTCCGGCTGAAAAGGCACCGTTGGCATCCAATCGAATCTCCAGACTTTCGGGGTTAAATTCCTTGCGAATGAGTTGAAGAAGTTTAATTTCTTCGTCAAATGAAATGGCTCCGACTTTCATTTTTAAGCAATGAAATCCTTCTTCTGTTTTTTTTTGGATCCGCGCCAGCATTTCTTGGTATTGTCCCATCCAAATTAAGCCGTTGATGGGGATAGAAGCAAGTCCATCCGTAAAAGGTGACTGAAACAGTATTTTTTTTCCACCCGATTCCAAATCACGCAATGCTGTTTCTAAACCAAAACGAATGGCGGGAAATTCAATTAAACTCCGCTTGATGTTTTCGTCTATTTGATGGATGTTGGTGCAAACTTCGTTGAGTTTTTGCTCGAAACCGGATAGCCGGTCGGGACTTAGTCCATCAATTAAGCTGCATTCTCCCATTCCTTTAATGTCGGGCGATTGTGTATCCCAAACCTCAATAAACCAGGAATCTTTGTTTTGTAGAATACCTCGGGAGGTACCCGCTTTAAACTTAAAGTTGAGTCTGTAGGGGAAATAACGGGCAGAAAGCATGGTTTTTGAGGTAAAGATACTTTAAATTTAACTTTGATATTATGACAAGATAAGTCCGATTCCAAAAAGTAAGGTAAAAAAGAAGGTGCTTAAAGCAAGTTTTTTTAGGTAGGGATCCAACTCCTGAAGCAGGTTCTTTTTTTTGATTTTGATCAGGTCCTTCATAAAAAAGGGCAGTGTTAACACATATAACCAAGGCCATGGGCCATGTGTTTGGAGGAGAGTAAATGCAATAGCACATAGCCATCCTGTTAATACCAAAGCCAAATGATAGGTATATGCTTTGTCAGATCCCAACCTGACCGGAATGGTCTTTTTACCAGAGTTTCTGTCGTTGTCAATATCGCGCATGTTGTTCAGATTCAGTACGCCGGTACTAAAAAATCCCAAAGTAGCCGCCGGAAGCCAAATGCTCCAGGAAGTACCAAGGGTGTTCAGGAAATAGGTGCCAACAACTCCTGTAAGTCCAAAAAACAGAAATACAAACAGATCACCCCATCCACGATATCCATAGGCGTTTGTGCCTACAACATATTTAATGGCTGCACCAATGGAAGCCAATCCTAAAATAAAAAAGAGCAATCCGGTTTTCCATTGATCACCCAGGCTTACATAAATAAGCAGCACACCAGAAATTAATGAGAGGATTACGCTGATTGATATTCCCATACGCATTTCTTCATGGCTGATGTTGCCGCTTTGAACCATCCGTGTGGGACCCAACCGATGTTCGTTATCGGTTCCTTTTACGGCATCACCATAATCGTTGGCAAAATTGGAAAGGATCTGTAAAATTAAGGTAGTTAGTAGAGCCAAACCGATGACGCTCCAGGAGTAAACCCCTGAAAATACGGCCAAAAAACTCCCCATGATAACACTTGAAAGCGCCAACGGAAGCGTTCTGAGCCGGGCGGCATTTACCCAAGCTGCAAATTTGGATGATTTTTCTCGCTTCATTGAGTGCATCAAGGAAACTTGGGATATTTGTGGAAGTCAGGGTCGCGTTTTTCCAAAAAGGCATGCTTACCTTCCTGGGCTTCATCCGTAAGATAGTAAAGCAAGGTAGCATTGCCTGCAAATTCCTGTAAACCAATTTGCCCATCGAGTTCGGCATTCATGCCTAGCTTAATCATTCGGAGTGCCATCGGACTGCGTTTGTGCATGGTTAAACACCAGTCTATGGTTTCATCTTCCAGTTTGTCCAAAGGAACTACTTTGTTAACCATTCCCATCTCCAAGGCTTCTGCAGCCGTATATTGTTTATTCAGGAACCAGATTTCACGGGCTTTCTTCTGGCCTACGATACTGGCCAAATACGATGAACCCAAACCAGCATCAAAACTGCCCACTTTAGGCCCTGTTTGTCCAAAACGTGCGTTTTCAGAAGCAATGGTCATGTCGCACACTACGTGCAAAACATGTCCACCACCAATTGCAAATCCGTTTACCATGGCAATAACGGGTTTGGGCATGGACCGTATTTTGCGTTGTACATCCAACACATTGAGCCGGGGAATGCCATCTTTGCCAATGTATCCTCCTTTACCTTTTACATTTTGATCGCCGCCACTGCAAAAAGCTTTATCGCCCTCTCCGGTGAGGATGATGGTGTAAACCTCCTGATTTTCACGTAATATCTCCAGTGCGACAGCCATTTCAGTAGTTGTAGTTGGCGTAAAGGCATTATAGTAACGGGGACGGTTAATGGTTATTTTAGCCACATGATTCCAGTATTCGAGCTTGATTTCCTCAAAAGCCCGCATCGATTTCCATTCGCGTTGCGACATGATATTAACATTTAGAATTGAGGGAACGAATATATAAAAAACATGGGCATGATGCCCGGGTGTGTTGTCAAACTGTATTTTTGTGGCATGGATTTTAAAAATCAACTTATTCCGGGTAGGTTAATTAAGCGGTATAAGCGCTTTTTAGCGGATGTTCAACTGAACGATGGTTCTACGGTAATCGCACATTGTACCAATTCGGGTTCAATGAAATC